>JASGFI010000074.1:0-13533 GCA_047605615.1 Edaphocola sp. | reverse complement strand
GGGGTACCCCCAAAATAATTTGGCTAAGGTGTTGCATTTGAGTCTTGAACTTAGGCAGGGCCTTGATGTGAAAATTATATAGAAACTGTTTGAATCCATCCCGAATTAACAATACCGAGCAATATTTAGTGTCAACTCCCTTGTTGTTTACCTCGTCCACCTTGCAACTTGTCGATGGCCGCCACAATGGGCAGCACAAGCCAATTATACACATAGCAGCCCAGGCACAGGCCAAAGACCGACTCCAGCACGGCACAAACCAGCAATACACAAGCCACATAATCAGCCACGGGATTATTGAAAATGAGCAACAGCAATGTAGCGGCGGCAAACACAAACCCCAATGCGGCCGCAAACCGTTTTGGCGGTGCAAAAACGCGCTTGGGCCGCAACTTCATTATCCGTGCCAGCTCCTTGGCCAAGCCTGCCAATGGCGAGGTGTCCTGCGTAAACGCCCTGACGGCAAAATCGGCAGCAAGAAAAAATACCGGAAACGTCCAATGTGTCCATATCGTCAACACGGTCAAGGCCGCTGCCAAACCAGCGACCACACGCACTACCTGCCCGTCAACATATAACCTTGAGGCTGCCCGCTCACCCATGCCTTAGCTATTAGGTTAGAAAAATTTCTCGCAAAAGTACAATTGCCTACTATTTCTACCTAATTTATAGAGCATTAAAATTCCCCCCTCGTCAATTTTCCCCTTGAACACGCACTACATCGAGAGGGTGCGTGTATGCCGAAAAGAACCGCAAGAAAAATAAATGAATTTCGAACAAGCTCTAAACTTGCTTTAGTAAATTTGCGCCCAATTTACCGGTTTCATGAAGAACAGATATTCAGTGTTGCCCATTTTGCTGCTGCTCGCCGTGGCATGGGCAGGTTGCAGCCGCAACGATGACCAAACCCGTTACATATCCAAGAATGCCATAGGCGTTATCAGCCTCAACACGGAGCGGCTGGCAAAAAAAATAGTGCTGAGTTCCCTCTCCGGCAGTTCGCTCATGCAGCAAATATCCAAGTACCTCGGCAGCGACAGCACAAATTTGGACCTCGAAAAAACCGGCATAGACCCGCTAAGCACTTTTTATGCCTACGCCGTAGCCGACCAACGATTCAGCGGCGGCAGCCGTTTCGTCATCATACTGCCCTTGAAAAAAGCAGATAATTTCAACGCCTTCCTTAAGTCGAAATTCCCCAGCCTCCAAGCAACCAAAAACGGTGCTTGGGTCGTAGCCGCCATAAGCGAAAATGCAGCCATCGGCTGGGACGAACACACGGCCATAGTAGTTTCGGCCGGGGGCGATTATTACGACAATACCAGCAACGGCCAAAGCCTGGCAGCGGCGGTAGCCGAAACATTTAACCTTAAAAAAGAAGAAAGCCTGGCAAGCGCGGAGAACTTCAAGGAAATGGCCGAAAACAACCACGATATTGGCTATTGGGTCAATTACGAAGTAATGGCCGCTACCCTGCCCCAAGACCAGATGGGCAGTCCCGGTGCCATATTGGCCACGCAAAAAAAATTGGTAAAAGATGCCTACGTAATAGGCGGGGTGGATTTTGAAAAAGGCAAAGTAATGGGTACCGCCAACTACCATTACAACCCCACCATGGGTGCCATACTCGCCGCCTTTGAAAGCAATAACGACAACGACGATTTGCTGCACCACATACCCGGCCGGCAAATGAACCTGATGCTGGACACCCATTTCGACCCAAAAGGGGTGAAAGTGTTGATAGACAGCCTGGGCCAATACCCCTTGGTAGAAAGCGCCCTGAAAGAATATGGGCTAAGTACCGATAAAGTATTGGCCGCCTTCACGGGCGATTTCTTGGTTTCCGTCGCCGATTTTACCATAAAAACCGAGAGCCGCTCTTACGCCATGGGGGACGAAAATTACAGCTACACCAGCCCCACGCCCCACTTCAAGGCCAACATGGTATTCAAAATTGGCGACCACGCGGCTTTTGACCAATTGATGCAGGTGGCCTTGCAAAACGAAATCCTTACCCAAGCCGGTGCGGGTATTTATAAATTGGGCGAATTTGCCACCTTGGTAGTGAAAGGAAATTATGCAGCAGTGTCCAACGATGCTGCCGTGGCCGCGGCGGCTACCCAAAACGCCGCTGTGCCCGCCAATATACCTTCGGAATTGAAAGAGAAACCTACTGCGTTTTATGCCGACATAAAAAATTCGATACGGCCTTTGCCGCTCGATTTGCTGTATGGCAAAGAAGATACCGCCGTGTTTGCCGATGGCAAAAAACTGATAGAATCCATTACCGGCTACAGCAAAAAACCGTCAAAGAAATCAACGGAAATATATTTTGAAGTGAAATTCCAAAACAAAGACGAAAACTCGCTGATGCAAATCATCAATTTTGCGCAGAAAGTGGCCGATGCCGAATCGCGCAATGGCAACGAGCAGGAAGAAACCTACCCGGCAGACAGCACCGACATATAGCCCCCCATGCACATTGAAAACTATATCAACTAAGCGCAAAAAGACGAAGGAACTGCCTCCCCCTATTGGCATTTATCGGTAGTTATTGTACATTTGCGGCACTTTCGATATTGAATTTTGCATTTGGCCCAAACATATTCCATAATTCTCAAACTTTAAACAATGGCTGTATTAGTCAATAAAGACTCCAAAGTAATAGTACAGGGCTTTACCGGTACGGAAGGTACTTTCCACGCTACGCAAATGATAGAATACGGCACCAATGTGGTAGGCGGCGTTACGCCCGGCAAAGGCGGCACCACGCACCTGGACCGCCCGGTATTCAACACCGTGAAAGACGCGGTAGTTCAAGCAGATGCCGACACCTCCATCATCTTTGTACCACCGGCATTTGCAGCCGATGCCGTTATGGAAGCCGCCGATGCGGGCATCAAAGTAATCATTTGCATTACCGAAGGCATTCCCGTACAAGACATGGTAAAAGCCCGCGAATACATCAAAGGCCGCGATTGCCGCCTCATAGGCCCCAACTGCCCCGGCGTAATCACTGCCGGCGAAGCCAAGGTGGGCATTATGCCGGGTTTCGTGTTTAAGCCCGGAACAATCGGCATCGTGTCCAAATCGGGTACGCTTACTTATGAAGCTGCCGACCAATCGGTAAAAGCAGGTTTGGGCATATCCACCGCCATAGGCATAGGCGGCGACCCCATCATAGGCACTACCACCAAGGAAGCCGTGGAGTTATTGATGAACGACCCGGAAACCGAAGGCATCATCATGATAGGCGAAATAGGCGGCAACATGGAAGCCGAGGCCGCCCTCTGGCTGAAAGACAATATGCGCAAACCCGTGGTGGGCTTCATAGCCGGACAAACAGCACCTCCGGGCCGCCGCATGGGCCACGCCGGTGCCATAGTAGGTGGCGCGGACGATACCGCTGCCGCCAAAATGAAAATAATGGGCGAATGTGGCATCAACGTAGTGGCCAGCCCCGCCGACATAGGCAAGACCATGGCGGCGGTACTGAGCAAAGCGGTTGTTTCTGCCTAATAAATATCAATCGGGAAGATAAAGAAAGCGGCTACAACGATGTGTAGCCGCTTTCTTATGCGATGAAACAGGGTTTTGTGTTCGGTGCCGTGCATTTTTGCACAATTTGCGCTTCAAAAATAGCCTGATATTTGCCAGCAAAGACACCACGGCACAAAAGAAGTAATCACAACGGCACGACAAGTGGGGCATGCATTTATACTGCACGCCGCATAGTTTTGTGCAATGAATATCGCACCGAGGCTCCAAGGAACTTGGTTGCCCGTGTTGGCAATACTATTCCAATCCCGTTGCCAAAACAACCATGTAAAAACACAATTACGGCACTCCCCCTTGTCATCCTGAAAGGAACTAAAAACACCCTGCATAGATGCCTACGGCATGACAAAGCGGGAATAAAAAGATTTTTTCTTGAATGTCGCACAATGGACCAACGAAATCCGATTGCACATCTTTACCCGGTGCGAAGTATAGCTTGTCTGCAAGCATAAAACCTCAGCTATTCATCTACCCGAACCGTAAGCCCCCCTACTTCCCGAATTTCTTCCTTAAGTCGCTCAAAGCATCTACCATGTTGTTGGTTGCCTGCGGTTTTTGTTGATGCCCCATAGGCCTACTCGTTGCAGGCTTTGGCTTGGCTGCTGCGGGCGGTTTTTCTTGTGTTTGTTTGATGGAAAGCGCTATGCGCTTGCGGGCCACATCCACTTCCGTAACTTTTACCATTACCCTGTCGTTCAACTTCAGCACTTCCGATGGGTCGGTTATATACCTATGCGCCACCTCCGACACGTGCACCAGTCCATCTTGCTTTACGCCTATATCTACGAAAGCGCCGAAACGGGTAAGGTTAGTTACCACACCCGGCACCACCATGCCTACCTGCACGTCTTCTATGCCGTATATCTGCGCAAACTCTACCACCTGCGCCTCGCTACGGGGGTCCAGGCCGGGCTTCTTCAACTCTTTCAGTATGTCTTGCAGGGTGTGCAGCCCCACTTCGCTCGTAACATAATTTGGCAGTGCCATGGTAGCGACTATGGTTTCGTTGCCTATCACATCTTTAAGCTGCAATCCTGCATCGGCGGCCATTTTTTCTACCACCGCATAAGCCTCGGGGTGCACGCCGCTGGCATCTAATGGATGTTCGGCATCGGGTATGCGCAAAAAACCGGCGCATTGTTCGTAGGCTTTATTGCCCAGCCTGTTTACCTCCAGCAACTGTTTACGGCTACGAAACCGGCCATGTTCCTTTCGGTATTGCACTATATTCTCGGCCAAGGCAGGGCCTATGCCGCTCACGTAGCTCAACAGGTGTTTGCCCGCCGTATTGAGGTTTACGCCTACGGCATTTACGCAACTTTCCACCGTTTGGTCCAGCTTTTCTTTTAGCCTTACTTGGTTCACGTCATGCTGGTACTGCCCTACGCCTATGCTTTTGGGGTCTATTTTTACCAGTTCGGCCAGTGGGTCCATCAACCTCCTGCCTATGCTTACTGCGCCACGTACCGTTACATCTTTATCCGGAAATTCCTGCCTTGCTATTTCGCTTGCCGAATATACCGATGCGCCATCTTCGTTGACCAAAAAGACAGGCAAACCAGTGTTCAATCCTTTTACGAACTGCTCCGTTTCCCTGCCTGCCGTGCCGTTGCCTATGGCAAATGCCTGTACGGCATATTTGTGTACCAAACCTGCCACTTTATGTTTGGCCTCGTCCAGTTTGTAGTTTTTTTCATGCACATATATCAGGTCGGAATGTTGCAGTTCGCCTTTTTCGTCCAGCACCACCACCTTGCAGCCCGTGCGGTAACCGGGGTCTATGGCCAGTATTTTCTTGCTGCCCAATGGCGACGAAAGAAGCAACTGGCGCAGGTTTTCGGCAAATACACCTATGGCTTCTTCATCTGCTTTCGATTTAAGTGCGGTACGGAACTCGCTTTCCAACGAGGGCTGCAACAACCTTCTATAAGCGTCCTTTGCCGCTCGCTTTACCTGCTCGGCGGCCTCATTGGTAGAGGTCACATATTTTTTTTCCAGAAAAGCCAAAGCATCTTCTTCTTCGGGTGCTATGGCCATGCGCAATACGCCTTCCATGAAACCACGCATTATGGCCAGCAAGCGGTGCGAGGGTATTTTGCTTACAGGTTCGGCAAAGTCGAAGTAGTCTTTATATTTTTGGCCTTCCTGCTCTTTGTCGGCCAGCACTTTGCTTTGTACCGTTGCGCTCCGTTCAAACAGGTTGCGCATACCTGCCCGTACCGTGGCATCTTCGTTCATTATTTCGGCTATTATGTCGCGTGCACCTTGCAGGGCGGCATCGGCATCGGCTACCGCTTCCGTAACAAATGGTGCAGCCAATTCTTTCGCCACGCCTTGCCGTTGCTCCAAAAGCAGCATGGCCAAGGGTTCCAAGCCATTTTCGCGGGCAGTTTGCGCCTTGGTTTTTCGCTTGGGTTTATAGGGCAGGTATATGTCTTCCAGTTCGGTTATGGTAGCGGCCGCATCCAATCTGCCTTGCAGTTCGTCGGTCATTTTGCCTTGCTCGGCAATGGTTTTTTCTATGAAATTTTTCCTGTCGCCAAATTCCTGCAAAAACTTGGCTTCTTCTTGTATTTTTTGGATTTGCACCTCGTCCATGGCACCCGTGCTATCCTTTCTGTAGCGCGCTATGAAGGGAATGGTGGCACCTCCGTTCAATAATTCCAGCACCGCGATTACATTTTTTTCCGGCAAACCCAAACGCTTGGCTACTTCCGAGGGCAGTGTTATTGTTTTACTCATTTTTTTATCCTTATTTTTCCCCAAAGCAAAAATGCCGAAGGGGCGGCGAAGTTATAAAAAGGCCGCAAAAGAATAGCGAAAATAAAGTTGCGCCCCTATGGGGCGCAACCCCGCCACCACCATGTTTTTTTGCGTCAAGCTCACGAAACATTGCATCGACTGCCCACGCACACAGGGCATAATACCTAATTTACTTATGCACGCATCACCTCTACCTGCCCATCTGCGCCTACCTTTACGATGCTCGAAGGTTGCGCCCCCGCTTCTTCGTCCTGCCTTAGCGGCACTATATAATCTACCGATGATTTTATCGCTGCGCTTATGTCCTTATAGCTTACCGGAGTAGGCTCGCCGCTAATGTTTGCCGATGTGGACACCAATGGCGCGCCCAGTTTTTTTATTATCCGTTTGCACAGAGCATCTTTCGTAACCCTTATGGCTATGCTGCCGTCTTTGTTTACGAGATTGTCCGGCAAGCCCAATGCCTGTTCGTAAATAACCGTGGTGGGGCGTTCAAAACCTTTGATGATGCTTACTATGTCGGGATGCGGATTGGCCACGTATTTAAATATGTCTTTGGCCTCGGCCAACAATATAATCATGCTTTTGGCCTCGTCTCTTTGCTTTAGTCGATATATGCGCGACACGGCACCAATATTGGTCGCATCGCAGCCCAAGCCCCATACCGTATCGGTGGGATAAAGTATTGCCCCACCCGCCTTCAGCGTATCTGCCGCAGTATTGACTATTACATTCATGTTGGGGCGCAAGATAGTTTATCGGTTTTATTTGGCAATCACTTCATGGTTTTGGGCTACGGCAAGCACCCGCTACCCCAAAAAACCATGGCAAACAACGCCGCAAAACGATTGCCTCCGCCAAATACAAACCAACATAACCAATAATGAACATACATATTCACCAATATTACCAAATAGAATTATTTAGTACTTAGTAAACACTCACTTTTTTTGATTTTTTTTTGGAGAAATAACATAACGCAACTACCTTGCACCAATTCTTTGAAAGTAGAATGATGAAAATACCAACGGTTTTTGGTGATTTATTTGGCTATAAAAGCAAAAAAAATAGAGCATAAGTAAACAGTTACTGCCATTATTGAAAACAATTGACCACCCTACTTACCCAAACCATATTCATGTGTGGGCGTTGAAATCTTGCATTAATTACTTATGGGCGAAAAACAACCGCCTAAGTATTGCATGAATGTAGTATCAGTATTTTAACAACAAGCAACAACAAACAAAATGAATCGAACACAAGGAACCGGTGCATATATGGCTATCGAAAACCAATTGGGCAAGTCGGCCTATGACGATGCACTCGACAAAATACTTAAAACCTCCGAAATAAGTTTTGGTTGGCGGGACGTATTGTTCAACCAAGATTATATTTTGGAGATTTGGCGCTACTGCAACAAGATGAACCTGCATCCTGTAGCCGACACGATTCTTGGCCGCATCAAGGGCATACGTATTTCTGCCAACTGAACTCCAAGCCTTACACGATAAAACCGGCCAAATCCAAAACGATTGGCCGGTTTCATATTTTCAGACAGGCACGGGCTTTGCATCTCCCGCCAAATACACCCCGCTACATTGCTTCGGCCCCCCGATGTCATAAAATGAGGTTGTCTATCAGGCGCACTTCGCCCACAAAGGCGGCCATAAGCGCCACCATGTTTCGGCTTTGGTCAAAATCGGACAATATTTCCAGCGTTGCCGCATCGGCAAGGGTTATGTAATCGGGTTGCACACCCTTGTTCTCCAATAAATCCCAACATTCCTTGCGTATCACCCCAAAAGACTGGATGTCTTTTTTTGCCTGTATGGACACTAAGCATTGGTACAACAAATTGGCCGTGTTGCGCTGCGCTTCGGAGAGCCGTGTGTTGCGGCTGCTCATGGCAAGGCCGTCGGGTTCGCGTTTGGTGGGTACCGGCACCAACACAATGTTCGATTTTTTCAGCGAAAGCAACCTTTTTATCACCGCTATTTGCTGAAAATCTTTTTGGCCCATATACAGCTCGTCGGGCTGCACTATGTCCAGCAATTTCTCCACCACTTGGGCCACCCCCTGAAAGTGGCCGGGGCGCGAAGCGCCGTCCAGCACGGTTTCCACGTAGCCAAGGTCGTAGGCTTTGTCCAATTTCAAATTACCGGGGTACATTTCCGCCACATCCGGCAAGAACAACACATCGCAACCCGCACCCGAGAGCAGCTTTATGTCCTGTTCGGTGGTGCGCGGATATTTTTCCAAATCGGCCAAATCGTTGAACTGGGTGGGGTTTACAAAAATGCTGGCTACCGTGAGGCCGCTGCCTTTCTTGCTTTCGGCCACCAACGACAAATGCCCTTGGTGCAACGCACCCATGGTGGGCACGAAACCAATGGAAAAACCCAGTTGCTTTTGTTGGTCAACCCAAGGTTTCAAATCTGTTATTTTCTTAAAAATGAACATGGTATGCCTTGATATATTTCGGGAAGATGCGCGGACAAATAGCGCACGACGTACATTTTCCGGTGATTATGCAATATTTCCGTAACTTTGCGGCCAAACCTACGTGAAAAAGGCCGCATTTTGCCAAAAAATTAAAAAAAATATCGGGCAATGAACGTCCGTTTTCGGTAAGAACCACGCGCAAAAAACAAAATAACGAAAGTTGGTATCCTCTTGCATTACCCAACGCTGAACGATGCCGGCAAAAACACATTCCTATAGCAACAACTCAATTTGTTCATGTCAATCCAAAGCAAAAAGCGCATCCTCATCATTACCAATGAGATTTCCCCCTATCTTGAAATTACCGACTTCGCCAAGATACTCAATAAACTATCGGTAAAGACGTTCGATTCGGGATACGAAATAAGGGTTATCATGCCGCGTTTCGGCATCATCAACGAAAGGAGGCACCGCTTGCACGAAGTGGTGAGGCTGAGCGGCATAAACGTCGTGGTGGACAAAGACGACCACCCTTTGTTGATAAAAGTGGCCTCCTTGCCCAATGCCCGGCTACAGGTATATTTCATGGACAATGAGGATTTCTTCAAAAGGAAATTCGTTTTCCGCGACGAACACGAGCAATTCTACGAAGACAACCCCGAACGGTTGATTTTCTTTTGCAAGTCGGCCCTGGAGATAGTGAAGAAATTTGGCTGGCCGCCCGACGTTATACATTGCCACGGCTGGATGGCCTCGCTCATACCCATGTTCCTTAAAACATCGTACAAAAAAGAACCGGTATTTGCCAGCGCAAAAACGATTTATACGGCACAAAACCCACAATTTACCGAAACGCTTGGCGATGATTTCATCAAGAAATTACTGAACAGTTCGGCCATAAAAGACAAAGACGTGGAACCATACAATAATACCGACAACCAAGCACTGGTACATGGTGCCTGCAAATATGCGGACGTGATTGTCCACGGCGAAGAAGACCTGAACAAAGAAACGAAATCCGAATTCAAGGCCACCAAGACCAGGAAAGTAATCCCGTACAATGCGGATTGGCTGGAAAACATCGACCCATTATGGGATTTGTACAAATCCCTTGCGGAAGATTAGGACGGTTCGCCCCCAACAGGAAAAGCCTTTAATAGTATGTTAGGGGCTTTTTTTTATAAATTTGGCACGAATTTTAACAAGCTATGCTTGCCATGCTACGGTTTTTACCCCTAACTTTCCGAAAATTTGCGAGACCGATTAAACCGACCACCGAAAATATTCACCCGGTGCGTAAATGACAATCGGCACGTTATTTGCGGCATCAAAGCAACCCAATACTCATTTAAATATTTTTTTGCTCTGCAAGAATAGAATCCTCTAAAATATTATGTGCGGAATCGTAGCCTACGTAGGCCCCCAAAATGCTTACCCGATATTGACCAAAGGGCTTGAACGCCTCGAATACCGCGGCTATGACAGCGCGGGCGTGGTCATGCTCTCAGAAGAAATATTTCACTTGTACAAAAAAGCCGGCAAGGTCAAGAACCTGGAACATTTTGCGGAGCAAAACAACGTTTCGGGCAGCATAGGCATAGGCCATACGCGCTGGGCAACGCATGGCGTCCCGAACGACGTAAACGCGCACCCGCACCTTTCCAATTCGGGCAGGCTGGCCATAGTACACAACGGCATAATAGAAAACTATGCCACCTTGAAAGAGCAACTCAAAAAACGCGGTTATGTTTTCCATTCGGAAACCGACACAGAAGTGTTGGTCAACTTAATAGAAGAAATATTCAAGCAAGAGGCCGGCACGCTGGAAGATGCGGTACGCATAGCACTGAACGAAGTAATAGGCGCCTACGCAATAGTGGTGTTGGACAAGGAAGGCCCCGACACCCTGATTGCCGCCCGAAAAGGCAGCCCCCTGGTAGTGGGCGTGGGCAAAAAGGAATTTTTCGTGGCCTCGGACGCATCGCCCATAATAGAATACACCAAAAACGTGGTGTACCTCGACGACAAGGAATATGCCGTAGTGAGCCGCAACGGCGAAATGCACATAAAAACCTTGGGCAACATAGAAAAAACGCCATTTATCGAAGAACTGGAGTTGGACCTGGAAGCCATAGAAAAAGGCGGCTTCGACCATTTCATGCTCAAGGAAATATTTGAACAGCCCAAAGTGTTGGCCGATGCCGTGCGTGGCAGGATGAGCGCGGAAGGTGGCTGGATAAAGCTTGGAGGCGTGAGCGAATACATCAACCGCATCAACAAAGCCGAACGGTTTATAGTTACCGCCTGCGGCACTTCGTACCATGCGGGTCTATTGGGCGAATACCTGATAGAAGAACTGGCCCGCATTCCGGTAGAGGTGGAGTATGCCTCGGAGTTCAGGTACCGGAACCCCATTATTTACGAAAGCGACGTGGTGTTGGCCATTTCGCAATCGGGCGAAACCGCCGATACCTTGGCTGCCATCGAATTGGCCAAAGAAAGGCAGGCGTTTATTTACGGCATTTGCAACGTCATTGGTTCTTCCATAGCCCGCGCCACCCACGCCGGCAGCTACACCCACGCCGGCCCCGAAATAGGCGTAGCCTCCACCAAGGCATTTTCCACACAAGTAGTCATCCTTACCTTGTTGGCCCTGCAAATAGCCCAACACAAGGGCACCACCAGTACCTCGTACCTCCGCAGGGTGCTGTACGAACTGGCCGACATCCCGGAAAAAATAAAAAAGGCACTGGAACTTGACGGGCAAATAAAAGAAATAGCAGCTTTGTACAAAGATGCCACCAACTTCCTGTACCTGGGGCGCGGCGTCAACTTTCCGGTGGCCTTGGAAGGGGCGTTGAAGCTCAAGGAAATATCGTACATACATGCCGAAGGCTACCCTGCCGCCGAAATGAAACACGGCCCCATAGCCTTGATAGACGAAGACATGCCCGTGGTAGTACTGGCCACCAACGACAGTGCGCACGACAAAATAGTATCGAACATACAGGAAGTAAAGGCACGCAACGGAAAGGTGATAGCGGTAGTAAACGAAGGCGACAACGAAATTGCCGCCATGGCCGACCATTGCATCCAGATACCCGCTACCGAGGAAATATTAAGCCCATTGCTCACCGTGGTGCCGCTTCAGCTGTTGTCGTACCACATAGCCCTTATGCGCGGCACCAACGTGGACCAGCCACGTAATTTGGCAAAATCAGTAACCGTGGAATAAACTTCGATGACGTGAAACCCAACATGGGCAAAAAGGTATTGGCCGGCTTGCCCATGTTGCCAACAAAACGCCTTTGGAAGGCGTTTTGAAATATTTCTTTAAAATTAAATTAGGCTTTGCTTTTTTTTGCCTACCTTTGCACTCCCAAATAAAATATCATGCCAAAAGTTAAAACTCATTCAAGGGCTAAGAAGACTTTTAAAGTAACCGGTACGGGCAAAATTACCCGTCGCAAGGCTTTCCGCAAGCATTTGCTCACCAAGAAGTCTGCTGCCCGCAGGCGTCGCCTGGACGGTTCTGTTTTTATCGACAAAGCCAACCTGCCTTTAGTAAAAAGAATGCTTAGGATGCGTTAGCATTGAGCGCACGGCCATTTCAAAGCAAGTTATTATTTTTTAAAAACAAACAAATATGCCACGTTCAGTAAACGCAGTAGCATCTCGTGCCAGAAGGAAAAAAGTCCTGAAACAAGCCAAAGGGTTCTACGGCAAACGCAAAAACGTCTATACGGTTGCCAAAAACGTATTAGAGAAAGGTCTTGGCTACAAATATGTAGGCCGGAAATTAAAGAAACGCGACTACCGCACTTTGTGGATCGCACGTATCAACGCCGCTGTCCGCGAGGAAGGCCTTAGCTATTCTGTATTCATCAACAAGCTGAACCAGAAAGGTATAACCCTTAACCGTAAAGTACTTGCCGACCTCGCCATGAACGAGCCGGAAAGCTTTAAGAAATTGGTAGCTGAAGTAAAATAAGCTCCCTACCCTTTTAATCAGGGTGTTCATTATATAATTTTATAAAAAATTACCACGATGGAAGCTGTTGTGTTCGTACAAGAACAGTACAAAACAAAAAAAGAAGTTCCTGCTTTTAGAGCAGGCGACAATATAACCGTAAACTACAAGATAGTAGAAGGAGCCAAGGAACGTATCCAGTCGTTCAAGGGCGATGTAATCAAACGCCAAGGCCAGGGCGGCACCCAGACATTTACCGTTCGTAAAATATCCGATGGCGTGGGTGTTGAGCGTTTGTTTCCTTTGTACTCGCCCAATATCGAATCGATAGTGGTCAACAAACGCGGCCGTGTGCGTCGTGCCAAGTTGTACTACCAACGCGAACGTTTCGGCAAGTCTGCACGCATCAAAGAGAAAAAACAAGCTACCAAATAATTTCAGTCATTTGGCCTTTTATGTCTAAGCCCTGCATTTGTGTGCAGGGCTTAGTTGGTTGATACATATCCATAATCTAAAATGCCAAGTGTGCGCAACGCTTTGTATGTCAATAATCAGGAAACTGGCATGTTCTCTCCGACCGTGGTGCATACAAATCGCTCCAACCATTTTTTCAAGACCGATTCCAGGGGGTTCGGTTCGGTTTCTGTTTCTTTCTTACTCCATAACCCCGACTTTTTATGCACAAATACGCTGTGTATGCTTCCTGTATTTGAAATAGAAAGTTTTTGAACGCGGTCTTACACCCCCCTACTCCTTCACGAACAGCCTGCTGCCCTGCCTGCCGTCCTTGGCGGTGAAGC
>JASGFI010000073.1:0-13853 GCA_047605615.1 Edaphocola sp. | reverse complement strand
GTTGTGAATTGCTTTCAAACTTTTGAACTACCTTAGTTCTTTACAACGCAAATGGCTGTATGTCGCTATGGTAAAGGGTTTGGTTGGTTCGGAAGACTTAAAAAATCGGGGCAATTGCCCCGATTTTTTGCATTGAACACGCATTATTTCCGTCCTGTCCGCCCGCTAAAAAAGTTCCAGTTGCTGCACGGGTGCTTCTTTTTTTACCGGTTCCGCGCCGCGGAATATTTCCATGTCGCCAAACTGTTTGTCGGTGATGCACAATATGCCCACATTGCCCCTTGGCGGCAGGTTGAGCTTGGTGCGGTTGATGTGCACTTCGGCATTTTCCCTGCTGGCACAATGCCGGAGGTATATGCTGAACTGGAACATCTGGAAACCATCGGCCAACATTTTTTTGCGGAAGTTGGCGGCTATCTTCCTGTCCACCTTGGTTTCGGTGGGCAAATCGTAAAATACCAATACCCACATAATTCTATAAGCGTTTAGGCGTTCGGAATACATAGCAAAATGTTGACGGGGCTACATTTGGGGGTACAGTATTTTTCTCTGTTCGCCTTCGTAACATTTGCTCAGCGAGGCAGTAGTGCGCTGCACGGCATTCATCAGCGGGCTTTGTCGGCCATCGATGGTAACGTCCATGGCGGGTATGCCCAGCAACAGGCGTTTGTGGTGGGTGTCCAGTTCGGCGGGGAAGGCTCCCTCGCGGCTACGCACTATCAAAAGGTCCACATAAGGGCGGTAGGGTTCCATGATGTCGTCGGCGAGGCAATAGGCATTGTATTGGTTGCGGTGGAAGATGCCCAGCGTGGGTAGCAGCCCCGAGGCCACTAAGCTGCGCGCCACTACCGCACGCAAAATGGCATAGCCGTAGTTCAATAAATTGTTGGGCGCGGGGCCGTAGCGTTCGCGCCGAAAGTCCAGTTCGGGTTCAAACAAGTTGCGCCAATAATAAGTGGCGGCCTTGGCCTCGTTGTTGGCGCTGTCGCCGCTTTTTACGGTTTGGCCCAAGGTGTGCAAAGGTTTCGGAGCCTTGCCCAAAGCGGCCAGCACCGCGGCTTGGTTGCGTATTTTGGCCTCTATGGTTTGCTGCCATAGTTGTTTCTTTAGCGGTTGCGTGGCCGCTATTTGTTCCTTGAATTTTTGGCTTTGCAGGGTGTGGCCGTCAAGGTTCAGCATCAGCCCCACTGGGTGGTGCGTATGGTCGCAGGTGATGAGCGCCACGTTGTTGGCCAATAGTTTGGCCATCAAGGGTTGGGTTATGGTTATTTGGTTGTGGTCCAGTATCAGCACGCCTACGTCTTCTATGGGTACGGTTACGTCGTCCATATCCTTGCCCCTGCTGATGTGCAGTTGTTCGTTTTGGGTTTTCAAATAAGCAGGATTGCCGAAGTATAAGGTGCGTTTTATCATGGCTTATGTTTTAGCAACGAAAATGCCGTCCCTTTTTTCGTCTATCGTACCGCCGGTATAAGCGCATTCACCCATCCGTGGTGAATTGACTATGGGCATTGCGGCGTAATCGTCAAAATCGGCACAGGTTTTGGCGTGTTTTTTGGCACATTTTTTACAGAACAAATGGTTTTCTCCATAGTCGTGTGCCGTGCAAATTTCTGCTGCCGGCTCCTGCCCACATGCTCCGCAGATGATTGCCAGAGGCTCGTTTCGAGATAGCAAAACGATTGGGCTATCGGCAACTATGGGATATGCTTCCATTGCCGTGAGCAACAGCATGGTGCTGCTTCCAAAATCGTATTCGTACTCTGTTTTATAATTTTTGTGAAAAACTTCGCCCACTTTTTTTCCCATCGGAATTTCGCCTTTGATTTTCCACATTTCTTCCTCGTACTCTTTGGTTTTTCCTTTTTCCAGCATTTCTTCCAATTCAAAAAAATCGTACATAGAACCGCCGCCTCGTTCGCGTCGTTTTTGGGGGTCGGTAAAAGAACTCAAGTGCCCGCAACACTCCAACCATATAGCTCTTAAAAAACTGTCTATGTCTTTCATCGTAGCGTTTCCATCCACCCAAAGCGACAGGAAAAAGCCGGAGTTTCCGTAATAATACGGGTCTGCTTCTGCTTTTATTAGAAATGATTTTCCGGGTTTGTTTTCCGAAATTTTATCTGCCAAATGTTTGGACAAATGGCGGTTGATGCCCGCTTTGGCAAAGTTTTTTTCGCAAAAAACACATTTGCCTTCCGACTTTATTTTGGGTTCTTTCATTGTTGGTTTGTTTTATTGATTGTCGTTTTGAATAAGTTGTATCACTAATTTTATCATTAATTCTTTTTCGGCAGGATTGCTTTGAGCCACTAAAAGTGCCAATGCCACCAAACCGTTATCATTGATTTTTACTTCGCCCGATTTCTTGAAACGATGCTTGTTTTTCTCCAAAAACCATACGAACAAAAATGCACCTATGCGTTTGTTCCCGTCGGAAAACGGATGATTTTTTATGATGAAATAAAGCAAATGTGCGGCTTGCTCCTCTATGCTTGGATAAAGGTATTGCCCCCCGAATGTTTGCACAATGCTTTGCAGTGTTCCTTCAAAACTATTGTCTTTTTCGTTGCCAAATAAATCTGTTGCTTCTTTTTGGGTAATCAGTTGTTTTTTCAGCTCGGCAATTGCAGTTTTCGCTTCATCGTAACCAATTTCGTAAGTGATATTTTTGTCGAGATGCTCATTTTCAATAGAATTGCTGTCAAATTGATTGAGCAAAACAAAACTTTGTGTGTATTGCGAAATAATATCTAATAAACCTTTGGCTTCGGTTAATTTTAATTCTTGGTTATCGCTTGCCTTCCGTATCAATTCAACGGCATTTTTCAGTTGTTGCATATTTTGCAACACATCGGTCAGCCGTTTCTCATTAAGAGAATAACCTTTCACGATGTAATCTTTTAAACGTTGGGTAGCCCAAACTCTGAATCGTGTGCCCTGTTGAGATTTGACACGATAGCCAACAGAAATAATGACATCAAGGTTGTAATGCTTAACGTTCGTTTCTTGGGTTTTTCCTTTTATGGCGCCATGTTGAGTGGTTGTAAGGAAATTCCTTACAACCACTTTTTCATCAAGTTCCCCTTCCTTGAAAATGTTGGAAATGTGTTCCGATATAGTCATTTTGTTTTTGCCGAACAGCAATGCCATTTGCTTTTGTGTAAGCCAAACAGTATCATTTTCAAGATTGACTTGTATTTCAATCTTGTTGTCGGCTGATTTGTAGATTTCTATTTCGCTCATAACCCTATTTTAATACTCCCCAACACTTACAATATCTCCAAGATGATTGATGCGGACTTTGATGATACTTTTAATTCCGACTAAACCTAATCGTTTATATGTAATGTCCTTTAATTCTGATTTTACATCAACATTTGTTTCTAAATGATGCCTAAACCAATAATCTCCAGTTGCCATCTTCTGCACCCTAAACAAATTAGGGCTTATCATCTTTTTATTTTTCGGGTCTAATAAATCAATTTCATTGGGATTAAATCCTGTTTGTTCATTCGGAAAAACAAACATTTCGTTTTGTTTCATGGTAAATAAAAACTGCCAATCTTTTTCTGGAAGATTTTCCAATATTAACCTGTCTGTAATGTCTTTTTCCAAAATAGTGTCAATGATTTTTTGCGGCTCTTTGAAAATTACAGGTAATCCCAAATTAACTCTGATAACGGCTTCAAAGAGTGAAACCACTCTTTCCTGCAAATTTCCTTTTTCATCTCTGTAAACCGCCACGTGGTGGTTATTGCCCGTGCTTACAAAATCGGCAGGAATTTTATTTCCTTTTTCATTTAAAATATCATTGCCCAAATGGTCTTTTTTGTAGTGCAAGGGTTCGGCATTTTTTACGCCGCTGATGGTTACTCGCTTAATCGAAATTCCTTTTGCTTCGTTCAGCCAAATCGGGTTTTTGTCAAGATTAGAAAAAGCTACATTTAAAATTTTCTTTTTGTCTTTTTTATCTGTTACGGTTTTATTAAACTTTTCTACAAATATTTTCGATTCATTGTATCTCTTTATTAGAGCTTCTCGACATCCTTTATCAATAACATTGTTGATGAATTTTGAAAAAACATCATTCTTCTTTGAATCCTGAAATAAATCGGGCGTAATGTCTTTTCGGATAGAATAATCTTCTTCCAGCCAAACTAATTTTACCGTTTCGGGAACTTTAATATTGTCTGCCAAACTAATATAAATCGGCGTTTTACTCAAAGCATTTTTACCTGTAAAGGCTTTCTTCGGGTCGTTGCCATTGGCTGCCAATCTTTCCAAAAGTAATTTTTTGTATAGCGGATTGGAAACTTTGTTTATCGTTTCTTCATCAAATTTTGCACTGATTTTTTCCTCTTTGCCCTCGTAATAATGATATTTACCGTAAACGGTTTCTTTGTGTAACTGTCCTCTTGGCGTTAGCGTTTCCTGTGCTTTTTCTTTCCCCGAAATTTTGTTTTTGTTCTTGGTAACCACTTTGTTTTTAGCCTTATGCGAAATCAGCACATTCTCCAAATGTTCTTTGGCTACTTGACGGAAATTTGGAATAGGCTCTTTAAAAACACGCTTTTTGTTGCCGTCATTATCAATCTTTATTTCGGTTTCCAAATTTTCAATAGCAATAATATTGCCGTGTAATTTGTGTTTTTCATCTTTTCGGGCGTTCAGGTAATTCAAGTATTGAATGTGGCTATGCTTGGTAAATGCAACCGTCAAAGCGTCCATTGCGTGGTGTCGGTGGTCATTTCGTTTTGTCCAATCTTTGATGACTTCCACTCGCTGCCCAAATTTCCGTTCCTGCATTTCGGTCAGTCCCAAACTTCTGTATTTCGGCAGGTTCAACTCTTTCATTACATTCACCAAATCCCAATCTTCACGAAGTCTGTCGGTAATGCTTCCCGAAGTAGAAACTACGGAGCGAGTGATTTTAAACAACATTTCTTTTGCCTTTTTGGCAATGTATTGGCTTTCTCTTAAATCCCGTTCTATAAATCCGTCGCCAATTTGGGTTTCTTTTTTGAGTAGTTTTTGATACTTGGCTTTGGAAATTCCTTCTTCTTTATTTTTCTTCCAAGCATCATACAAAGCCTCTAATCTTTTTGCGTATTCTTCCGCTTTTTCGTCCCCGAATTTGCTTTCTATATAATCAAACGCTGTTTGGTTGCCCTTGTCCAAATTGGTTTCCCGATACACGATTGTTTTATTGGAAAAACTATCATCAAACAATCTTGACTGCGGAATGATATGCTCAATATCCACCTGTTTGCTAAACAGAATTTCCCTTGGAATATACTTGTTCGTATATAAATCCTTGTAGCCGTTGTTCTTCAGTTCCTCGTACAAACGGTAGCGGATAATATCGTTTCGGGTTGGGTTTTTAATGCCAAATTCCGATTGCAAGAGTTTGATAATTTTATCGTGAGCCAGTTTTGCCGCATTGATATTCATAGTCATTTCTTCCCTCTCTTTGGCATTTTTCTTTAGTTCACGAGCCAATTCGATACGGATTTCATCAAACTTAAAATCGGGATTTTCTTTCCGGTTTTTCTCCATCAACGAGTTTACCACATTCACCATTTGGTTAAGGATTTTCTCTACCACCGGATTGCGTAAACTGTTCTTTTTCAGCAATTCCAATGTATCGTCCAACGGTCTGTTTTCTATTTCTTCCTTGGTTAAAGAATGTTTGGAATGACGATAACCGGCTAATTCACAAGCCGTACTGTAATTATTTTCCTTAATAAACGGATACACTTTTCGCATTGCTTTGGAAGAAAGATTTCCGTAATCATCACTCAAACTTACGTTTGCCAATATCTGCGAATGTTCTTTTTTGAAGCCGAATTTCTTTGCCAACAGTTCGTACAGCTTTTCGTTTCCGCTTTGCGAATTATCGCCTTCATACGAATACAACAAATGCCACAGTTGATAAGATTGCTGTTCTTCAAAAGCTTTTCCGTCTAGCTCTGCATTAAACTCTAAAATTTCGGTATTGATTTCCAATGTTTCAAAAATGGCTTTAACCATTGATTTGATTTCCGAAGCAGGAACATTCAAATCGTCCAATTCCACCTCGTCTTTATTGGATTTTACTTTCAGCAAATCTTTTACGTCATAACCCTCCAAATCCAAAATTTTCAGGTAGGCTTCATAAAGTGCTTTGTTGGTTCGGTTGCCTTCAAAACTTTCAGCGTATTTAAAATTATAGCCTTGAGGTTTATCAAGGATTGTTTCAAGGGCTTTCTTTGACGATAAATTTCCTTTTAAATTAAGCTCTCCAAAAAGCAATTCTTTTTCTTCATCAAACAATTCTCTTTTTGTTTTCTCTTCTTTGTTTTGCAATTCGATATTATGCAAAAACTGCCAAATCTTAAACTCCTGAAACAAAGGCGAAGATTTTGGAGCGACACGCAACCCAACTGTTTTCTTTTTTCCGTTTAACTCAATTTCCTTACTCTCAAACTCACAAAAGCTGATTAAGCCTTTTTGAGATTTCAGTTTACGTTGGTAAAAAATAATGATGTCCCGAATTTCAGTTTTGAGTTCATCTGTTAATTCAGAATGATATTTAGATTGAACTTCCCAGATTTTCTCAAATTCGTCCAAATAATCCTGACGGTAAAACACTTGATTTTTCAAACGAGTATGGCGGTTTTTCTGCAATTGTTGACACAAATACTGACCTACGGTTTGTTTATTGAAATACAATTCCTTGCTTCGGTCAGAAATTGCGCCAAGATAACCACTCGAACTATTAAGATTGTTGTTTATCTCCGTCAAAACATAAGCAATATCCTCTTTTTCTAATTGTTTGGAAACGGCATCGCTACGCCATTTGTAAGCCTGTATCTTTTTTTCTTCTCTTGTTCCTTTGTTTTCGGCGGTATTGAATTGGTATTTTGTCCAAAACAAAGCGGAAGTTGCCCGTTGTCCTTTTCCTTGCAGGTTTTTGTAAAATTCGTCCGTAAGAATTTCTGGATAGAATTGTTTTTGGAAATTCCATACTTTATCAAATTCCACCTGCAAATCCGACCTGTAAAAATCGGGGATAGACTTTTTGCCTTCTTTCAAAAGCCGATAAACCAATTGTCCCGGCGTAAGATTTTCTTCATATAAACGCTTTGCAACCGCCATTCCGTCAATTGCTTGTCCTTCATCTTCGTTTTTGGCTTTTCGTGAACTTTTATAACCACGCTTTTTGTTGATTGCCAAAAACACTCTTGCCAATTCTTCTTTTTCAATTCTCTCAACCGCCGATTTTGCTCTTAATTCCCAAGTTTGGAATGTCGTGTTTTTACCATTTTCGGCAAGTATTGTATCTTGGTTGATGATGTTTGCGTTCTTCAAAACCTCCATCAGATTTTTTCTTCTGTCCTGATAGCGGTCGAGTGTCCGTCTTGCACCACGTTTTAAAGTTCTGTCGGCATTTGTTGTAATGCTTTTTCCCTTTTCAAAATTCTGTTGCTCGTCCACTGTAAGCGGATTAACACGCACACCAATCTGTTTTATTTCAGATTTGTTGGTGTCTTCACTTTCTAAAATGTGGGCAAAACCGATAGATGTTGTGCCGAGGTCGAGACCGAGTATGTTTTTTTGAGGCATAAGGTGGTGTTTGTTACGTTTTGGCTTGTAATGTACAGAAAAAAACACTACATTTGTCATCGAAAGCAATTCACAATAAGGATTATTCCGTTGTGAAAACATTTACTACGGGGCGTTCGCAAGTTCGCCTCGTTTTTTGTTTACTGTTGGCCAAAACGGCAACAATACCGACCCGCCATCGTTGCCCGGCAAAACACCAACATTTGCCGCACGCCACGGTGTGGGTAATTAAGCCATGCAAAGCCATGTTTAAGCATTAACTTTGCCCCCCAAGTTATTTAGCTGCATGAATCCTCAAAATCGTTACGCCTTGCGGGGCGTTTCCGCACAAAAAGAAGACGTACACAAGGCAGTGGCCCGGTTGGACAAGGGCTTGTTCCCAAAAGCATTTTGCAAGATATATCCCGATTATTGGGGCAATGACGATGCTTATTGCAACATCATGCACGCCGACGGTGCGGGCACCAAGTCCATTTTGGCGTATATGTATTGGAAGGAAACCGGCGACCTGAGCGTATGGAAGGGCATAGCCATAGACAGCATAGTGATGAACATAGACGACATGCTGTGCGTGGGTGCCACCGGGCCGTTTACCTATAGCTCCACCATTGGCCGCAACAAGCACCTGATACCGGGCGAGGTGATAGCCGAAGTAATCAACGGCACACAAGCATTTTTCGACACCTTGGAAACCTACGGCATAGACGTGCGCTTCATGGGCGGCGAAACCGCCGACGTGGGCGACGTGGTGCGCACCATAATAGTAGATGGCACCATGGCCGCCCGCATGCCGCGCAACAAAATAGTGACTACCGACAATATAACGCCGGGCGACGCAATAGTGTCTTTTGCCTCCTACGGGCAGGCCATTTACGAGGGCGAATACAACAGCGGCATGGGCAGCAATGGCCTTACCAGCGCCCGCCACGAATTGTTGCACCACGACTATGCCGCCCTGTACCCCGAAAGCGTGGATCCCTCATTGCCTGCGGACGTGGTATATAACGGCAGCTACAAACTTACCGATGCTACCGAAACACCCTTGGATGCGGGCAAAATGATACTGTCGCCCACGCGTACTTATGCCCCCTTGGTATTGAAAATACTGGAAAACCATTTTGACCAAATACACGGCATCGTCCATTGCAGCGGCGGCGGGCAAACCAAATGCCTGCACTATTTGCCCCAAGGCTTGCGCGTGGTAAAAAACAATTTGCTGGCTGCACCGCCGCTCTTCCGCATGATACAAAAAGCTGCCGGCACCGATTGGCGCGAGATGTACCAAGTATTCAACATGGGCCAACGCTTAGAAATATTTACCGATAGGGCCACTGCCGAAGCCTTGGTGCCATTGGCCGCTACGTTCAACATAGAAGCACAAATAAGCGGCCATGTGGAAGCCGCCGAGAAAAACAGCTTGTTGATAGAAAGCGAGTTTGGCAGCTTCGAGTATTGAACCGGCAACCATGAAACCTTATTTTGAAAAGATAGCAGTACAGCAAACATGAAACTCCCCGATATAGTCAAGATTACCAAGGCTACGGTAAGCGGAACTTACGATGAACGAAGGATAATAGCAGACTTGCTTTTCGACAGCAGAAAAATAGTGAACCCGGCACATGGTTTGTTCATGGCCATAAAAGGCAATCACCGCGACGGGCACGGGTTCCTGGCCGATGCCTACCACAAAGGCGTGAGGGCTTTCTTGGTAAGCGACGAAGTGCCCTTCGCGGATTTTGCCGATGCCACATTCCTGACCGTGCCCAATACGCTTACGGCATTGCAAACATTGGCTGCATATATACGCAACCAATGCCGTTTCCCCATAATAGGCATTACGGGCAGCAACGGCAAAACCATAGTGAAAGAATGGTTGTTCCAACTGTTGCAGCCCGACTACAACATTGTCCGCAGCCCCAAGAGCTATAATTCGCAGATAGGCGTGCCGCTATCGGTTTGGCGCATGAAGCCGGAAAACAACTTGGGCATTTTTGAGGCGGGCATATCGCAGCCCGGCGAAATGGCGCAGAACGAACGCATACTGCACCCCGACATAGGCATTTTTACCAATATAGGCGAAGCACACAGCGAGGGCTTCATGAACCAACGCCAGAAAACAAACGAAAAATTAGTGCTGTTCAGGCATACCGGCAAGCTCGTTTATTGCAAGGACCACCACGAACTGAACGAGAGCATAGTACAGTATTGCAACTTGGTGCGCAACATCGCCGACGAAAAACCTTTGGAGCTTTTTACCTGGTCGCAAAAAAGTGAGGCCACCTTGAAAATTACCGAGGTAAAAAAGGAAGGACACTTTACCCTTATCAACGGCATTTATGCGGCGCGGGATTTGTCCATAAAAATTCCCTTTACCGACAGTGCTTCGGTGGAAAATGCCATTCATTGCTGGTGTGCTTTATTGCTATTGGGCATGGCCGATGCCACCATAGCCGAGCGGATGGAAAAGCTGGCGCCCGTGGCCATGCGCTTGGAACTGGTACACGGCAACGACAATTGCACGCTGATAAACGACACCTACAATTCGGATTTGACTTCCTTGCAAATTGCCCTCGATTTCCTGGAGCAACAGAGGCAGCACCCGCGCCGCACGGTCATCCTTTCTGACATGCTGCAAATAGCCAAGCCCGACGGCGAATTGTACGAAGAAGTGGCGGCTTTGGTAAGCCAAAAAAATATCCATAGGATAATAGGCATTGGGCCGGCATTGTCCAAGCACAAAGCGGCCTTCCGCAAATACCGCAAGACAAGGAGCATCTTCTTCAAATCTACGGAAGATTTCCTGAGGCAACTGCACCTCATCACCTTCGACAACGAAGCCATATTGCTGAAAGGTGCGCGCATGTTCAGGTTCGAGAAAATAGAAAAATTATTGGAGCAAAAGATACACAAAACCGTACTGGAAATAAACCTGTCGGCCATACGCCACAACTTGAACGTATATCGGAAGCTGCTGCCCGCAAAAGTAAAAATGATGGCCATGGTAAAGGCTTACAGCTATGGCAGCGGCAGCTACGAGATTGCCAATATGCTGCAGGACGTGGGCCTCGATTACCTAACGGTAGCCTATGTGGACGAAGGCGTGGCCTTGCGCAAGGCCGGCATCACCATGCCCATAATGGTGATGAGTCCCGAAGCCGATTCGTTCGACAGGATGATTAGCTGGAAACTGGAACCGGAAATATTCAGCCTCGATTCGCTGGATAGGTTCGGGCAGATGGCCAAAACGCTCAATGTTAGCCAATATCCCGTCCACATCAAGCTCGATACGGGCATGCACCGCTTGGGCTTCATGGCCGCCGAGATACCCGCACTAATAGATGCCTTGCACCAAACGGAAACCGCCCGTGTGGTAAGCATTTTCAGCCATTTGGCCGGAAGCGACGAGCCGGGCTTCGACCAGTTCACGGCGCAGCAGGCGGCGGCTTTCAAAAATATGTCCGAAACGCTGGTGGCGGCCTTGCCCTACAAGCCCCTACGCCACCTTGCCAATTCTACCGGCATAACCCGCCACCCCGAGTTGTATTACGATATGGTACGCTTGGGCATTGGCATGTACGGCGTGGATTCGAGCGGTAAAATACAAGGCCAATTGCAGCATATAGCCACCTTGAAAACTACCATAGCCCAAATAAAAGATTTGCCCGCCGGCGAAACCGTGGGTTACAGCCGCAAAGGCATATTGGAAGCAGCAAGCAGGATAGCCACCGTGAGCATAGGCTATGCCGACGGGTACTTCCGCGACTTTGGCAACGGCAATGCTTACATGCTGGTGAATGGCCAAAAAGCACCCGTCATTGGTTCGGTGTGCATGGATATGTGCATGCTCAACATTACCGGCATAGACAATGTGCGTGTAGGCGACGAGGTAGTGGTATTTGGCAGCGAATTGCCGGTAGCGCAGCTTGCCTCATGGGCCAAGACCATACCTTACGAAATAATGACCGGCATATCGCAAAGGGTGAACAGGATATACCTCAACGAATAAAACCCAAACCATATTACTACCAACATGAAACTGTAAATAGGCCAATCGCTGCACCCGTATTTTTGTCGGTATGCTCACCGGGGAGGGGTGGGGTGGGGCCAACAAAATGGGCTATCTATCTTCCATAAATGGTGTTAAAACAAAAAATAGCCCTTGCGGCATTGCAAAATAGAAACAGATTGCTTATTATTGTGAGCAATTTAGCGTGAAAAACCAAGACAGAATGAATATTAGGATACAATTTTTGGCTATGGCTACGGCTGTTACGTTGTGTGCAACCGGCCTTTATTCTTGTAAGGATTATAGTTCGGACGAGCCATTGCCCGATGTATATACCCAAACATTGTACGTAAGCAGCAACAACCAAATTGTCTATGCGCTCGACCCCTTGACGGGCGAAAAGAAATGGCAATTTTCGGTAGATGGCGAGGTACATGCCACGCCGCTGGTGTACAACAACAAGGTGTACATAGCCACCGCCACCGGTGTGGTGTACAAGCTGAATACATTGACCGGGGAGCAAGAAGCCACCCGTTCCTTTGGTGCCGCCATAGAGGGTACGCCTTTGGTGCGCAATGGTGTGCTGATTGTTCCTTCGGGCACTACCATTTATGCCGTTGACCCCGGTACGCTGAACGATTATTTTGTGTCGCCGCACGTACTTTCGTACAACATAGGCGGCATCATTAACGCATCGCCCACCGTACACGACATAGATATAACCGATGGCAGCCAAGCGTTGATAGTGGCCGGTGCGAACAACAAGGTAGTAGCCCTGAACCAGGACTTGGCAGAGGTGTGGACAGCCACCGCGCCCGATGCCGGAGCTTTCTATTCCAGCCCATGCGTGGTGAACAACAAGTACTGCTACATAGGCAACGATAATGGTTATATGTATTGCTTCAACACCACGGCCAGCGACAGTTTGGCTTGGAAGTATAAGACAGGCGGCCAGGTGCGCAGCTCGCCCATACAAATTGGCGGCAACGTATTGTTTGGCAGCAACGACCGCAACTTCTATTCGGTGGACTCTGCCACAGGTTTGTTGCGCTGGAAAGTGCTTACCGGCGA
This sequence comes from Edaphocola sp., assembly GCA_047605615.1. Taxonomy (GTDB): domain Bacteria; phylum Bacteroidota; class Bacteroidia; order Chitinophagales; family Chitinophagaceae; genus Taibaiella. Next base: position 1,168 of record JASGFI010000073.1, on the reverse strand, counting down.
TGCCGTAGAATCTTCGCCGGCGGTGTACAACCAGTATGTTTATTTTGGCAGCTACGATGCCCATTTCTATTGTGTGGACATAATAGACGGCACGGTAAACTGGGAATGGGTTACTGCGGGTTTGATAAAATCGTCGCCGCTCATCTACAATGGAGATGTATATTTTGGCGGATTCGATAAAAACCTGTACCGCCTGGACGCTTCCACTGGTGCGCAAAAAATGTTTCCAGTAGATATATACGGCCAAATGGAGACTTCGCCGATAATTGATACCGTGGGTGGGGCGGTGGTGCCTTCCATTAGCGGCAGCTATAAATGGTAGCACATAGCCTTAAACTTTTATTTTTCGGAGAAACAGCTATCGGTCAGGTAGCTGTTTTTGGTATTGGTTTACGAACTGCTTCATTCAATTCCATCATTGCCAAATTGGCTAATTCCATTTTTATGAAAAAGTATTTTCTTTCCTTGTGTTTAATTTTCTTGGCTTGCCAGGGTTATTCGGTTGTTGTGAGGCACGACAAGAACCTTGTAACATACACGGAATATGCCCAACAACCAAAATTTGATTGTGTGGGGTATTTTAAACGAATGGATGCGCCCGACACAACCGACACCGAAGGCGGCACATGCGTTGCCATTGGCCCAAGGTATATTTTAACTGCTGCGCACTGTTTTATCATTTCGGACACAAAGGAAGAAAAAATGAATTTAGGAGGCAAGATTTGGACTGTTTACCAGCCTTATAACACCAGGCTGGCACCAATAGAGGGTTACGAATTTGTGATAAACGGGAAAAAGCTAAAGGGCAAAAAACTATACATGCATCCAAAATATTTTGTTGACACCACCGAAAACCCAAGTTACGACTTAGCGATTGTAGAATTGACGAAACCAATAGATGGCATTGCCAGCTTTCCGAGGTTGTACGATAAACTGGACAAGAAGGGCAAGACCGGAACTTTTGTAGGTTTTGGAACTTCGGGTTCCGGCGACTCGATAAATACCGAAGACCTTCACCTGAAAATTGCAGGCAAAAATGTGATAGACAGTATGGGTGGGGAAAATGTAAAGGGTAATTTCTGTAAATTAATGGCAGATTTTGACGAGCCCAACAATAATATTAACCCGACGGCATTATATTTATAATCACGCAGCATACTCGATTGAT
>JASGFI010000072.1:0-14176 GCA_047605615.1 Edaphocola sp. | reverse complement strand
AGTTCATTTGTTTTTTAGGCAAACATACAAATCTATATCAATTCAACAATACCAACTTGACAATTCAGCAACCACATATCGGGCATCATTTTTCAAAGCAATAACCAGGAATTGACTTGAGGTCTTGCCTCCCGGAATGCTCAAAATGGCAGTTTCATATACGTCCTCCCAACAAAAGGTCGCATTGTTGAGTACTATCTTTTCATGATACAAAGCGATTGGGAAATTCCGTTTTTTATCGAAAAAAGTCTGTCGTGTCACGGCAACCAACAATACGGCCAAAGCCAAAATAACCAACCATGTGCTTGGCTTATCAGCGGAAGCTATACCTTCGGTAGCCGCCCCCTTAATAAGTACCCAAATACATAGTATTGAAAATAAAATACAGTAGGCAGGCAGGAATATATCTCGCTTAAATATTTTGGCGTTATCCCTGAAGTCGAATTGTGTATTGCCCGACACTTCCTTGGTTGTCCTTATGTGACAATTAGAAAATACAGTGCCTTTCTTGCCCCGAAGTTCCATTTCGGCTTTACGTATTCTTTCCAGAAATTCATCGTGGTGCTTCATGACAAGACTACAAAGGAGGATTGGATAAAATCTACCAATCGCGGTTTAGGTGGTTGGCGTAATTTGAAACACGATGGTTATATGACGATGATTGCTTCTATGCTTCTACTAATCTACAAAAAAGCAAACAACATCGGATACAAAACCGCAAAAAGACGCATCGCAATGGAACTTAGAGATATGATTACTGCTATTTTAATTATTTTCGCAGGCGGAAATCCAGACAAAGTCTTTAAAACATAAACAAAAAAATGGTCGGAGGTTTCTTCCGACCATAACTAACACAAAGCCGACATTTTTCAAACAATATCTGCAAGAAATTATTTCTTTGCGTAACGCTTCTTGAATTTTTCGATACGGCCGGCAGTGTCTATGAACATGGATTTGCCGGTGTAAAACGGATGCGAAGTATTGGATATTTCGACTTTGAGCAATGGGTATTCTACGCCTTCGATAGTGATGGTTTCACGGCTGGGCGCAGTGGAACGGGTGATGAAGATCTCGTCGTTCGACATATCTTTGAACGCCACGAGACGGTAATTTTCGGGATGGATACCTTTTTTCATTGTAAAAAATTTTAGTGCATGGTTCCTAATCATGCGTTATGAAAGTGCGCAAAGGTAAGGTTTATGTCAAAACAGGCAAATTATTTCGATGAAAACCTTTTGGCATTTATGCAAAAAAGCACATTTTCCGCCTAAAAAACAAGAAAACATAACAATTACCTTATTCCAATTGCCTACCTTTGGTTTCCCAAAAAATCAAAATTACACTGCTACATGCGGCAAAATTTCTTCATTGCCATTATCATTATTTTTCTGGTATTGGGCGGTGCCATATACTGGTTATCGGTCCGGTATCCCCTTTTGTTTGACGCAAAGGCGTTGATGATTGGCAACGTATCGTTGGCTGCCATAGCTTTTCTATCCTTTACCCTTATTAGCCGTGGGCTTGGCAACGACAATACACATGCCTTTATCCGGGCCAAGACATCTGCCACGCTGTTGAAGCTGGTCTTGTGCGTGGGTTTGCTGATGTTGTACGTAGTGGCCAAAGGTGCCCAAAGCGGCGACCCCATGCTACAACCGTCCATCTTCATGTTTTTGGGTATGTACATGATATACAACGCGGCAGAGGCCATACCATTGGCCAAAATGGCAAGGATGCCCCGGAACAAATAAGCAAACACCTGGCAGCGACAAGATTCATGAGCAAAAGGGATTCGCCGTTCGGCATATTGGCCGATTTCGTACCGGAGGGTACCTATGAAATGGTACTGCCTTTCTTCAGGCAATACGACATACATCTTACCATAACCCACGACAGGGCAACCATATTGGGCAATTACAGGCCGCCCACCGCCGCCTATCCGGCGCACCGCATCAGCATCAATGGCTCGCTGAACCCTTATAGTTTTCTCATTACGCTGCTGCACGAACTGGCACACATGGTAGCATACATAAAGTACCGGCGCAGCATCATGCCGCATGGCAGGGAATGGAAAAATATTTTTGCGGCCATCCTCGCCGACTACATGGGCAAGGGCATTTTCCCCGACAACGTGGAGGCGGCGCTGATGCGCTACCAAGGCAACATTACCGCCTCTACCTGCAGCGACCCGGAACTCTACAAGGCTTTGAAGACGCACGACAGGCGCAGGAAAAATATGCGCTTGGTAGAGGAAATACCCTTGAACGAACTGTTTGCCACCCACGACGGCAGGGTGTTCCAAAAAATTGAAAAACTACGCACGCGCTTCCGTTGCAGGGAAGTAAGCACGGGTTATGTATATCTGTTCCCGGCCATTGCGGAAGTACGGATGATAGGTGCGGCCATTTAATTTTGCAAAAAAATATTATTAAAAAGCAAGGCTAAGCAAAGAGGTTAAAACCGTTATTATACAATGCTTTGCAAAAGCGTGGCCTCAGGTTGGCACTTGGTGCCTCTGTGGTTTTGGGCTTGAAAATACAAAGTTAAGTTCCTAAACCGTCACCAATTCAAGAGGTAATACAGTTGCTTGCAGGATGACATTGCTTGCAGCATGACAAAGCTCCGTTGTCATTCCGATGAAGGAGGAATCTCATTCGTGCTTTATAGAGATTCTTCACTCCGCTGCCGCTCCGTTCGGAATGGACAAACGGCACCCACCACCGTTGTCACCCTGCAAGGGTCTATTATAGTTCCTTGCAGGATGACGATGACAGTGTGGAGTGTCCTGTTACGGCTTCACCAATTTCACGCTGCCTTGCCGGCCTTCATTGGCCGGGTTGGGGTAGATGCTTACCGAAGATGCCGGATTTACATCATCTATGCCGGTACCGCCGCCGGTGGTGCTTACTTCCTTGTAATGCACGATGATGCCGCAACTGTTGTACACCACGATGCTTACGCCATAGGTGCCGGCGGCGGCGTAAGTGTGGCTGGCGGTGAGGCCGGTGGCCATGCCGCCGTCGCCGAACTCCCAGCGCACGCTGTCTATGGGGGTGCTGCCGGTATAGGTGAAGCTTACGGTGCCGCCGCCCGATGCGGCGGCGTAGGTGAAGTTGGGGCTGGCGGGGCTGCAGTCGCAGTTTGCGGTGCCGTACTTGGCCACGAAGAAATCCCCGCTACCGCCGAGGTTGGTGAGCGTGACGGAGGGCAGGTACACCTTCGACACCAACCTTCCGCCCAGATATACGTTGCCTTTTTTGTCGGCTGCTATATCGGTGATGAGAGGCCCCCGGCCCGACTGTCTGGAAAGTGTCTATTGACTTAACCAGATTTCCGGTGTGGCTGTTGGCCATTGAGAGATAATACTCTGCTATACCTAAGGAAGTTGTTAAAGTATCTGTTCTGTAAACTATTCCATCCGCCCACCATCCGGATCCTGAAATGATACCATTAGAATATGCAACCGCACCCAAATCGCCACTCACAGACTCTATATTTACTGCCCAATTCAGGTTTCCTTCTTTGCTTATTGCCATTATATACTGGGCACATCTTCCTGTTCTTATGTTATTGTAAAAGGTATGTCCAAAGAAGCTTATTCCACCATAGGATTGCCCCTCACCACATATATAGATATTTCCTGAGTCGTCTATTCTGGGGCGGCTATACATTCCCCCTACGCTTCCGTCAGGCGATGACTGCTTTGTCCAGAGATTATTGCCGCTGCTGTCGAATGAGACGAGGTATCTGGGTGCGGCACCCAAGGTGTCCGTGGATGTTATGGGGGTGTTGCCAAAAGTCAGGGAGCCGTAATCTGCGAAGTATACACCCGAAATATAGAACCTGCCCGAATTGTGGTCGCGGGCAAAGCCGGTTCTACTGTCTGTGAGGTTTCCTGTTTTAATGGTACCATCCACGGGTTCGTAGAGGCTACTATGTTCCTGGGACAATCATTTCCTTGCTCAAACGGTTTTTAAGGAATTTTAGATGCGTTTGCCCTGGGTGGAATGCCTACGAAAAAGTTAGTTACAGATTAAGCGTTACCTTCGGCAGCCAAGCCCAAGGATACATGTACCGGAAATATTTTTTGATGTTGCTATTACTTTGCCGGGGCTGCCAAGAAACAATGGCCGCCAACGATGCCGCGTGTACCAACAACGGGGCGCGTAACTGGTGGCATGCCAACAGCTACTCCATAAACCTTAGGCTCGACACGATACAATGGCAAATGGCCGTGGAGGCTGCTTTGGAGGTGGGGGCGGTTACTACGGCCAACGATTCTTTGCAGTTGGACTTGGCACCGCAATGGCAAGTGACCGGCATTACCATTGACGATGCCGAGCGCAATTTTTCTTACGATTCCCTTACAAAAGCTTATTTCCTAAAGGGGTTTAGGGGTGCGCCGCCCGGTAGTATTTTCCGTATCAAAATCAGCTACCACGGCTGGCCCCAAACGACCTTGAAAGCACCTTGGGGTAGCGGTTTGGTGCTTAAAAGAAGTGCAATGGGGCTGCCTTGGCTGGGCTTGGCCTGTCAGGCCGATGGTGCATCTATATGGTTGCCCTGCAAGAATTGGCAAGGCGACGAACCGGACAGCGTTAGCATGGCCATAACCGTGCCGGCGGGGCTTACGGCCATTGCCAATGGCAGGTTGCTGCGCCAAACGTCCGACAGCAATGGCAGGTTCAGTACTTTTTATTGGCATACCGCCAGTGCCATCAACCTCTACGACATTACTTTTTACATAGGTGATTACCTGCATTGGCACGATGTATATAGCGGGCAAAGTGATACGTTGAGCCTGGATTATTATGCCTTGCGCGAAAATGAAAGCAAGGCCAGGAAACAGTTTGAAGAGGTGAAGCCCATGTTGCGATGTTTTGAGGGAAAAGTAGGCCGCTATCCGTTTTACAAAGACGGGTACAAGTTGGTAGAAGCACCCTATTTGGGCATGGAACACCAGAGTGCCATAGCTTACGGCAACGAATACAACATGGGCTATCGGGGCAAGGACAGGAGCAAAACAGGCATCGGCCTAAAGTTCGACTTCATCATTATCCACGAGTCGGCACACGAATGGTACGGCAACAGCATTACCGCCTACGACAAGGCCGACACGTGGATACACGAGGGCTTTACCTCCTATCTGGAAACGATTTATGCCGAATGTTTGTTGGGCAAGGTTGCGGCTTACCAATACCAATGGGGCAAGCGCGATTTGATAGAAAATGACAAGCCCGTGCGCGGCAGCTACAATGCTTGCGACGAAGGCAGCGGCGACCATTACGACAAGGGGGCTTTCATGGTGCACATGATTAGGGAAATGATGCACGACGACAAAAAGTTCTACGCCATGCTGCAAGAAATGAACCGTGTATTTTTCCACAAAATAGTGCGCGGTGCCGACATGGAACATTTTATGGAACAATATAGCGGCTTGGAACTTTCCTCATTTTTCAAACAGTACTTGGACGGAAAAACATGGCCCACATTGGAGGTGAACACCCATGAGGGAAAGGCCATTGCCTACAGGTGGGTTGATTGCGTGCCGGGTTTTAACATGCCCGCAGTGGTATTGATAAACGGCAAAGAAACAAGGCTGCCCGCCACCACCCAATGGCAAAGCCAACACCTGGGCCAAAATAAATGGAAAATCTATCCTTCTCCCGATTTCCTTTTCAACCTAAAGCAAGACTAATCTTCGTTTTTCATTTCGGCCAACTGCTTTTGGGCTGCCCTGGTGTAGGGGGCGTTGGCTTCCACTATTTTTTCAAAACCTTTGCGCGCACGCCGTTTCTTGTCCAAGAATTTATTGCTGAGTGCGGTGTAGAATACGGCATCCCAATGTTTCGGGTCGCTGTCATCTTTCTCCGGCCTCTTAAATAATTCCAAGGCTTCGGCATAGTTGCCCCTCCTGTATTGAACCATCCCTTTGTCGAAATCGGTCATTTCGTTGAGGTCGGTAATGGCTTGTTTGGCTTTTGTGGCCTCATTTTTTTCCGCATCCGCCACAGCTTTTCTGTCGGACGTTGCTTCTGCGGGTGCGGAGGCTACCGCCACCGGTTTATTGGTGTCTGCTTGGCGCAAGGCTGCCAATGCTTGCAGGCTGTCGCGCTTTTTTTTCCTGTTTGCTTCTATTCTTTGTGCTGACACAGTGTAGTCCAGCTTCTTTTTTTCGGCCAACAACAGGGCTGTGTCCATGGCTTTGCTGCTTGCCACCGTAGGACTATCGTGCGGTTCGTTGCCCTCGGCTACCTTGCCAGTCGATACATCTTCCGATGCGGAAGGATTTGAGGTGCTGCCATTTTTGTACAACCAATAACCTGCGCCAATTATTAATGCCATGGCAGCCGCTATGCCCACTGGTTTGCCCAAATTGAAGCGTTTGGGTGGTGTGCTTTTTATCGTAGGTTTCGGTGTGGGGGCGGGTATGGTGGGCGTTTCTTTGGGTTTGGTTTTTTCTTTTGGTGGCAACTGTGGCAGTGTGGGCATTGTTAGGCTGGCCAACAGGGCATCGTTGTCGCTATTGGCTTCCAGGCCATCTACCGCATCGCTGCAAAGGGCGCAGCTGCTAAGGTGCAGCTCTACCGCCCGCAATTCTTCGGGGTACAGGTCTTTTTTAAGGTAGCGGGTCAGCTGGCTTTTGCCGAGGCAGGCACTGCTGTCCAGCACCTGCAACAATCCATCGTCTGTATTGGCCTCCATTAGCTTAGTTGTTTACTTTTTGTTTCACGCAATTCTTTAGGTTGCGCCTGCCGTTTTGTATGTGGCTCTTTACTTGCCGGGCTTCGTAGCCGGTTAGTTCCGCCGTTTCGCTATAGCTTTTTTGGTGCAGGTAGAAGTATTGGATACACGATTTCTGCTCATTGTTTAGTTGCCTCAGGCACATCATCAACTGCAACAATAGTTGTTCGCGGCTCAAATGACGGTGCAAGCCTTCGTCATTTTCCGTAGCCTCCAAATCCCATTCGGCTACTATTTTTTGGTTGGGGTCTTTTTTGCGCAACTCCATCAAACAATGGTTTTTGGTTACTTGGTACAGCCAAGGTTTGAACTTGCGTATGGCATATTGGTCGCCATTGCTCCATAATCTCAAGAAGATATTTTGCACCGCATCTTTGGCCTGCTCCGTGTCTTTCAAATATTTCAAGCAAAGCCCCAATGCCAAATGGGCATAGCGTTGGTACAAGTTTTGAAAAGCTTCCTGGTCTTGCTTTACGCTTAGCCTGTGCAGCAAATCTTCATCGCTGAGGTTTCTGTAATTATTGTTTGGCAATGCCTATGTGGTTTATGTTTTTCTTTTGTTCAACGATGTAAAAATACAACACTCCGCCAAAAACTTCACGCCGCCAGTTTCCCCCCAAAAAAATGCGAGCCGATGCCCCTTTTGCCCCTCGCCTAAAATTTTACCACAAAGGAAACGCGGAAACCCTTACAACACATATTCGCCATTTACCGGCCTTACCGGTTCGGGTATGTTTACCTCGCCCAGCATTTCCAGCAAATTAATCTCTATGGTACGGGTTATTTGGTTCAGGGGTATGGATGCCGCATCATTCTTGAACGGGTCTATCAGCGACATGCCGTTTACTTGGGTGGACACGAACACGAACCCTATGAGCCAACTAAGGAATATGGACCAAGGCCCCATGGCGGCACTCAACACCAGCGATACCGACACCACGAACAACCATATAAACACCTTGGTAAAATAATTGTAGGTGGTGGGGAAAACGGTATTTTTTATGCGTTCGCTCATGCCCATCTCGTCCGAGAACTTTACCAACATGGCATCCAATTGCAGGAATTTATAACCGTCCAAATACCCTTTGTCGTACAGTTGGCTCAAATCGCGCGATTGCTCCATCAATATGGCATTGTGGGTATTGCTCTGTGCCGACACGCGGGCCACTTCTTCGGCACTAAGGTAGGTTTTGTACGTATAATCGTCCGTGCCGCGCAAATAGCCTTTGAGCGCGTACAAAAAAGCAATGTGCCGCGTAACCAAACGGCTGTGTATGGCCATTATCTGGTCTTCGCCAAGCATGGATTTTGGGTTGATGTAGCCAATCACCCCCCTAGACCATGTACGGCTGTCGTTCACCAACATACCCCATATTTTACGGGCTTCCCACCAACGGTCGTAGGCTTGGTTGTTATTGAAACCGATAAAAAAAGCTATGGCCGTGCCCAATACGCTGGGCACTATGGTAGGAATATCCAAATGGTATTTTATCAAGTTGTCGTGCAGCAGATATCCTGCCGTACTCGATATTACCATCAACACATCTACCTTCCAAGTGTTTTTCAAAATGCGCTCCAACCTGATGCGCGAGGCTATATACATATCATGCTGCTTTAGAACAACTAATTACCTGTCTTGATTGTTTTGTCTTTTACCAAATAATAAATGGGAATACCGACCAATACGATAATCAAGCCCGGCCAAGTGAATTGTGGCTTGAATTTTATCAGCAACAAACAAAAACTGATACCCAATAAAATATAAATGGCCGGCAATACGGGATAACCGAATGCCTTGTAGGGCCTTGGCATATTCGGGCGTTTTTTCCTCAAAATAAAAATGCCCGCTATGGTCAATACATAGAAAATGACCACCACGAAAGAAATCATGTCGAGCAGGTCGCCGTACTTGCCGCTGAGGCACAATATGGCCGCCACTATGCACTGCGCCCACAAGGCCCATGCGGGTACGCCAAAGCGGTTGAGCGCACCTGCCCGCTTAAAAAACAAACCATCTTTGGCCATGGTGTAATACACCCTGGACCCAGCCAATATCAACCCGTTGTTGCAGCCAAAGGTGCTTATCATAATCATGACGGCCATTATCTTGGTGCCCATGTTGCCAAATATTTGCGTGGCGGCGGCCACCGCTACCCTATCCTTCTCGGCATGTGCTATGTCGTTCAGCGGCAATACGGCCATGTACACCACGTTGGCCATAACGTATATTACGGTTACTATCAAAGTACCCAACAACAGGCTTAGCCCAATGTTGCGTTGCGGGTTCTTCATTTCGCCGGCCACAAAGGTTATATTGTTCCAGGCATCGCTGCTGAATACCGAGCCCACCATGGCGGCGGCTATGCCCCCCAAAAGTGCCGTGCCCGCTATGGGCACTACCGCCTCGCCGGCTACGGGATTGCACGCATCCAGCAACGATGTTTTGGTAGCCTGCCAGGCATCGGCCCAGTTGGCGTGCCACACGTCGGGGTTGGCCATTAATAAGCCCGCTGTTATCAAACCGAAGAGTGCCAACAATTTGGTGCCGGTAAAAATGTTCTGTATCCATTTTCCGCCCTTTACGCCGCGAGTATTACTAAATGTCAACAGTACGATTATGGCTATGGACACCAGTTGCGCCGCGCTGATAGAAAAATAACTTGGTTGGCCGCAATCGTTGGTGCCGGTTTGTATTTTCCATAAAATATTGTCCTCGCTCAAGGGCTTGAACAAATAAGCGGCAAATTTGGAGAAAGCCACGCCCACGGCGGCTATGGTACCCGTTTGTATCACGGCAAACAAGCTCCATCCATACAAGAAAGCCACGAGTTTGTTGTACGCTTCCTTGAGGTAAACATACTGGCCGCCAGCCTTGGGAAACATGCCGCTCAACTCGCCGTAACTAATGGCCGCGGCAGTAGTCATCAAGCCGGTAATGAGCCAAATGGCTATTAGCCAACCGGCACTGCCCACGTTGCGCACCATGTCGGCACTTACTATAAAGATGCCGGAACCAATCATGGAACCGCTAACTAACAACACGCCGTCGAGCAAGCCCAATGAGCGGTGAAAATGGCCTTCTTCGGCTTGGGTACCAGCATTTGCCGTTGGTAGTTCTGACATAAGGAGCAATTTTTGTTTTGGGGCTTGGCGCAGGCTTAACGGCGGCACTTTGGCACTGCCGTTGACACGAGGCACGAACGTCCAAATGTAGCAAAAATGTTGCAATGAAGTACTTTGCCCGCCCTCTTGCAAAACCCTTGTCGCAGAATGTGGCAATGCTCGGCCGGTCGTTTCCTTACACCGTTTCCGTAGCAAATATTTCCGCGATAAACGGCGGGGTGCTGCCGTTGTATGTGGTCATAGGCAAATAGGGGCAATTTTTCCACACCCTGCGCCCCGGTTTTTTATAGCCCAAAATTCTGATTACCTTTGCACGACCGAAAAATTTTACTGCATTACCGACTAATTGCATACCACCGGTCGCAAATAAGGGAAACATTATGACTAAGTACATTTTTGTAACCGGCGGGGTTACGTCCTCATTGGGCAAAGGGATTATTGCGGCCTCGTTGGCCAAATTGTTGCAGGCGCGGGGATACACGGCCACCATACAAAAATTCGACCCTTATATCAACGTGGACCCGGGTACACTGAACCCCTACGAACACGGCGAATGTTACGTAACCGAAGACGGTGCCGAAACGGACTTGGATTTGGGCCACTATGAGCGTTTTTTGAACGTACCCACTTCGCAGGCCAACAACGTGACCACCGGACGCGTGTACCAATACGTCATCAACAAAGAACGCGAAGGTGCTTATCTGGGCAAAACCGTACAGGTTATCCCGCATATTACCGATGAAATAAAACGCCGCATACGCCTGTTGGGCACCGACAATAGGTTCGATTTCGTCATCACGGAACTTGGCGGTACCGTGGGCGACATAGAGTCCCTGCCTTACATAGAGGCCGTGCGCCAGTTGAAGTGGGAATTGGGCGACGAAAACTGTATCGTTATCCACCTCACGCTCATACCCTATTTACGCGCGGCCAAAGAGCTGAAAACCAAGCCCACGCAGCACTCCGTAAAAATGTTGAGCGAAAATGGCGTCCATCCCGATGTCATCGTGTGCCGTACCGAAGAACCTTTGTACACAGACTTGAAAAGGAAAATAGCCCTCTTTTGCAATGTACGCCCCGAAGCGGTGATAGAAGCCCGAGATGCCGACAGCATTTATGCCGTGCCCATTGAAATGCAGCTGGAACAGCTCGACGTTATCACGCTAAAGCTACTGGGCATGCCGTTGGGCAAAGAACCCGAATTGGCAAAATGGAAAGATTTCCTGATTAAGCTACGCTACCCCAAGACCAAAGTAACCATAGGCTTGATAGGCAAATACGTGGAACTCCAGGACGCTTATAAATCCATTTTGGAATCGTTCATACATGCCGGTGCGGTAAACGAATGTAAGGTGGAAGTGCGCAACATACACTCGGAATACCTAACGCCCGAAAATGCTGCCGAAAAACTACAGAACTTGGATGCGGTATTGGTGGCTCCCGGCTTTGGCAGCCGGGGCATAGAAGGCAAAATAGAGGCCATACGCTACGCACGAGAAGAAGGCATACCTTTCCTGGGTATATGCCTGGGCATGCAAATGGCGGCCGTGGAATTTGCCCGCAACGTATTGGGCCTCGAAGATGCCCATTCCACCGAAATGAATGCCGATACAGCCAACCCCATTATCCATTTGATGAACGAACAAAAGGAAATCCAGAACCTGGGCGGCACCATGAGGCTGGGCGCTTACGATTGCGCGTTGACGGAAGGTTCGCGCATTGCGGCCATTTACAACAACACTGCCATAAGCGAACGCCACCGCCACCGTTACGAGTTCAACAACGAATATTTGGATTCGTTTACCAAGGCAGGCATGAAGCCCGTAGGCAAAAACCCCGGTACCGACCTGATAGAAGTGATAGAACTGGAAAACCACCCCTTCTTCATTGCCGCACAGTTCCACCCCGAATACAAGAGTACCGTGGAAAACCCGCACCCGCTATTCGTGGCGTTTGTAGCCGCCGCAAAGGAACGCATGGCCACCAAAAAAGAGGAAGCGGTTTTTGACAAAAATACCACGAACTAAGACAGTAAACAGGCTTATCTAATTTCCCATAACGCTGAATGTGCAATGTGTCCGGCGACCATTGCAGTAAATAGAAATACAAGAGGCTGCCCACGAAGGCAGCCTCTTGTATTTCAACGGAACTAAATGCACCGCTTTTGCGTCCAACTACAACAATACCGTCAATGCGGCGGGCAACATCTCTATGACCACTTGCTCGCTACAAGGCACCACATCGCCGTCTATTTGCATTTGGCTTAGTTGAGGATGGCTTATGGTTATGGCCCTACCTTTGTAATGCTCCACATAACGACTATTCAATAGCGTGCCGGCAAATGCCCTCATAGCTATGGCCGCCCCAATAATTTTCGGATATTTTTTTATGATAACCACGTCGAAAAGGCCATCTTGCAAATCGGCCACCGGCGCTATCTTGAAGTTGTAGCCAAATTGCTCGGCGTTGGCTACCGTCAATATAAAAGCCTGCCTTTGCAGCTCGGTGCCGTCAATATTCACCGACCAATCCCACTCTTTGTATCTCCACAAATATTTGGTCACTATCCAGCTATAGGCCGCCATGCCCCGCCGTTTGCTCTTGGCAAATTTTTTGGCCACCAAGGCATCGAAGCCCACACCGGCATTGCTCGTAAACAAATGCCCGTTTGCCCTGCCCAAATCTATTTTTACCCTATTGCCTGCATTTATCTTTTTGATAGCCGCCACGGCATCCAAGGGTATGGCCAAACTGCGGGCCAGGCCATTGCCCGACCCTTTCGGTACAATACCCAATGCCACATTGCTACCCTGCAAGCCCGCCACTATATCGTTTACCGAGCCATCGCCACCTACTGCCACCACCACCGCATAGCCCTTGCTCACCGCATCGGCGGCCAACGCCGTTCCGTGTTTGGGATATTCCGTATAGGCTATGGTAGGGTCGAACTTCGTGGCGTCCAAATGCTGCGCTATTGCCGATTGCAAGGCCTTGGCCCTATCCACTCCCGAACGGGGATTGATGATAAAGAGTATTTTCTCCATGCCTATGCTACCGCCGCTTTAAGACTTAAATCCAGGCTTACCGCATGGTGGGTCAATGCGCCCACGCTGATTAAGTCCACGCCGGTGGCCGCATAAGCCGCTATATTGCCGAGGTTGATGCCGCCGGATGCTTCCGTTTCGTACCTGCCATTTATTAAGCCTACGGCGGTTGCGATATCTTCCGGCTTAAAATTGTCGAGCATTATCCGCTGCACTTTCCCTACTTGCAGCACCCTTTCTACGTCTGCTATGCTACGGGTTTCAATTTCTATGGCAAGGTCTATGTTATTGTCCCGGAGGTATGCGTTGGTGGTGTCAATGGCTGCTTCTATGCCACCGCAATAGTCTATATGGTTATCTTTCAGCATAATCATATCGTACAGCCCCATGCGATGGTTGTATCCGCCGCCTATGCGCACCGCTTCTTTTTCAAAACGACGAAAGAGGGGTGTGGTTTTTCGCGTATCGAGTATCTTGGTACCGAACCCTTTCAGTTGCTCTACATAAGAAGCCGTAAGCGTGGCTATGCCGCTCATGCGCTGCATACAGTTCAGCACCAGTCTTTCCGCTTTCAAAATGGTATGTACCGATGCGCTTACCTCAAACGCCAAATCGCCGTGGGCAATTTTGTCGCCATCGGCTTTGTACGCTGTCATGGCGGCCTCGGGTTCCAAGTACTTGAATACCGCTTGCGCCACTTCCATGCCGGCCAGTATGCCTTCTTCCTTTATTTTCAATATTGCCCTGCCCCTTGCCGATGGCGGTATGGAGGCCAGTGTAGAGTAATCGCCGGTGGCTACATCTTCCTCCAAAGCCAATCCTATAAATTCGTTCAGTTCCATGATGTTTGAAAAAATAAGAGGGCAAAGATAAGCCGTATTTGCCACCGGCCACCGCACAAGGAAAAAGCGGGTGCATTTAAAATTGTCGCTACAAGGGTGCAGGCATATATGAGGAAGCGGCGGAATGGGATGATGAGTATGTTGCGCCCCTACGGGGCGCACCGCACCAGCCCCATGTTTCGCTACAAACCTTTGGCCCCATGGGGCCGCACCGGTGAAATGACGTACCGCTACGAAGATTTGAACTTTTCCCAGCGAAGCTAAATACACCCTATGGTAAGCAACGGGCCGAAGCAAAAAAGCCACCCGATTGGGTAGTTATGGTCGGAAGAAACCTCCGACCATTTTTTTTGTTTATGTTTTAAAGACTTTATCTGGATTTCCGCCTGCGAAAATAATTAAAATAGCAGTAATCATATCTCT
>JASGFI010000071.1:0-14290 GCA_047605615.1 Edaphocola sp. | reverse complement strand
GGGGCGTATCGGCCAAGGGCGATATGCCCGGTTTTTTATTGTGGGTTATTCGTCACAAAAGCGCACTTGAAATTCCTTGAAAAATCACAAAAGGGAAGCCTTGCCTCATTATTCGCCCATGATGTGGCAAGGTTGTTTTACCTTTGGCACATGACCCTGCAAGGCAAAAAAATAACATTGGCAGTCAGTGGCAGCATAGCTGCTTACAAAACGCCGCACTTGGTACGGCTGCTGGTAAAAGCGGGCGCAGAAGTGAAGGTAATAATGACACCGGCGGCTGCTTCCTTTGTATCGCCGCTGGCACTGGCTACCGTCTCGAAAAACGAAGTGCTGCACGCAGTGAGCGAGGGCGACCACTGGAACAACCACGTGCTGCTGGGCCGCTGGGCAGATGCAATGCTGGTAGCGCCCGCCAGTGCCAATACCCTGGCCAAAATGGCCAACGGCCTTTGCGATAATTTGTTATTGGCCGTTTACCTATCCGCCACCTGCCCGGTAATGGTGGCTCCCGCCATGGACGAAGACATGTGGCTGCACAAAGCCACAAAAACCAACCTCCAAACATTGCAACACCATGGCTGCGAAATATTGCCCGTGGGCAATGGCGAATTGGCCAGCGGGCTAATGGGGCAGGGGCGCATGGCCGAGCCGGAAGAAATAGTGGCGCACCTGTCCGGTTTTTTCAACAAGCAATCAGTGGCCAAGGGCAAAAAAGCATTGGTAACGGCAGGCCCCACATACGAACCCCTGGACCCCGTGCGTTTCATAGGCAATCATTCCACGGGAAAAATGGGGGTAGCCATAGCCCAATCGTTGGCGGCAAAAGGATTTGAGGTGCATCTGGTACTTGGTCCCGGCAATGTGGCAGTGCCTGCCAACATCAACCTTAAACGGGTCAACACTGCCTTGGAAATGTACCAAGCCTGCACCGAATCGTTTCCGGCGATGGATGTAGCCGTCATGACCGCGGCCGTAGCCGATTATAGACCCGAAACCATAGCTACCGAAAAGATAAAAAAGACCCATGACGATGCCCTGCAATTGACATTGGTGAAAAACCCGGACATATTGGCCAGCCTTGGCCATAGCAAAAAAGACAAGCAATTGGTGGTGGGATTTGCCTTGGAAACCAACGACGAAACCGCCAACGCACAAAAGAAACTAATAGCCAAAAATGCCGACATGATAGTGCTTAATTCTTTGAACGACGAAGGCGCGGGCTTTGGCCACGATACCAACAAGGTGTCGCTGTTTTACAAGGACGGCACCATAAAAGAACTGGAACGGGCGCAAAAAACAGAAATTGCCGAAAGTATAGTAGATTGCATTTTGACCATAATGAAATGAAAATAGCCATGAAAAGGATTGTATTGCTGTTGGCCGGTTTGACGGCAATGGCGGGCAACATGAAGGCGCAAGACTTGAATTGTAAGGTAGATGTAACTTACGACAGGGTCCAAAACGTGGATGCCAAGGTATTTCAGACGTTCAAGAAATCATTGACCGACTTTGTGAACAACAGGAAATGGACCGAAGACACCTACAACGCCAACGAAAAAATAGACTGTAGTTTTTTGGTAAATTTTACCGAACAAGTACAAGGACAAACCGGCGTGTACAAAGCCACCATAAACATCCAATCGTCCAGGCCGGTATTTGGCAGCGGCTACAGCAGTTCCATGGTCAATTACGTTGACAGGGAAGTCGTTTTCAGGTTCGACGAAAGCCAAACCATACAGTTCAACGACGCCAACGTATCGGGCAGCGGCGACGGCTATACCGATAACTTGCCCGCCATCGTGGCCTACTACATTTACCTGATAATAGGTTTCGACTACGATTCCTTTGCGCCAAAAGGCGGGGAAGCATATTTCAGGAAGGCACAAAACGTGGTCAACAATGCGCCGGGTTCGCAGGGCGGTGCCGCCAACAATGCTTCGGGCATAAGCGGCTGGACGGCCACCAATTCCACCCGCAACCGCTATTGGCTTATTGACCAAATCCTGAGTCCCCGGTTTGCGGCGTTCAGGCCCATGTATTACAACTATCACCGGAAAGGATTGGATTTGCTGCACACCAAGCCCGAAGAAGGCAGGAAAGCAATGCTGGACTGCATTCCCACGCTCACTACCGTCAACAACGCCAACCCCACCTCCATACTTTTTCAGTTTTTCTTTAATGCCAAATGGTTGGAGTTCGTGAACGTATTGACCCAAACACCGGCAGCCGAACGAAAAGATTATGTGGACCAATTGAGCAAAATGGACGTGCCGCATACCGCGCAATACCGCAGTATTCAATAAATGGGGCATTTACCCAAAATCAAACAGCCTGTTTTGAAAATATCCATAAAATACCCGTTGCCCATACTCTTGCTCTTGCTGCAATGCGCCTGCAAGCAACCGCAGGAAACGCCGCCCATACCCGATGCCACCATGGCCAAGCTATTGGCAGACGTGCACCTTGCCGAAATTTACAGCCAAGGCTTGGGAAAAGACAGCAAAAACAGGGTAGAAAAAAACCGGGACAGCCTATCGGGTTTTTATATTTCCATCTTGAAACATTACGATGTCAGCTACGAAGATTTTGAAGATGCCTTGGAATGGTACAAAGAGCGACCGTCCGAGATAGACTCGCTTTACGGAAAGGTCATAACCCAATTGGCGAAAAACAAAATAGCCGCCAAGGTAAAAGACAAGGAAGAACCGGAAAACAACGCCCCAGCCAAGCCCGACAGCCTTACAAACAAAACCATGGCCGACAGCCTAAAAGCCCAAGCACTTGCAGATAGTTTGAACTTAAAAAAGCCGAACCGCAAAGATTCTACGACCGGCAAAAAAACCAATAATCTGCCCGCAAACAAACAAAGCCTTGAACAAAGCATAAAAGGAATAGTGCCGAAAAGCAACAAACCGGCCAGTTTAAAACCACGTACCGAAAAAGAACCCTGATGCGAAAAATATTTTACCTGACAACGTTTGTTGGTCTGGCTGCCACAGGTTGCAGGCCGGCCAATCCCATACCAAAATCCAGAGGTTATTACAGGCTCGAATTGCCCCGGCATGCCTACCGAACCTTCGACAGCACCAGCTATCCATTCAGCCTTAGCTACCCTGCCTACGGCTTTGTTACGCGCGACGAGGCATTGAACCGGCAAGAGCACGCACCCTATTGGATAAACATTGACATACCCAGCCTCAATGCCACTATTTATTTGAGCTACAAACCCATTTCGGCTGCCGAACCCTTGCCAAAATTGGTTGACGAATCCTACCGGCTTTCTTTTGCGCACGAAAAACGCGCGGACTATATAAAGACACCTACGTTTCGCACCAAGAATGGCTTGGACGGCGTTTTTTATACCGTTGGCGGCAATGCGGCCTCGGCCTACCAATTTTATGTGACGGACAATAGCAAGAATTTCCTGAGGGGCGCGCTTTATTTCAACAATGCCCCCAACGCCGATTCGCTACAGCCCGCCATGGAATTTCTTAAAAAGGACTTGGAACAAATGGTGGAGTCGGTGAGGTTTAAATAATAAGCCCACCGACAAAACCGGAAGAACTGGCAATACCGCTATGGAAACACTTTGACCACCATTCAAGACCATTCGAAGCACGGAACTATATCTTGTTTGCGCCAGCAGTGACATACACTAAAAAAATAAGACCCGCTCTTGCTCGCTGTTTTCATCACTGATAAATAATGCTTACAGCAGACAGCATGATGCTACGCTTCCTTGCTGCAATATTTAAACGTGTGTCAATAGCCCCATGCCCTACCCCGCTTACGGCAATTTTGATTAAATTTGCCGCCTCATTTTTGTACATGGAACTTACTAAAAATTACGAACCCAATGCCGTGGAAACCAAATGGTACGGGCATTGGCAACAAAAAGGATATTTTCATAGCGAACCGGACGAACGAAAAGCCTATACCATAGTGATGCCCCCACCCAACGTGACGGGTGTGCTGCACATGGGCCACGCGCTCAACAACACCGTGCAAGACATATTGATACGCCGTGCCAAGATGCAGGGCTTCAACACTTGCTGGGTACCCGGCACCGACCATGCTTCCATTGCCACCGAAGCCAAAGTGGTGGCCATGTTGCGCGAAAGGGGCATAGACAAAAACGAACTTGGCCGCGACGAGTTCTTGAAATATGCCTGGGAATGGAAAGAAAAATACGGCGGCATCATACTGCAACAGTTGCGCAAGCTGGGTTGCGCGCTCGATTGGGAACGTACCCATTTTACCATGGACGATGCTTATTACAAGGCCGTGATAAGGGTGTTCGTGGAACTGTACGAAAAGGGTAAAATATACCGTGGCGTAAAAATGATTAACTGGGACCCCCAGGCGTTGACGGCACTCAGCGACGAAGAGGTGCTGCACAAGGAAACCAACAGCAAACTGACCTATGTGCGCTACCGGATAGATACCGATGAAGAAGCCTACATAACCATAGCCACCGTGCGCCCCGAAACCATATTGGGCGATACCGCCGTGTGCGTACACCCCGAGGACGAGCGTTATGCCCACCTGAAAGGCAAATATTGTTTCGTGCCGCTCATCAACCGCAGGGTGCCCATTATTTTTGACGAGTACATAGACCGTGAGTTCGGTACAGGAGCCTTAAAAGTTACGCCTGCCCACGATGTAAACGACTATAACCTTGGGCTGAAACACAAGCTGGAAGTGATAGACACGCTCAATGCCAACGGCACCATGAGCGAGGCTGCCGGTATGTATGCGGGCGAAGACAGGTTTGCGGTACGCAAAAAGATAATAGCCGACCTGGAAGCCGCCGGAAATTTGGTAAAACAAGAGGATTACACCAATCAGGTGGGCATATCGGAGCGTACCGGGGCGGTGATAGAACCCCGCTTGTCCATGCAATGGTGGTGCGACATGGAACAGATGGCCGCACCCGCATTGGCCGCCGTGATGGACGGTGCCATAGATTTTTTCCCCGCCAAATTCAAAAACCTGTACCGCCATTGGATGGCCAACATCAAGGATTGGAACATTAGCCGCCAGTTGTGGTGGGGCCAAAGGATACCGGCTTGGTACGACAAGGCGGGCAATATATACGTGGCAGCAACAGAGGCCGAAGCCGTGGCCAAATACCTGGATAAAAACCCCAATGGCTCCGCTACGGACTTGAGGCAAGACGACGATGTGTTGGACACTTGGTTCAGCAGTTGGCTGTGGCCCTTGCAGGTTTTCGGTTGGAACGGCGATGCCCAAAACAAAGAACTGGCCTACTACTACCCTACCCAAACATTGGTAACCGCGCCGGAAATAATATTCTTCTGGGTGGCCAGAATGGTGATGGCGGGTTATGAGTTCAAGGAACAAAAGCCATTTGAACGTGTTTATTTTACGGGAATAGTAAGGGACAAGCAGGGCCGCAAAATGAGCAAGTCTTTGGGCAATTCACCCGACTTGTTGCAACTCATTGACGATTTTGGCACAGATGTGGTACGCTTCGGCGTCATGATTTCCTCGCCCGCGGGCAACGACATTTTGTACGATGAAGCCTTTTTGGAACAAGGCCGCAATTTTGCCAACAAAATATGGAACGCGCTCAAATTGGTAAAAATGTGGGAGGCTCGCGTAGATGTGTCGCGGATACCCGCAAACCATTTCGCCACCACTTGGATGCGCGCGCGCATCAACGAAGTGCGCCACCAATTGGAAGCCTTGTTTGCCGACTTTAAATTGAGCGAGGCCTTGAAGTCCGTTTATTCCCTTATCTGGGACGATTTTTGCAGTTGGTACCTGGAATGGGCAAAACCCGCCATGAACGAAAGCATAGACCAAGAATTGTATGAGGCCACCTTGTCCATATTCGAAGATTTGTTGCAACTACTGCATCCGTTCATGCCGTTTATCACCGAAGAAATTTACCATTTGCTGCGCAAACAAACAAGCGACCTCATGGTAAAACAATTGGGCGAGTTACAGGAAAAGAACGACGTGGTTTTGCAACAAGGTGCTTTGTTGCAACAGATTATTACCGCCATTAGGGACATGCGCAACAAGAACCAATTGAAGCCCAAAGATGTGGTAACACTGTATGCAGCTGCCGGCAGCAACGATGAATTTTACGGACAAACAGGCCACATACTTCAGCGGCAGGTAAATGCCGACAGGCTTGAATTGGCAACAGAACCCGTTTCCGGCACCACGGCCATAGTGGTACAAACCGAGAAACTGTACATCCAAAGCCACGCAGCGGTGAATGTAGCCGCGCAAAAAGATAAGATGGAGGAAGAGTTGAAGTATTTGAAAGGATTCTTGTTGTCGGTGGAAAAGAAACTGGGCAACGAAAAATTTGTGGCCAATGCCAAGCCCGAAATAATAGACAACGAGCGCAAAAAACAAGCGGATGCCCGGGCCAAAATTAAAACCTTGGAAGAAAGTCTGGCTTTGTTGTAAATTAGCACCGAATTCTGTTTTTATTGTAGTTGTATGAAGAAAATAACGGCATGGGCAGTGTTGGGCTTGTTGGCCATTGGCAGTTGGGCTTTCCAAGCCAACAAGGAACAAACAAGCAAGAAGAAAGTAGTGTTCAAAGGCACCACTTTTTTGGCGGACGGTGTACACGGCAATGGCACCATCGGCAAAACGGCGTTTGATTCCTTGTTGCATTTTGGCCTCACCAGCCGCGACAGCGCCAACAACCTGCACTTGGTGGCTTCCTTCACCTTTGGTTATGCCGAGCGCGGCGCCTACGAAGACAGTACCGGCACGCTGCGCATCATGACCGATTATTATTCCGTGGAAAGCGAAGGCGGAAGACTGCCGCCGGAATGGGTGGCCGGCATCTTGGACCGCACCAAGGAAGGCGATACGGCCACCTTTTTTGACGTGGTGGCCAGCTATGCCGACACCGGAGGCGCCAAATATCATTCCAAGCCGCTGAAGCTTATCATAAAAGAATAGGCTCGATAGTTTGGCAAAAGTCAAGGGTCGCTGCTGCGCAGCGACCCTTGACTTTTGCGCTTTCCTACTCCTCATCCAGCAAATCGGGCCTGCGGCTGCGGGTACGTTCCAAGGCACGTTCGTAACGCCAGTTGTCTATTATCTTGGGGTCGCCGGTCAGCAATTCCGCGGGTACTTTCCAACCCCTGAAGTCTGCCGGGCGGGTATAAACCGGCGGCGCCAGCAAATCGTCCTGGAAACTGTCGAACAATGCCGATGTTTCGTCATTCAACACCCCGGGTATCAACCTGCCGATGGCATCTACCACCACTGCTGCGGCCAGTTCGCCGCCGCTCAATACGTAGTCGCCTATGGATACTTCCATGGTTACGTAATGCTCCCTTATACGTTCGTCTATGCCTTTGTAATGTCCGCAAATAATCATCAGGTTTCCCTTCAAGGACAACCTGTTGGCCATTTTTTGGTCGAAACGACGGCCATCGGGTGTCATGTAAATTATCTCGTCGTAGGTACGTTGCGATTGGAGCGTTTCTATGGCCTTTACCAACGGTTCGGGCATCATGACCATGCCGGCACCGCCGCCAAATTGATAATCGTCCACTTGGGCATGGGCGTAAGGCGTATAGTCGCGCAGGTTATGCACCGAAACCCGCAACAGCCCCTTGTCCTGCGCACGTTTCATGATGGAATGTGCAAAAGGGCTTTGGAGCAAATCGGGCACTACGCTGATGATGTCTATGTTCATTTGTTGTGTGTCTTCTACGGCAAAAATAGTCATTAAAGGCGGGTAGCCATAAAATTCGGTCGCCCTACCCTATTTCTGGAAACAAAATCATCGGTTATCTGCCTTTTCCTCATTTTATAAAAATTTTGGATTGTATTTGCGATTTATACTGCCTATTGGCATTACTTTTGCGCACTAAATCACAAAAAATAGAACTATTATGAAAAACAGCCTTTTAATTCTGGCAGCGGCATCTGCCCTTTCGCTCGCAGCTTGCAACGGCGGTACCGAAGAAGGTTACACCCAGGCACAAGTGGACTCCATAGCAAAAGTAAAAGCCGATAGCGCCGCAGCCGCTATCAAAGCCGCATCGGACAGTGCCATAAACGCACAAGCCGCAGAGCAGGCCCGCATTGCGGACAGTGTTCGCGTTGCCGATTCGTTGTATGCAGCCGGTAAAAAAGCGGGTACTACTACGGTGGTTAAAAAGGTGGTGGTGCCTCCAGCAAAAAAGCCCAACAACACTCCTCCCCGTGAAGAAGTTAAGCCCAGCAAACCCGAAACCATTGGCAACGGAAAACCCAAAATGGGTGCAGGCAACGCAACCCCAAATAAAAATTCGGAAGAAACCGTGGGTAACGGTAAACCTAAAATGTAATTTTTATCCTTATAGATAAAAAGAAAAAGGCATCTTTTGACAGATGCCTTTTTTGTCGTAGCTTTCAAAAATAACACTTTAGTGCCCTGCTCCCAACTCCCAGACGAAGCAAAAGCCCATTGTCAATGCCTTTTCTCGATTATCGGCTTTTTGCTATCAATCGGCCTCCTTCCTTATCAAATACCACAAAACACCAAGGGCCAACCTGCGCATAGGTTGGCCCTTGGTGTTTTGTGGTATTCACTTTGTATTGCAACTATTATAGTTTGGTACCAGTAAATTCACAAGAATTGGTAGCCGCAGTGCTCGTAATTTCATAAACAACACTCAGCTGGCCGGTAGTAGAATTCAAAGTAGCCGTACCACTAAAAGTTACGGTGCCGCCACCGGAACCCGTACCTTGGCCGGAAAACGAGAAGCCATTAGTACCGGTCATTGTACCGGTACCTACAAAACTTTGGTTATAAATGTTGTTCAATACAACACCAACCTCGCTGGTGCTGCTGGCCGTAATGGTGATGGAATAATCATCCGTACCCAAGGTACATTCTTCGGTACCTTTCCATTGGCCGATGAATTTGTCGCGGCTAAGCGTTTTGCAATCGTCGCCTTCGTAACCTACATTACAGGTTTCTTCTTTGGTACAAGACGTAAAGGTGGCAGCGGTAAAACCGGCTGCGGCCAACATGGAGGCCGATAAAATCAAGCGTGCTTTTTTCATAAGAGCTGTTTTAAAAAAAATTGTTTTTTCTGATTTGGACAAAATAATACTTCGCAACTATTCAAAGTACCGATGGTTGACAATGATGGCAAATTTCGTGCCAACCAACAGGCTTTTACTTTCTTTTAAATATCCGGCATACAAATAGCTAAAAAAGGAAAAAATTAACCGATAAGTAATTATAATTTAAGTAAATAAAAATATTTTCAATTTACCAGTCACCACTTTTCAAATTGCGCTCCGCCTCCCGGTTTTTGATGGTATCGCGCTTGTCGTGTATTTTTTTGCCCCTGCCCAAGCCTATATCCAGTTTCGCAAATCCATTTTCGTTGATATACACGGACAGCGGCACTATGGTCAACCCCTTTTCCTTGATTTTTTGCTGCCATTTTTTTATTTCCTTTTTGGTGAGCAGCAACTTGCGCTCCCTCACGGGGTCGTGGCCCGCATAACCGGCATTGGCATATTGCGCTACGTGCAGGCTCCTGATCCACAATTCGCTTTTGTGAAAGAAGCAATAACTATCGTTGAAGCTCACCTTACCCAACCTCACCGATTTTATTTCGGACCCCGTAAGCACTATGCCTGCCGTAAGCGTATCTTCTATGGCATACTCGAAGGTAGCGGGCTTGTTTTTGAGATAGACGTTTTTATTGCGGCTTTTATTGGGCTTGTTCATAAGAAAATCCGTGGTTGGCTAACAATTTTCCAAGTTCGTTAACAGTTTAAATGCCAATGTGTTGCAGAAAACTTAAAAGGAAAAGAACCATCATTCCCCATTCTGTTTACTAATTAAAAAAAATCCCGCACTGTGCATGCGGGATTTTGGGCGAGGTATCGAGCGGACTCGAACCGCTGTAGCAGGTTTTGCAGACCTGTGCCTAGCCACTCGGCCACGATACCGTTCACCTTATTGAAAGGCTGGCAAAGGTAACATTATTTTTCTTTAAAGCCAAAAAGCGGATTAAAATTTTCAAATTGTACCCTTGGGTTAGCCGTGCCAAAACAACATGGGTTTTTTAATTCCATTTTTGGCTACCCGCCTTAACTTTGGAAACGATTTGCCCTAAGCAAATTACCTCGCAACAACAACTATCTACTAACCGAAAAACGTTTATGATGATTGAAGAATCGGAATTGATCATAACCGCCCAAGGCAGCATCTACCACCTGGACTTGCGCCCCGACGAACTGGCCGACACCGTGATAACCGTGGGCGACCCGGCACGGGTGGCGCAGGTGTCCAAATATTTCGATAGCGTGGAAGTGCGAAAAGCACACAGGGAATTTGTAAGCCATACGGGCTACATAGGACAAAAACGGATTACGGTGCTGAGCAGCGGCATAGGCCCCGACAATATAGACATCGTGCTGAACGAACTGGACGCACTGGCCAATATAGATTTTGGTACCCGAACCTTGAAACCGATGCACAAGGCGCTCAACATCATCCGACTGGGCACCAGTGGCTCTTTTCAGGCCAACGTTCCGGTAGATAGCATGGTGGCCTCTACCCACGGTATAGGCATGGACAATTTACTGCATTACTACAAGTGGGAACCCAACAACGAAGAGGCACATATCCTGCGCGATTTCCAAAACCATACACGTATGGACGGCCATCCCATACAGCCCTACATAGCCGAGGCTTCCATTAAATTGCTGCGCCATCTTGCAACGGATTACATACAGGGCATAACCGTGACCGCACCGGGCTTTTATGCCCCCCAAGGGCGCAAATTGAGGCTTCCCCCGGCTTTTCCCAACTTGGTTGACCGCTTTACCGCCTTCCGAAGCGGGCCGCACCGCATTACCAATTGCGAAATGGAAACTTCGGCCATTTACGGATTGGGCAAACTAATGGGCCACCATTGTTTGTCTATCAACAACATCATTGCCAACAGGATAAACAAAACTTTTTCAAAAGACATGGCCGCCGCAACCGATAAGATGATAAGACATTCGTTGGAGATAATGGAAACCGTGTAACCGCATCAAACATTCTCCCGTTCGTAAGCCTCGACAACAGCTATCAACCGCCGTACATCGGCTACCGAAACGGCATTGTACAAACTGGCCCTGAAGCCACCAACGCTGCGGTGCCCCTTGATGCCCGCAATATTGTGTTGGCGAGCAAATTCGACAAACCGGGCAGTGTGCTTTTCGTCGTCTGCACGGAAACATACGTTCATCATGCTCCTGTCTTCCTTATTGGCCACGCCATGAAATAATTTACTGTTGTCGATAGCATGGTACAACAAGGCCGATTTTTCGCGGCTCGATTTATCCATAGCCTCCAGCCCGCCCTGTTCCTTCACCCATTGCAACATAAGCAGGCTGCAATAAATAGGAAATACGGGCGGCGTGTTGAGTACGGAATTATGCCTCGCCATATCGGCATAAGACAATATTTCGGGCAGTTCGCGCTTCTGGCCTTGCAACATGGATTTGCGTATAACCACCAACGTAACCCCGGCCGGGCCAATATTTTTCTGTGCCACGGCATATATGAGGCTGAACTTGCTGTAATCTATTTTCCGGCTAAACAATTCGGAACTCATGTCAACCACCAAAGGGATTTCCGTTTCGGGAAAAGCGTGGAACTGTGTGCCATAAATGGTGTTGTTGCTGGTAAGATGCACATACTGAAGATAATTAGGTATATGCGACCATGCAGGGATGTGGGTATAATTATCGGTTTTGGACGAACCGAGTATGCTCACTTTTCCATAAAGTTCCGCCGCTTGCATGGCTTGAGAAGCCCAATGCCCGCTTTCTACATAACCGGCCACTTCGCCTGCTCCCAGATAATTCATGGGTACCATGCTGAACTGGAGGCGGCCACCTCCCTGCATCCATACCACGTCGTAATCATCGCCCAAAGACAAAAGTTCCTTTACCAAGGCATTGGCTTCGGCAAGTATGGATTCAAACAACTTGCCGCGGTGGGGTATTTCCAAAACGGACAGCCCGCTACCTTCGTATTCTAATATGGCTTGCGATGCCTTTTGCAGTACCGGCGCAGGCAATGCCGCAGGACCCGCATCGAAATTGATATACATTTACTTGCTGTTTAACGTGCGCAAAGGTAAAGTAGATTAAGGTAACGGCACTGCAGATTGTTGAACCCAAAAGATCCGATTCAGCAAGCGATTGGGCCTGTATTGTATGTTGCCTGTTTTTCTTGACCAATAGATATGGTGCCGTTTTTTTAGGGAAAAAGATTATTAAAAAGCAAGGGATTGTTAAAGTGATATAGATTTACAGACACAGAACACATATCTACATGTACTTTTGTTTGATTTACAACTTTGCCAACTTTCAAAAAGTTGGCAAAGTTTTTAAAAACTATATCAGATTAACAATGCCAAAAGCAAAGATAAGCAAAGCGGTTAAAACCGTTATTACACAATGCTTTATAAAAGCGTGGTCTTAGGTTGGAACTCGGTGTCTTTGAGGTTTTGGGCTTGAAAATACAAAGTTAAGTTCCTAAATCGTTACCAATTCAAGAGGCAACTGTTTTAGTATAACTGATTATATTTCAGTATTTTGCGCTCCTTTTTATATTTCTTTGTAACTCAATGTAATTTAATTTTAAACATTAAACATTGTGGCTATGTAACAGACAAAAAGGTCAACGTTTAAATTGCTTTTCTACCTGAAAAAGAACGAACCTAAAAAGAACGGTAATGCCCCGATTATGGCAAGAATTACCATTGCGTGGACGAAAACGACATTATTGAAACGGCTTTGCTGATAGCAAAGAAAGATATTTTGAAAACCCAAGATGAAAAAGCAAAGTTTGCGGAAATCAATACGGGTATTAACCAATTCAGGCATTTTGTTTTTGTTGGGAAATTTGAAATTTTGGAAGCACAGGTTGCATCGGCAAAATCCGCTTATTTGGCTTCCGTTATTTTGAAGAACGTCAACGAATTACAAAAGTTCAATGAAACAATTCCGTTGGACAATTATCTGATAATAAATACAGACTACAATTTCCTCAACAAGCGACTGAAATTTGTGGCAAAAGGCGAAGCACTTTTTTATTGGTATCAGACCATTAAGCTATTGACTTAGCCAAATACCGCCACCGACTGCCTTTGACTGCCACAATCTTATAGCTACCCGGTCGGTACGCCCCGAACGATAATACCTGTAAAAATCCGAATTGCAGATATGCTCGATGTATTCCCGTTTCAGGGTTGCCAACTGTGCGGAGAAATAGCTGTAATACATTTTTCCATTGCTCACGGGGCAGGTCGTTTCAATACGGTAAACCTTATTGTAGTAAATGAGCTTACCTAAAATCTGCGGTTTAATATTCTTGAAAAAGTCTATTTCATCTTCGTCATCTGAAAAACCATACTTTGTCAAATAAACTTTTAATTCGTTTAATAAATTTTGTAAATAAAGTATCAAACGAAAGGATTCCTCAATAATGTTGCTACTAAATAATTCAACATTTCTTTCTTCTTTTTGTATTCTATCCAATACATCTTTGTAATTATAATTTTTCATAATCAGAATATTTAAGTTAATAATTTTTTGTGAAATATCAACGTGAATATTTTCTCTAAATAGAGATATAATTATAAGAAATAGAACTTATTTATAAAAATTTAATGTCTTAAAATAATTTAATTATAGGTTTTAAAAACAAAATATTATTTGACAAAACACAAAAGTTAATTTTTTATAAAGCTAATGAATATTTCCTTAATTAAGGATTTAATGATAAAATTATCCCTGATTTATACATTCTGATTTTATTTTAGTAAGGACTGAAAATCCTTGTGTAGTTGGACTTTACAGGAAAAAAAACGATGTTTAAAATAGTTTGTCTTATACATCGTAAGTTTAAATTTCTTTGCTATAACAATCAAAAAAGACTTTTTTGTATCCTTCCCCTATAAATTTTGAAAGAGATTTTTATTCAACCTGTTAATGTAATTGAGAAATTTAATATAAATTTGCTACATTAAGATTTACAAGGAAATTGAATAAAGAGAAGTGTATTAAGCACCATGACCAAATCGTTACCGATTGCAATTTTCAACATTGTAAACCATTCTATTTGAGCTACATTTAGCTATAATAACTTTTTTTGAGGAAAATATCGCAACACAATTTCCGGTGTGCACACAACAATAAGGCAATTTACCGCCCCTATCTTAACGGGTGCATTTAAAATTGTCGCCTTAAAGGGAATGACACGAGTTCCCTCGTTGCG
>JASGFI010000070.1:0-14387 GCA_047605615.1 Edaphocola sp. | reverse complement strand
GGTAGCAAGGAAAAAGCAATAATCGCCAATGATAAGTGTCCATGAGTTCATTCATCTTATACTGCACACCGGATAGTTTTGTGCAATGAATATCGCACCAAGATACTAGGGAACTTGGTTGCCCATGTTGGCAATACTATTTATTCAATCTCGTTGTTTAGACAACCAAGTAAAAACACAATTATGGCAACCCCATTGTCATCCTGAAAGGATATACAAAAACACCCTGCATAGATGCCTACGGCATGACAAAGCGGAGATGAAAAGATTTTTCCTTGAATGTCGCACAAAATGCCGATTGCACATTTTTACCCGGCGATAAGTATATATTTTACGGCATTGTTAATCTGATATAGTTTTTAAAAACTTTGCCAACTTTTTGAAAGTTGGCAAAGTTGTAAATCAAACAAAAGTACATGTAGATATGTGTTCTGTGTCTGTAAAGCTATATCACTTTAACAATCCCTATTTTACTTCTTTTTCAAACTCCTGTTCAACCCATTGCCGTAATTCTACGTACCCTGCCAATCCACTTTGGGGTCTTTGAGTTTTTTCTCTATTTGCCGGCGCTCTTCGGCGGTAAATATCGCAGGTTTGCCCACTTTGCCTATTCTCCCATTATGGGCCATGCCCCATACCCCCATTTTTATAGGCTGTACGCCAATCGTGGATACTCTGGCTACTCGCTCCAACCGTATCCATTAATTCCCTTTTGGAAATTCCCCGCTCCCCCGCTTTTTTCATAGCGATGAGCATTTCGACACGAGATGCAATCGGTGTTGTCGCGGATTTCAGGCAAACCCTAAGCTCTTTAAGAGTTTCTATAACCGGTACGTATAAAGCGTTTGACACAGTGAATTGTATCATAGACCAAAAATACGACAATATATATATATTAAGCTATCTTATAAAACAACGGTCGCTTGTCGCACCATTTTCATCTGTTCTTTCTGTAGTCCATTCTTGCCCGCTTACTTATATCTTGCCTTCAAATCCTCCATTTTTTTCCTATTCCGCTCCAAGAATATCCTGTGCGCTTCGGTATCTGCAAATCTTGGCCTATGCGCCAGTGCGTCATGCAATGCCTTGAACTGTTTAATTATTCCTATTGAAGCATCGTCGATGCAGCTTTCCTGAAACGCCCGCCACACATACCTTACCGCATCTTCGCTTGGATGTGCTTTGTCGGGCTCAAAAAACCGATAGTCGCGCAGCACATCCACCACCAACTCATAAGCCGGAAAATAAGCCGAGTATGGGTGTTCGGCCACCAATTGGTGTGTCAATTCAATCAACCTGGCCTTGCTTTGGTTATTGGCCACCAACCCGTCGCGCAAATGCCTCACCGGGCTTACCGTAAATATTATCTTGATATTGGGGTTGAAACTTTTCAATTGCGCCATTACCTGCGACCATTGTTGGTGCATATCTGCCACGGAGAGCATTCGCTTGTCGAATTTTTGACCCGGCACCTTATGGCAATTGGCCACGGGCAGCATATCGCCCTCGTCTTGACGGTAAAAATATTGAAACGAAGAGCCAAAAGTTACCAATAGCCATTGTGCCTCTTTCAAGAAAGATTGCGCGGCCCGCACGGATTCCTGCATTCCTTGCAGTGCCGCCAGCTTGTCCGTATGGCAATAGGCGGAATGGAATTGCCAATGTCGCCACAATTCCTGGTGAAGGAACAATTGGTCTTCGGTGGGCAGCGTGCCTTCCATGCAATTGCGCAAACACGCCGCCATGCTGTTGGGGTTGAATTGGATGCCGTTGGGGTTCGCGGACACCTGCATACCGCCGGTGCGCAAATTTTGGGCTATATGTTCCGTAAAACAACTACCCAGCAACAAGACCTTATCCTTGTGGGCTATTTTTTCGTCTAAAGCCGGAATATCGAAAGGGACAACAAATTGCATGGAAAGCGAAAAGATTAAGATGATTGTTTAGAGCCTGTTTAAATTCTATTGTTAGGATTTCTTATAGGCTATTTTCGAGCGAAAACGAGGCGAATTTTGCAGACATAGCCGGCACTATGTCGAAAAAATCAACGAAGTTTTTCGCCGAAAAGAGCCATAAGGAAACGAACGAATGAATTTTAACCAGGCTCTTAGCCAACGAACCACAACGGTACCATGATTTCCAAACCGCTCATTATGCGGGCATGAAGGAATCAATCCTGTGCCAACACCGCCGGTTGTGCGGCCGCTTTTACCGATGGGTACAATGCCGCGAGCAAGCCCACCAAGGCCGTGGTGACAAATATGAGCAAGAAATCCATTGCCTGCATAGACACCGGATATTCGTTGATTACAAACCCTTGGGGCAATTTTACCCAACCAAAAA
Source organism: Edaphocola sp. (assembly GCA_047605615.1). Lineage (GTDB taxonomy): Bacteria > Bacteroidota > Bacteroidia > Chitinophagales > Chitinophagaceae > Taibaiella. The sequence continues at coordinate 12,044 of JASGFI010000070.1, read as the reverse complement.
CCTGCTGCCCCATACAGATGCAACAACCGAGCAACATGCCTCCCATACCGCCAACCAAGGCCAACACGATTCCTTCGGCTAAAAAAATGGCCCTTATCAATTGCGCCGTGGCCCCCATGGAACGGAGAATGGCAATATCTTTCTTTTTCTCCAACACCACCATCGACAAGCTGCCTATCATGTTGAACGAAGCAATCAACAACACCATCAACAAGATAAAATAAACCGCCCATTTTTCGCCCCTCATTATCATGAAAAAGGTGCGGTTCTGCTCAAACGTGTTGGCTATGTTCACCTTATTGCCCATTACGGCCATTATGGCCTTGCGTACCGTGGCTTCGTTTGTTTCTTTTTTCAGTTTTAATTCTACGGACGATATTTGGTTGCCTATGCCCAACAAAGCCTGTGCGGCCGTAAGCGGCACCAATATGTACTGGCCGTCAAAGTCGTCTTGTATCCTATATTCGGCTATCGGCTTTACCACTACTCCGTTCAATGCTGCCTGCGGGTCGTCGGCCATGGCCATGCCCGGCTTAGGGTAGAATAGCTGCATACCGGTAAAGTCGTTGCTCACGTCTATGCCCATAGCTATGCTGATGCCCTGCCCCACCATAGCCGGGACGTAGGACAAATTGCTACCCCAGCCCGGGCTGCCGTAGGTCATGAAACTGTCCAGGCCGCATACCGCAAACCAAGTGTTTTCCACCCCTTTGGCCGAGGCCACCTTTTGCTGTCCGTTGGCTGTTACCAACACCATGTCTTCCACGCAAGCCGATAGGGCCGCCAGCCCGTTTACATCCTGCAGGCGTTGCTTTTGGCCGTTGGTCAGCTCCATGAATTTGCCGTTGGCAGGCGTTATTTTCAATTGCGGATAAAAAGCGGCATACATGCTTTTGACGGTGTCTTCCAGTCCGTTAAAGACAGAAAACAAAATAACCATGGCGGCAGCGGCCACGGCTATGGCGCCAATAGTGACCCAACTGATGATATTGATGGCCTGTGCAGATTTTTTTCCGCGAAAATAGCGCCAGGCTATCCTGAAGGCAGTGTGCATGGTGGCGGTACGGGATGGCTGTTATTGTTCCTTTTTGATTTGCGCAAGCAGCTCCTCTATCTTGAACACATGTTCCAAGGTGTCGTCTTCAAAAAACTGCAATTCGGGTATGCGGCGCAATTGGTGGCGCAGTTTGTTGCCCAAGGCACCCCGAATCTCGCCCGTTTTTTCCTTGATGTATTTCAGTGCGGATGCCGTGTTTTCTATTTTGAAAAGACTGAGGTGTATGCGCGCCTCCAGCAAATCGGGCGTTACCACCACTTTTGCAATAGACACCATGCCCCCTTGCATCATGTTGAGGCCTTCCTTTTGAAAAATAGTACCCAACTCTTCCTGAATGAGCCTCGCTACCTGTTTTTGACGTTTTCCCTCTTCCATAATCTTAATACTTTCGGGGCTAAAATTACGGCATTTATCCCCAGCAAAAAAAAGATGCCGGGCTAAGGCTAATTTTGTTACCTTTGGCAGGTACATAAATTTTATTTGCATTTAAATCAGATGAAGAAAAGAATACTTTTTCCGGCCGTTGCCCTTGGCCTGTGGGCGGCTTCGTGCAAGGAATACGTGGATCCGATAGCAAGTACGGCACTGGCCACCGACTCTACCTATGTAGCCGCGGTAGAAGATGCCGCCGCCAAAAGGATATTGGTGGAAGAATTGAGCGGCGTGATATGTCCTAACTGCCCGAGTGGCGCCGCAAAGTTAGAAACTTTGTCAGCGACCGATTCCTTATCCATAGTAACGATTCATACCGGGTCCTTAACAACACCCATTTCAGGGAAGAGTACTCAGGATTTCAGGTCAAGCGACGGGGCGGGCATCATCGCTTATGTGTACAATGGCGTGGACCCAAGCAAGCCGGCTGCCGCCTTCGACAGGTTGCCCTTGAATGCAGCTACGGACCAGACCAACAAATGGTTCATAGAAGGCTACAACAAATGGGAATCGGGCATTGCCAGTGCCAAGGCTTCAACAGCGCCGGTAAATATAGATATAGTTTCGGTATTTAATAGTGAAACCGACAAATACGACATCACCGTATGGGTAAAATACACCCAAGCCACCACGGGCAAACAGGCGTTGAACATAGTACTTACCGAAAGCGGCATAGAAGACTACCAAGAATACTCCGGCGCCAAAATAGACCTCTTTACCTTCAACCATGTATTGCGCAAATCGCTTACCAACGTATCTACCGGCCAGGCCATACTTGACAGCCTGGACACGAAAGAAGCCGGCAGGGTGTACCTTTACCGCACTTCGGTTGACGTGTCGCAACCCGATGAAAAAAACAACTCCTGGGTAGCCGAAAACATGACCATCACCGCCTTCGTAACCGAAAATACCGACCCCGCTACCGACCGCCGTGTGCTGCAAGTGGCCGATGCCAAATTGGTAAAATAATATATGTTATATGTTCGGCACAATGGAAAAATTGTGCCCAAACAACGATGGCTGCCATGTTTCTTGGCAGCCATCGTTGTTTGGGCGATAAGATAAGTTGTCAGAAATAATTTTCGCGGCACATCGCATCCCGGAAGGATATTTACGGTGTTTGGATTGGCAGTTGTCAATATTTGCGTAAATTGCTGCCCCTAAACCCAAAGAAGCGACTTTGTTAATTAAAAAGAATAAAAAACGATAAATTTCGACAATCATGGCATATCGAATGCAACAAACCATGCGCTGGTACGGGCCCAATGACCCGGTGGCACTTTCGGACTTGCGCCAGGCAGGATGCACCGGAGTAGTAACGGCACTGCACCACATAGCGGTGGGCGATGTATGGACGGTAGAAGAAATAACCAAACGCAAACAAGCCGTGGAAACCGCCGGCATGGTGTGGGAAGTAGTGGAAAGCTTGCCCGTGCACGAAGAAATAAAAAAGCAACAAGGCAATTACCTCGACCATATAGCCAACTACAAAACAAGTTTGCGCAACCTTGCAGCTTGTGGCATCAAAGTGGTCACTTACAACTTCATGCCCATATTCGACTGGATGCGCACCAGCATCAGCCACCCCATGCCCGATGGGAGCAAAGCACTGTATTTTGAAAAAGCAGCCTTCATAGCTTTCGATTTATACCTGTTGCAAAGGCCCAATGCCGAAGCCGATTATACCGAAGCAGAAATTGCCTTGGCCAAAACACGGTTCGACAGCATGACAGACGAAGAAAAAGATGTGCTGTACACCAATACCCTATTGGGCTTGCCGGGTTCCGAAGAACGTTTCACGGAGGAACAAGTATTGAAGGCACTTGGTTCTTACGCCGAAATAGATGCACCAAAACTCAAGCAACACCTCTTCTATTTTTTACGACAAATAGTGCCCGTGGCCGAAGAAGTAGGCATTAAAATGGCCATCCACCCCGACGACCCCCCATACCCGATAGTGGGCCTGCCGCGCATAGTGAGTACCGAAGCCGATGCCCGCGAACTGATAGACGCCGCCCCCTCCCCCGCCAACGGATTGTGCTTCTGTACGGGTTCCTACGGCGTGCGTACCGACAACGATTTGCCGGGCATGGCGGAAAGGTTGGGCGACCACATACACTTCATACACCTGCGCAACACGAAGCGCGACAGTGAAGGCAACTTCTACGAAGCCGACCATCTGGACGGCGATACCGACATGTATGCAGTGGTGAAAAACCTGGTAGCGGTAATGCAAAAACAAAAAGTGAACATACCCATGCGCCCTGACCACGGCCACCAAATGCTCGACGATTTGCACAAGAAAACCTATCCCGGCTATTCGGCCATTGGCAGGCTTCGGGGCTTGGCGGAGTTGCGTGGATTAGAACTGGGCATAGTACGCAGCAACAATTTATAAGTTTCACAAACAACAAATAAGCAATCAACAACATGGCAACAGCAATAGTAACCGGCGGCGGCTCGGGCATAGGCTTGGCTATAGCAGAAAAATTTACCCAAGCAGGCATCAAAACCATAATAGTAGGCCGGGACGAGGCAAAACTCAAAGCGGCGCAGGAACGATTGGGCGAGCTATGCGTACCCGAAACGGGAGACCTAAGCAACTTGGGTAGCATACCGGATTTGGTGTCGGGCTTGGTGGCCAAGCACGGCAACATCGACATTTTGGTAAACAACGCGGGCATCAACCAAAAGAAGGTATTCACCGAGGTTAGTACCGAAGAATTTCAAAACATCATCAACACCAACCTCACGGCAGTTTTTGCCCTGTCAAGAGAGGTGGTAAAACACATGCTGGACAAGGGAACAAAAGGCAGCATCATCAACATTAGCTCCATGGCTTCGCAGTATGGCCTACCCAAAGTCATATCTTACACCGCTTCCAAGGCGGCCATAGAAGGTATTACCAGGGCCATGTCGTCCGAATTGTCGGTTCACGGCATACGCACCAACTGCATAGCTCCTGGCTTCATAGCCACCGCCATGAGCGCAAAAGCCTTGGATAGCGACCCCGAACGCAAGAACAAAGCACTCGGACGCACTTCCATTGGCTACTTTGGCGAACCTGCGGACATTGGCGCAGCCGCGCTCTTCCTTGCTTCCGATGCGGCCAAATACATTACCGGCGTGGTACTGCCGGTGGACGGCGGCAACAGCACCGGATTCTAAACAATTGCTTTCCTTTAATCTCAAGCAAGCCCACCTTTTTTTAAGCAATGTGCTTAAAAAAAGGTGGGCTTGTCGCACCGTTCAGATTGGGTTCAAGATGCGAAAGGTTGCAGTAGGCATCCTTTGCAAAAACACTATGGCGGGGGTTAGGCAAAACAAGCATGGCAATGGCAGTTGCGCCCCACCCCACAAGCACCTAAACACCCATTTTCCCTGCCCGTCAATAACTTTTGTTCCAGCCCCAAGGTTCCGCTTTATTGCCTATGTTGAAGAACTTGTTGAGTTGGAAGCTAAACCCCAATTCATTGTACGCCCCGGCAGTGGCATAATAAGACCTGGCGAAACGCACGTGTATCTTATTGAGGTTCAACCCGACGCCAAAAGAAAACCCGGCCATGCCCTTGGCATCGCCGGCGGCCAGTTCGCTGCGGCGCATGTGGCTATAGGCCGCCGATACGGTAAGCCTTTTCCCCAACAACAGTTCGGCACCGAAATTCAAATGGCGAAATATTTTATCGGCAATGTATTTTTTGTCGGTAGCGGTGTCCTCGTTGCCAAATATATTGTTGCTCACTTTATCGGCAGGATTGTCGTACCGCACGTTCCATTCGTATAAATGGTGACCCGCCACGAAAAGGCGCAAAGGCACGTTTTGCAATTGCTTCGATACGCCTATTTGCAAGTCGAAAGGTAAGGGCTCCGCGTCATTCTCCGGGTTATACTGTTTCAGCATCACGCCCATATTCTTGGCCACTATGCCCACCACCCATTTTTTGGCAGTGTCTTCGTACACCACGCCCACATCGGCCAATACGGCCATTGCCGACCTGTCGGCAAGGAAGGAATGTGCCCACTTGACGGTGGCCCCGTAACGCCAATGCTCCGTATATTGCCGGGAGGCACTAAAATTCATGGAATAATCCGTGGCCCTTACATTGCCCAAATCGTTGCCCTGGGCATCGGTATGGGTAAAATTCCCATAATTCAGGTATTGGATACCTACGCCAAAATTGGTGTTCAATGGCGCTACATGGTAAGCATATTGCAGGTTGGCAATACCTATGCCTGCATAATAAAGATTGTAATTGGCGGCAAGCTGGTTATGGTAAGCCGGTTTGAGCAATCCGGGGTTTTGCAAGGCAAAACTTACGTCATCGCCGGCAGCAGGCACCAACCCGCCCAAGGCCGAAACATGCGGGCTATTGCTCATGCGCAAATATTCAAATGCGTGCTGGCCACCGTTTACCTGGGCTCCGGCAACATTGCCAATACCCATGCAAGCCAAACCCAAGAGTACACTTTTCTTCATAAGCTAATGAACGCTATTGTGTTGCTATTATTGCACAAAAAAGGAGCTTCGCACTTTGTCCGAAGGCTCCTTTTTTGTATTTTGAAAAAACGATTTAGCCATTTTCCCCGCTGCCGGCCATGAATGCCTCCATTACGTCCTGACTAACACCGGTAAAACTGAAACCTCCATCGTGAAACAGGTTTTGCATAGTGACCATGCGGGTATAGTCGCTAAACAAGGTAAGGCAATAGTTGGCGCAATCATCGGCCGTGGCATTGCCCAATGGCGACATTTTTTCGGCATAGGCATAAAAACCGGTAAAACCCGTCACGCCCGAACCGGCAGTGGTGGGCACCGGCGACTGGCTGATGGTGTTTACGCGCACCTTCTTGGCAAAGCCGTATTGATAACCGAAGCTACGGGTAATGCTTTCGAGCAATGCCTTGGCATCGGCCATGTCGTTATAACCGGGAAAGGTACGCTGGGCGGCTATATAGCTCAAGGCCAATACCGACCCCCATTCGTTGATAGCGTCCAATTTTTTGGCCGTCTGCAATACTTTATGCAGGGAAAGGGCGGAAATATCGAGCGTTTTCAGGAAATTGTCGTAATTGGTGGCATCGTAGGCAAAACCTTTGCGCACATTGGGCGACATGCCAATGCTGTGCAACACAAAATCTACTTTGCCGCCAAAATGTTCCATGGCTTGGGAAAACAGGTTTTCCAAATCGGCGGCATTGGTGGCATCGGCGGCTATTACCGGAGCATCGCCACATTCCGCCGCCAATTGTTTGATGGTACCCATGCGCAAGGCCACGGGCGCATTGGTCAACACTATTTGCGCGCCTTCTTCCACGGCGCGTTTGGCTACTTTCCAAGCTATGCTGCGTTCGTCGAGCGCACCGAAAATGATACCTCTTTTACCGGACAGTAATTGGTTTGCCATAAGGGGTGTAATATTTTTTGGGCGGTAAAGGTAAATAAAAATGGCTTGCGGCATCGTACAAATTAAAGCCGGGTATTTCTGGCAAAAACCATGTGGTACCGCACAACAGCCCTTGTACCTACTGCCCATAACCAAGCAACCTCAAACGCCATGCAAATTGCGCCGCAATCATTATCCCTACAACGAAGCATCTACATTGCCCTGCCCCATGCCAATGTTTTGGCCTAACCGCCAATCAGCAAATCGGTTTTTATCTGGCTCCCCACAAAAAGCACAAAACACATATTTAGTTGTTAATCATTAAGTTAAACAAATACAAGCGAACCTTTTATCCCTTTGAAAAATAGTAACGCAAACAGCCGATTGATATTAGGATAAATAACCTACCTTTGCACCCTCAAATTTTAATTTTTAATAAAAAACTGTCATGGCAGATTTACGCTTACAGCGCAATTTCGGTATCGCCGCACACATAGATGCGGGCAAAACCACTACCACGGAACGCATCTTGTACTACACCGGTGTAAACCACAAAATAGGCGAAGTACACGAAGGTGCGGCCACAATGGACTGGATGGCCCAGGAACAAGAACGTGGTATCACCATTACCTCTGCGGCTACTACCTGCTTTTGGAATTTCCCTACCGTACAAGGCAAACCTACTCCGGATGCAAAAAAATACAAATTCAACATTATCGATACCCCGGGCCACGTGGACTTTACCATTGAGGTAGAACGTTCCATGCGTGTATTGGACGGCCTGGTGGCTTTGTTCTCGGCTGTTGACGGCGTGGAACCCCAGTCCGAAACCGTATGGCGCCAAGCCAACCGTTACAAAGTGCCCCGTTTGGGTTTCGTCAATAAAATGGATCGCATCGGTGCAGACTTTTTGATGGTGGTGCAGCAAGTACGCGATATGTTGGGGGCCAAGGCCGTACCCTTGCAATTGCCTATTGGTGCCGAAGACAACTTTAAAGGCGTGGTGGACTTGATTACCATGAAGTCCATCGTATGGGACGATTCATCGCAAGGCATGACCTATACCGAAGGCGAAATACCTGCCGACATGCTGGAAGAAGCGGAGCAATACCGCGCCGAATTGGTAGAGGCAGTAGCCGAATATGACGACCAATTGATGGAAAAATTCTTCGAAGACCCCAACTCCATTTCGGAGGTGGAAATTCACGAAGCCATACGCAAAGCCACTTTGGACCTAAGCATCATACCTATGTTGTGCGGTTCGTCTTACAAAAACAAAGGAGTACAAAAAATGCTGGACTGCGTTATCCGCTACCTGCCTTCGCCTTTGGACATAGAAGCCATCAAAGGTACCGACCCCGATGACCCGGAAAAAGAATTGATACGCAAGCCCGACGCAAAAGAACCATTTGCCGCATTGGCATTCAAAATCATGACCGACCCCTTCGTGGGCCGCTTGGCGTTCTTCCGTGCCTATTCCGGCCATCTGGATGCGGGTTCTTACGTATTGAACGTTCGCAGCGGCAAAAACGAACGCATAAGCCGCATCATGCAGATGCACGCCAACAAGCAAAACCCCATCGACTTCATCGAAGCGGGCGACATAGGTGCGGCCGTGGGCTTTAAGGACATCAAAACCGGCGATACGCTTTGCGACGAGAAAAACCCAATCGTGTTGGAAAACATGTTCATACCCGATTCGGTAATATCCATAGCCGTAGAGCCTAAAACCCAGGCCGACGTTGACAAAATGGGCATGGCCATAGCCAAATTGGTGGAAGAAGACCCCACGCTGCGCGTAAAATCGGACGAAGACACCGGCCAAACCGTATTGAGCGGCATGGGCGAATTGCACTTGGAAATCATCGTGGACCGCATGAAACGCGAGTTCAAGGTAGAAGTGAACCAAGGTGCGCCCCAGGTGGCTTACAAAGAAGCTTTCACCATGCAGGTAACACACCGCGAAGTGTTCAAGAAACAATCGGGCGGTCGTGGTAAATTTGCCGACATACAGTTTGAAATAGGCCCCGCTACCGAGGAGTTCCTGGCCGAAGGAAAAGGCAATTTCCAATTCATCAACGATATATTTGGCGGCTCTATCCCCAAGGAATTTGTGCCCGCTATCCAGAAAGGTTTTGAAACCTCGATGAGCAGCGGCGTATTGGCAGGTTTCCCCGTAGAAAATATGCGTGTGCGCGTGTTCGATGGTTCGTTCCACCAAGTCGATTCCGATTCCATGTCCTTTGAATTGTGTGCCAAGTCGGGCTACCGCGAAGCCGGTCGTCAAGCCAAGCCTATCATTTTGGAACCCATCATGAAGATAGAAGTGTTGACCCCGGACCAATACATGGGCGACGTGACCGGCGACTTGAACCGCCGCCGTGCCATGTTGGAAGGCATGGATAGCCGCAACAACCTTCAGGTCATCAAGGCCAAAGTGCCTTTGAGTGAAATGTTTGGTTACGTAACGCAATTGCGTTCACTCTCTTCCGGTCGTGCATCCTCCACAATGGAATTTAGCCATTATGCACAAGCACCCAAAAACATAGAAGAAGAAGTGGTAGCCAAAGCAAAAGGCCGCAAAACTGCCGAAGCTTAATTGAGAAAGCACACTATTTTATCCAAACAAATCAGGAAGAGGCCCCAAGCAAAGGAGCCTCTTCTTTTTGGTTTATGTTGTGGCGAACATTTGCCTGATACAACGAAGATGAAAAAAATGGACAAGCAAGCAAAAACAAGCGGCCCACATTTTGTCCATTACACCCCAAAATAATCACGGAGTTTTTTCTTCATTCAGCTAAATTTGCAGCACTTATGTTGCAGAAAATATACATCCGCAATTATGCCATTATCGATGAGTTGGAAATACTGTTCGACAAAGGGCTGAACGTGATAACCGGCGAAACCGGCGCGGGCAAATCCATCATACTGGGCGCATTGTCCTTAATCCTTGGCGAGCGTGCCGACACTTCGGTGCTGATTGACCGCGATGAAAAAAGCGTGGTGGAGGCCGTTTTCCACACAGAAAAAAACGAGCCGCTCAACCGGTTATTGGCCCGTGAGGAACTTGACAAATCGGACACCACCATCATCAGGCGGGAGATAAGCCCTGCCGGCAAAAGCCGCGCCTTTGTAAACGATACGCCCGTAACCCTGAACGTACTGAACGAGATAACCTCCTTGTTGGTGGATCTGCACCGCCAGTTCGACAACCGCGCCATCGAAGAAAACGAGTTCAGCTTCGAAGTGTTGGATGCCATGGCGGGCAACCAGCATACCATGCAACGATACGCACAACAATACAAGGCCTACCGCCAGTTGGAACATGAATGCCAATTGCGGCTGCAAGCAACCGGCAATTGGCAAAAGGAAGCCGACTACAAACAGTTTCTGTACGATGAGCTGCACGATGCCGCCTTCAAGGAAAATGAAATAGAAGATGCCGCGCAAACCATAAAACAACTGGGCAATGCCGAGCAGATAGTAAGCACGCTGCAATACGTTTACGGTTCCTTGGAAGAAGGCGAGCAGCCATTGGACAACGAACTAAAAAAGCTGGCACAATCGGCACAAGCCATAGCCAACGTGCAACCCGGCGCAGCCGCCCTGGCCGACCGGCTGCAAAGCATATACGTGGAGCTAAAGGATATAGCCAACGAAGCCAACAACCTTGCGGAACACGTGGAGCAAGACCCTACCCTATTGCAGCAATTGGAAGAACGCATGAACCTTGGCTACCGTTTATTCAAAAAGCATGGAGTAAGCGATACTGCCGGTTTGCTGGAAATATATGCGCAACTGGCCAAGGAACTGGAAGCCCAGAACAACAGCGGCGAACAGTTGGCAGCGCTGCAACAAACATTGGACAAAGAACTGGCCGAAGTCGCGAAGCTTGCCCAAGAAATACATGATGCAAGGGAAAAAGCCGCACCGGGTTTTGCGGGGAAAATAAACCAATTGCTGGCATTGATTGGTATGCCCAACGCCACTATCCAAATAGCGGTGAACGAAAGCAACCAGCTACACGCCCATGGAAATGACCGGGTAACCTTCTTGTTGGATGCCAACAAAAGCGGCCAATCGGTGCCGGTGCAAAAAGCCGCATCGGGCGGCGAGATGAGCCGCATCATGTTGTGCATCAAAAGCCTCACGGCACAGGCCATGAACCTACCCACCTTGATTTTCGACGAGGTGGACACGGGCATTTCGGGCGAAGCCGCGCGCCAAGTGGGCACACTGTTGAAATCCTTGGGGCTGCACCATCAAATCATCTGCATTACCCACCAACCGCAAGTAGCCGGTAAGGGTACCCGACATTTTTACGTCTATAAAACAGCCACCAAAGAAGGCAACGTCAAAACGAGGGTAAAGGTATTGGCAGCGGAAGAACGCATAAAAGCCATAGCGCAAATGATAGGCGGCGACGTGCCTTCGGAGGCCGCGCTGAACAATGCAAGGGAATTGGTAAACTAAAATTTATAAAAATGAGCGACATTGGTTATCTAAAAATGATTGCCGTATAGCTACTGCTGCAATGGTGTACCCTGTTAAGGATAGCGGCACAAGAAACAGGGGTGTTCGACTATGCAAAGGGCAATACGGAGTTATTGGCCAAGGGCCATAGAATATAATAGAGGCTTAATGGACAAATCTACGGCAAACGTGAAAATGGCGATTGGTACCTGCGATAAAGTGCCGTGTCAACCATATATACTTCGGGTATATCCGTTCTTTTGGGCAAACCCAAAAAACCTTGGTGTCATCTACGCATTTGGCATCCTTGAGGCCATACATTTCGATTATAACCCTTGGCAACCATTTAAAAACAAGGACGAAAGCGATAACAGCAACCCAAACTAAAGGGAGGCAACAAACAAATAACTTGGCGCACATACTTCTACATTTAATTTTGCAAGTTGAGTAAAATTGAGCCGAAAACATAATCGGTAGTGTCGGCCACATTGTTTCCAGGAACAATCACCACTTTGTGGTCAAATTCTATCCAACAAAACACATAAAATAATCATAACAACAAGGTTGTTTAAATATTAAACCAGACGATAGCTCATCCAATTTTTCATATAGATGTGTTGATGCGTCGTAGCCTACTTGACTAAATAATATTAACCCGACGGCATTATATTTATAATCACGCAGCATACTCGATTGAT
>JASGFI010000069.1:0-14579 GCA_047605615.1 Edaphocola sp. | reverse complement strand
TTGCCGATGGCATAGCCGCCGCTTTGTTTCAATAGCTGCCGAAGCAGCGGTTGTTTGCTCCCAAGAGGGGTTTAAAGCTACCCCCACAAAGCCTTTAAACAAAACGCTTTCCGGCTTTTTTCTTTCAATAGTACAACATAGGTGCAACCATTCCCTTCTTCAATCCACTCAACAGTATAAACGGCAAAGCGAAACAGCACAAAAATCAAAAACAAAGCCGCACATTTTCCAAACTTTTTTGCAGAAAAATGAGGCCATGTGGGGGCAGCAATTAACCTATATGCGACCCGCGCACCCCAAAACGCCCCCGCCAATGGAAACATAGTGGTACCAAATGGAAGTTGCGCTATTTTGTTTTGTGGCCAACAAACCATGAAAAAACGCTCAAAGCCATGCCAGCAGGGCATTTTCCGCACTTTTTTCGTGTGTGCCTTTTGTGCTATTTCGTTATGTCCCCTTTAGTTTTTTTACTATGTCCGGATTGCCCGATGCCAATTTTTGCCTCAGGGTACGCTCCAATATGTCGCCCCGCAAATCGGCGGCTATTATTTTGCCTTGCGGGTCTATGAGGAAATTGGCAGGGATGGATTGCACGCCGTACAAAGCCGCCACCGCCGATTCCCAACCTTGCAAATCGCTTACGTGTACCCAAGCCAAATTGTCTTTCTTTACCGCGGCGGCCCATTTCTCGGCATCATTGTCGAGCGATACGCTTAGAATGTCGAAATTGGCTCCCTTGAATTTGTTGTAGGCCGCCACCACATTGGGGTTTTCGGCCCTGCACGGCGGGCACCAACTGGCCCAGAAATCGAGCAATACGTATTTTCCCCGATAGTCGCCGAGGGAAACCTCCTTGCCTTCCAGCGATTTGAGTTTGAAATCGGGCGCTACAGAGCCAATGGCCGGGCCGCCGGTTTTCTTGGCTACGCTGCCAATGTATTCCTTGACTTTTTCGGTGAAGTCTTTGGCCATTTGCGATTGGCCGAAACGCTTGCCCAGCTTGGCCGAAAATGCCCGAAGGTATTCCAGTTCCGATTCGTCGCCTATCAGTTTGCTGGCCGTGTACAAGGCCACGGGCAGGCTTTGGGTAGTGTCGGCATAGTGTTTTACGTAGGAATGAAAACGGGCCGATTTGTCGTTTATTTCTTCCTGCACTTGGCCCAATACACTGTCCGGCGTGGCGTTGGCACTTAAACTATCGGCCGCAACTTGTAGTGCCAGTATGTCTTTGCTGTTTTGTACAAAGCCATTCAAGAAACCAGCCATGCTTGATGCGGCTGCCGAGCCATTGGCCTCGTAAGTAGGCAGTGTGTTCCAGTTGGCCTTGAGCGTGATGTTCTTGCCGTCCGAAGCCAACAGCAACATTTGGCTGCCCATTTGCAGTTTGTACAATGCAGGTTCGGCATAGGGTGCCTTCAGGTGGAAATGGCCGTTCTTGTCGGCAACGGTGGAATCCACTACTTTCGATTCGTTCATGCCCAGCTCTTCCAATACCACCGGTTGTTTGTCGGGCATATCCTTAATGGTGGCATCTACGTCAAAATATTGGTCGGCTTTGCTGCACGACGACAGCAAGGACAGCGCAAGCATCAGCCCGGCAGCGTGTGGTGTTAAACGGTTCATTGCATTGAAAACTTGGTGTGAGGGTCATTGGTGCGCAAAGCTACTATTATTTTCTCCCGGCATTTATAAATGATTGCTAAAATTATTGCGGTAATCGGGCGCAGTTTATTTGTGTTGGGTTAACTTGCGCTATGGACACACAAGTTTTTGCTTACCCCTCCCTCCGCCGGTTCACTTATCAAATATTTTTGGCCTTGGGCTGCCCCGGACAAGATGCGGCCTTGGCCACGCAAGTGTTGCTCTCTGCCGATTTAAGGGGCATAGACAGCCACGGCATAGCACGTCTTTCGGGCTATGCAAGGTTGAAGGAAGCCGGCAGGGTAAATGCTGCGCCAATTGTAAAAACGATACACGAAACGCCTTCCACGGCGACCCTTGACGGCGATGCCGGTTTGGGTTTGGTAGTGGCGCCCACCGCCATGAACATAGCCATTGAAAAAGCGAAAAATGCAGGTACGGGTTGGGTGTGTGTCAACAACAGCAACCATTTCGGCATTGCGGGCTACCATGCCATGATGGCCTTGGAACACGATATGATAGGTATAGCCATGACCAATGCCAGTGCCTTGGTAGCGCCCACATTTTCGGTAGAAAAAATGCTGGGTACCAATCCCATAGCCGTGGCCGTACCCGCAGGCGAGCAGCCGCCCTTTGTGGCCGACATGGCCACCACCACGGCTGCCAATGGCAAGTTGGAAATGTTACAACGAAAAAACCAAGATACCCCAAGCGGTTGGGTACAAGATATTGACGGCCACGAAAGCACAGATGCCCACATATTGAAAAAAGGAGGTGCGCTATTGCCTTTAGGCAGCGACAGGGAACATGGCAGCCACAAAGGCTACGCATTGGGCAGCGTGGTAGATATTTTGACGGCAGTATTAAGTGGTGCCTCTTACGGCCCTTGGGCGCCACCATTTCCGGCCTATGTACCCATGCCGCAAAACATGCCCGGAAGGGGTTTGGGCCATTTTTTCGGAGCCATGCGCATAGATGCTTTCAGGCCTGCGGAAGATTTCAAGAAAAACATGGACAATTGGATAACACGATTTAAGGAAGCAAAACCAATAAACCACGAGCAACCGGTACTGATACCCGGCGACCCGGAACGCATGACCGAAATGGAACGAAAGGCCAATGGCATACCCTTGTTAGCCCCTGTAGTGGCCGATTTGAGCGATTTGGCAAAGAAATTGGGCGTGGCGCAAAATCTTTTTACATCATGAATTATACTTTGAATTGCAGGGGCAAATTGTTGGTGTTCGAAAACCCGGTGGTGATGGGTATATTGAATGCCACCCCCGATTCTTTCTATACCAAAGGACGGCAGAATACCATAGCCGCGCATCTGGAAAATGCGGGAGCCATGCTGCGGCAAGGAGCAGCTGTAATAGATGTAGGCGGCATGAGCACAAGGCCCTCGGCACCATTCGTGTCCGTGCAGGAAGAAAGCGATAGGGTGCTGCCGGCAATAGAGGCAATCGCGAAGGAATTTCCGGAGGCCATTATCTCCATAGATACTTACAGGGCTACAGTGGCACAAGCTGCCGTAAATGCCGGTGCCGCCATGGTCAACGATATTAGTGCCGGCGACATGGATGCCGATATGTTGCCCACGGTTGCCGCGCTCAATGTGCCCTATATTGCCACGCACATGCAAGGTACGCCCCATACCATGCAACAAAATCCGCTTTACGAAAACATTGGGTTGGAAGTGCTGCGATACTTTGCCGAAAAATTAAGGCAATGTACCCTCGCCGGAATCAAAGATGTGATACTGGACCCCGGTTTTGGCTTTGGAAAAACCATAGCCCACAATTATCAATTACTGCACCATCTGCACGTGTTGCAAATGCTGGAATGCCCTTTGCTGGCGGGCGTTTCGCGCAAATCGATGATATACAAATTGCTCGATACAGATGCGGAACATGCTTTGAACGGCACCACTGCCGTGCATGTACTGGCCTTGCAGCAGGGAGCCGCTATTTTAAGGGTGCATGATGTGGCCGAAGCCCGGCAGTGCATAGACATCTGTCAGTATCACAACCAAGTAATATAACGATAACGAACGTAGTTCCGATTTTTATTCGTACTTTAAGGCAGTTTTACATAGGAGAAAGATAATAGCCATGTTGAAAATACTGATGATACTGGCCCATCCGGCATTGGAAAAATCGCGCAACAACGTGGGGATGCTGCGTGCGGCAGAACACATAGAGGGGCTTGTAGTGCGCGACCTGTACGAGCTGTACCCCAGGTTCTTTATCAATACAAAAAAGGAACAAGAACTGCTGTCGCAAAGCAATGTGATAGTGCTGCAACATCCTTTTTACTGGTATAGCGCACCGGCATTGATGAAACAATATCTCGACATGGTCTTTACCTACAATTGGGCTTATGGCAAGAACGGCCAAAACCTGAAAGGAAAAATCATGTTCAATTCCCTTACCACGGGCGGCAGCCGCGACAGCTACCACGAAGGCAAGCACAATCGTTTCCCTTTGGCGAACTATTTGTTGCCGTTTGCGCAAATGGCTTCGGTATGCGGTATGTGTTACCTGCCGCCGTTCGTATTGCACCAATCGGGGAAAATATTTGCCGCTGAGGCTTCCAGACATGCCAAACATTTGGAAGCACTATTGACCCTTTTCGCCAAAGGCAATTTTGACCTTGAGGCCATGATGCGTTGCCAATACCTGAATGACTATTCTTTAGAACCGACCAACAACCCTAACCAATAGAACACGCTACTTATGGAACATTCATTTTTCGTACAAGCCTTGATATACCTCGGTTCGGCTATTTTACTGGTACCCATCAGTAAAAAGTTGGGCTTGGGTTCCGTATTGGGTTATTTGATTGCGGGCATCATAATCGGCCCCTCTGCTTTGGCACTTATCGGCGACGACGGTAGCGACATAATGCACTTTGCCGAGTTTGGCGTGGTGATGATGCTGTTCCTCATTGGCCTTGAGGTAGAGCCGCAATTGCTATGGCGGTGGCGCACGGCCATTGTGGGTTTGGGGGGGCTGCAGGTGTTGTTCACCACCTTGACGATTGGCTTCGTTGCCCACCAGCTTATTGGGTTAAGTTTCGCGCAAGCGTTGTCTATCGGGTTCATCTTCTCTATGTCCTCCACGGCAATAGTGCTGCAAACTATGACCGAAAACCATTGGCTGCAAACGGCTGCCGGTCGCAATGCTTTCTCCGTATTGTTGTTTCAAGATATAGCCGTGATACCCATTCTGGCAATATTGCCCTTGCTTAGCCCCGACAAAAATTTGACGGTCAATACCCATGCGCATACCATTACCGAAGGTATGCCGGGCTGGGCCAAAACTTTGGTAGTTTTTGGCGCGGTGGCCACCATAGTTATTGGCGGCAGGTATTTGGTAAGACCCATATTCAGGGTAATAGCACGAACCAATTTACGGGAGCTGTTTACGGCTTCTGCGTTGCTGCTGGTGGTGGGTATCACCGTATTGATGAGCATGGTGGGGCTTAGTCCGGCATTGGGTACTTTTTTGGCGGGCGTGGTGCTGGCCAACAGCGAATACAGGCACGAGCTGGAGAGCGACATAGAACCCTTCAAAGGGTTGCTGTTGGGTTTGTTTTTTGTGGCTGTTGGTGCTTCCATCAATTTTGAACTCATTGCCAAGATGCCCTTGGTGATAGCCGGCATAGTACTTGGGGTAATGCTGATAAAATTGGGCATACTTGCTGTACTTGGCCGTGTTTTCAAGATGCGCAAAGACCAGTTTGTACTCTTTGCCTTTGCCTTGGCGCAAGTAGGCGAATTTGCTTTTGTATTATTTGCCTTCGCAAAAGACCAACATATTTTCTCGGACGAATTGTACAACCTGCTCATGGTGGTTGTAGCCGCTACCATGGCACTTTCGCCGGTATTTATGTTGTTTATGGAAAGGGTGCTGATGCCCCGCATTGTACGCAAAACACCGCACAAAAATAGGGAAGACGACGATTTTGAAGACCATAATGCAGTGATAATAGCCGGATACGGAAGGTTCGGCAGCGTGACCGGACGTTTCCTGAAAGCAAATGGCGTGGAAGCTACCGTATTGGACACCAATAGCGATAGGGTAGATAGCCTAAGGAAATTAGGTATCAATGTTTATTACGGAGATGCCACGAGGCTGGATATGCTTCGCTCTGCCGGGGCAGAAAAGGCCAAGTTGATTATTGTGGCATTGGACGATACTGCCCAAGTATTGCAAGTGGTGAATACGGTAAAAAAACATTTTCCCAATATGCACATCATAGCCCGTGCGCACGGACTGGAGGATGCTTACGAATTGATGGATGCCGGTGTGCTGCACGTAATAAGGGAAACCTTGGACGGTTCGTTGAGGGCAGGCAACGATGCGTTGAGAATTATGGGTTTCAGGGCTTATACCGCACAACGGGCGCAGGATTTATTTATTGACTACGATGAAAAATCGTTCAAGAAAATGGCCGCGGCACGGCACGACAAAAAGAAGTACATGACCGCCATGCGCCGCCGCATAGAAGAGATAGAAACCCTTATCCGAAACGATATTCACGAACGCTCCATACATACCCATACGGGCAAAGACATGAGTGAATTGAGGGAAGAAGACGTATCGAATGTTGATGAAAATTGACTTTCGCAAATGGTAGTGGGCTTTTAGTAAGGGTCCACATCTGCCACAATCTGCAAGGCCGAAAACCCCTTTGTCTTCAATACCTTGTCCATGGCTGCTGCAATGGCCGATTTGGCATGGGCCAATACCTGCACGTTGTGCGCTACTTTGAGCCACAATTCGTGAAGGTAAAAATTGCGTACCCTCGGCACCAATGCGGGAGCGGGGCCTTGTATTTTTATGCTGTCGTTTTCCATTAAAATGGCGGCCAACGCACCCGCCGCTTTGGCCGCCAGTTCATCGTTGCGGTGGCGGCAGGTTATCTTTATCATTCGGGTAAAGGGCGGGTAGCCAAACTCGCGCCGGGCGGCAATTTCTGTATGGAAAAAGCTACGGTAGTCATGGTCTTTTACCCAAGTAAGCACGGGATGTTTCAGGTTGTATGCTTGTATCAACACGATGCCCTTTCCGTCCATCCTGCCTGCCCTGCCGCTTACCTGTTCCATTATTTGAAAGCCCCTTTCGTTCACCCTGAAATCGGGGTAACTCAATAAACTGTCCGCACTCAAAATGCCCACCAGTCCTACGTTTTCAAAGTCAAGGCCCTTGACTACCATTTGCGTACCCACCAATATATCCAATCTTCCTTTGGTAAAATCGTCTATCAAAGCCGCCATTTTGTTTTTTCCTTTCACGCTGTCCCAGTCCATGCGGCCGGTTTTGTATTTAGGGAAAATCCTTTGTAGTTCTTCCTCTATTTTTTCGGTACCGAAACTCCTCGACACCAATTTCATGTTGCCACATCCGGGGCAATGTTTAAAGGGAGCCCATTGAGAGCCGCAATAATGGCAATGCAATTTATCGGTGGCTTTATGGTAAGTGAGCGATACGTCGCAGTTGCGGCAATGCGCCACCCAACCACAAGACGCGCAAATGAGGAACGGAGCATAGCCCCTTTTGTTTTGGAACAGTATCACCTGCTTGCCCGCCGCAAGGGTGGCATTTATTTGTTCCAATAAGGGTACGGTCAATATTTGCGATAGTGCGGCCTGCGTTTCTTTGGCCGAAACGATGTTTATTTGCGGCAGGGCAACGCCCCTGTATCTTTTGTCGAGTGCCACATACCCATATTTGCCCTGTTGCGCATTCAGGCTGCTTTCCAGCGAAGGCGTGGCCGAACCCAACAGCACCTTGGCACCGTGCAATGTGGCCAAATAAACAGCCGCATCGCGCGCATGGAACCTTGGCGCGGGTTCGTATTGCTTGTAGGAGGCATCGTGTTCCTCGTCAACGATGAGGTATTGCAGGTTGTCGAAGGGCAGCCATAGTGCCGAACGCGGCCCCAGGATAGCTTTGTAAGTGCCGTCTTTTACTTTGTTCCATATTTCTACCCGTTCGTTGTTGGTAAACCTGCTATGGTACACTCCCAGTTCGTTGCCAAAATAAGCCCTTAGCCTGCCCACTACTTGCGTGGTCAAAGCTATTTCGGGCAATAGGAACAAGGCCTGGCTGCCCTTGCCAATGGCCTCTTTAATCAGTTGGATATAGATTAAGGTTTTGCCGCTGCCCGTTACGCCATGTAGCAAGCAGGTATTGCGGGTAGCCCAGGATTCGTGTATTTTTTGCAAGGCAGTTTGTTGCTCTTCGCTAAGCACCAAGGTTGCGGGCTTTTGGGGCAATGAGCCTAACCTGTCGATGGCAATCAGCTCCGTGCGCAGTACGTGCTTTTCGATGAGTGCCTTTGTCAAAGCGGCCGTTACGCCATTTTTCTTTTGCAAGGCGGCCAAGGCCACCGGTGCCTGTTGGCGCATCTGGAAAAACGTGAGCAATGCCTGTTGTAGTTTCGGGCTTTTGTTCAGCTCTTCAAATAGCTTGTTGAGGTTCTTTTCGTCCTCGTAAAATTCTTCCAAGAACACAAAACGTTCCGTTTTGGGCGCATACCTTTCCTCCAGCTGCTCCGACACCGTGGCCACTTCGTTTTCCAGCAATTCATTGATTATTTTGGTGCTGCTCTTGCCGTCCAACAACTTTCGTACTTCTTCTATTGTCAATTGTTTTTTTACGAACAAGGCTTCGGCCAAGATATAGGCATGGTCGCTGAGGTTCAGGGGTGGCTGGCCCAACGCTTCGTTCCATACCAGCAAAGACTCGCTCATGAGTTTTAAATGGGCGGGCAGCGCGGCCTTCATCACATCGCCTATGCTGCACAAATAATATTGGGCTATCCATTGCCAAAAAGCCAATTGTTGCCGGGTAACGATGGGCTTGTCGTCTATTAAATTCCTGATGGGCTTTACCTGGTATTGTTCGGGCTTGTGTTGGTGAAGCGACAGCACCACGCCTGCATATACCTTGTTCTTGCCCATGTTTACTTCTACCCGCATACCGGGTATTATTGCTTGTTGCAAGTCAACGGGCACTCCGTAAGTAAGCGTAAAGGGCAAGTGCAGGGGCAGTATTACTTCGGCGAACAACAATTTGCGGGCAGCTTGGTTTGTGGGATTAAACAGTTATGGGGGTAAAACAACCTTGCGAAGATACGGATTGCTTGTGTTTGGGTTTTGCATCGGCTGGTACAAAACCTTTCGTGTGCCTACCTTTTGCAACCACATCCGTCCAAATACACCACGGCCATGCCCAAAACCTTATCCTTTCTTCCGTGTGCCAGCCGGGAAAACCCGGATAAAAAAATGAGTTCGGGATAACTATACTGCGCGCCGGATAGTTATGTGCAATAAATATCGCACTAAGCCACCAAGGAACTTGGTTGCTCATGTTGGGGATTGGTGGCAGCAAGCGTTTTGGTGCAAAGTCGTTTTGGACCCGGGCTTTGCTCTTTTTGGCAATTAGAAATACATTCTTTACCTTGACATCCGATGTAATCTTTGTCATTCAAAGCCAATGGACATGTTCGATATATTCAAGAAAAAATATGACCCCGAAAAGCAAGTACTTATCGTGCAGCCGCAAAAGGACGAAGAGGTAGTGCTGGAAGGACTTGCGTTTAAAAGCCTTACCCTGAAAGTTGTGGACTTTGCAGATGCCAATTTGATAGCTGCATTGGAAGATTTAGGCGAGATAAAAACGCAGCAGGACAGCTACATCAAATACCTGGAAGGGCGCAACCGATTATTGGAAACCAATAACGAAAAGTACACGAGTGCCCTGGCCAATGTATCGGAAAAAGAAAAAGCACAGTACCAGTATTACAAAAACGAAAAAAACGATTGGCAACGAAAAGAAAAAAAGCTGGAAGCGGCGTTGGCCGAGTTGCGGGAACAGGACAAGGTCAAGACAAACGAATTGAAGGAAAATGGGGCAAGAAAAAACCTTGAAAGACAAGTAAAGAACTTGAACTACAAACTGGAAAACAAGAGGGCGGAATACGAAAATTTATATAATGCCTTCAAGAATTTGGAAGCAGTAAGCAGCAAGGTGCTATCTGCCAAAGAGCGCGAAGAATTGCCCGGACCGGACCATTGGCAATCGAGGGAAATAAAGGAAACCCACAATAGCATGGAGGCTTTCAACTCGCACAGGCAAAAACTGCAAACCATTGACAAACGCTTGCTGGCAGACGTGTTGCAAGCCAACCTGACACTCGCGCGGCTCGCCATATCGGTAGGGGTGGAGGACGAATACGAAAATGCAGGTGCAGACTACAACAGCGAGCACCAATTGTTGTGCAAAGAATTGAACAAACAATTCAACCAAATACAGGCTCGCATAGAAGAAAGAAACGCAGGCTCGACAAATGGATGAACACAGCGGTTGCCCGCTTCCAAATGCTCGACAATAAAATAAAAGAGCTATTGTACGAAATCCATGTCAACAACCGAAAAGAAATACCTTTCCCTTACACGTTCAATACCCATAACTTGGAAAATTATCTCCAACAAAACCATGAGCAAGACAATAAAGAGGCAAGGGCTTGCTAATCCATGCTTCGCACCGGGTAAAAATGCGCCATCGGATTTCGTTGGTTCCATTGTGCGACATTCAAGAAAAATCTTTTTATCCCCGCTTCGTCATGCCGCCGTGCATCTATTGCGGGGTGTTTTTTTGTCCCTTTCCCGCCAAAATGTTTTGGGGGCGCGGCAGGGATGACAATTGGAGTGCCGTAATTGTGCTTATGCGCGGTTGTTTTGACAACGGGAATGTTGGGGTTCAACAGTATTGCCAACATGAGCAACCAAATTCCTTGGTGGCTTGGTGCGATATTCATTGCACAAAACTATGCGGTGTCCAGTATAATAAAACGCCCGCTACACATTCTTAAACCAAACTGAGGTTATGGCTCTTTTTCTTTTTCTTCTTCCTGCCGCGCCATATCAAAAAGCCCGTAATGGGCAGGCTGGTACAAATCAAGCTGCCGCCAAAAACGAGAATTTTGCCCGGCAGACCGGCTATGGCCCCCACGTGAATATCGTAGTTCATGCGCAGCAGCATATCGCCGCCGTTGGTATCTTTCTTTTTGCCGAATGCGTGCTTTACCGAAAGTTCCTTTAGCGTATTTTGGTCGAAGAAATAATAATCGGCGCGCCAGTAAGTGCCGTCGTCGGGGTTCATGGCTATTTCTATGGAAGCAGCCTTGCTTTCGGGGAAATGCACATCCATCACGCCTTGGTAAGCAGGATTTTTTTGCCGCATTTGCTGCCACAATACATCAGTAGCGGGCACATGGCGGGCAAGCGTGGGTTGCAGGGTATCGCTCAGGGGCACTGCATAATCTATCCGGGCCTTGCCCCCCGAACCCAACCAATACACGCTTTTGGAAAACCATTGGAAGCCCATAACCAAGCCGGTGAGCGCCACGAAAACCGCTATGAAGGTCATGTAAAAGCCCAGCACGTTGTGCAGGTCGTAATTGGTGCGCCGCCATTGGGCGTTCCATTTTACGGAGAACCTTTGCTTGCGTGCCGCCTTGTTCTTCGGCCACCACAATATGATGCCGCTTACCATCATCAACACAAATACCAGCGTGGCCGAGGCCACTATGGGTTGCCCTATTTTTACCGGCAAAAACAAGCTGTAATGTCCCGATATCATGATGCGGAAAAAATCGCGGCTCATGTCTTTGGTCTTCAATATTTTTCCCGAATAGGGGTCCATGAATACTAAGTAATAATAGGCCGGCTTGCCATTGTAAAATGCCGCCACGGATGCCTTGCCCGGCTGGTAGCTAATGGAGTGCAATTTCTTGCCGGGCAAATGCCCTACGGCTATTTGTTGCAATGCGGACGGGGCCAGCAACTGTTCGTTGCGTGCGGCCACAAACCTATACGGCTGGGTTAGGTTTTCTATCTCTTTTTCAAAGGCCAGCAAACAGCCCGTGAGGCCCAGGAAGCAAACGATGATGCCCGATGCCAGACCCAACCATAAATGGATTTTGCCCATCCATTTCCTAAAAGTATTGCCGGATTTTTTCTTATTGGGCAAATTATGTAGCTGCGGCATGTGCAAGGTAAAGTCGGTTCAAAAAAAAATCTAAACCCGGAAACCGTAAAGATACTGTAGTTTCCGGGTTCATTGTTGATGGGCCAAGAGCTTTAGAGGAAGCGGTAAGTAACGCCAAAACGCCAGTTGCGCCCGGGTTCTGCCTGCCAGTAATAATAGGCGGAATAAGCAGCCCCGGAATAAAGGTATTTGTCCGTGATGTTGTACAAATTACCCGTGAAACGCACACGTCCGGTTTCGTAAAACAGGCCGCCGTCCAATTTAAAATAAGTTGGCAGGCCATCGGTGCCGGTACCGCCCCAGGTCCACGTGGTACGGTCGGCCTGCAAATTGAAGCCGGCCGATACGCCAAATCCTTTCAACACGCCGCTGCCTACTTTGTAGCTCAACCAGGCATTGGCATTGTGTTTGGCATAGCCGGGTACCACGTTGCCCACTTTCGATTCGGTTTGGTCTTTGGATATTTTGGAATCAGTGTAGGCGTAATTGGCAACAAGCGTAAGCCCTTTCACTATTTCGCCGCGCACGTCAAATTCTATGCCTTGGGTTTTGGTTTGCCCAAATTCTATCACGTAGCTTTCGCCTGAAGTATTGGAAGGGTCGGCGGCCGATTGGTTGTTTTTCAATATCCTGTATGCGGTCAGCGAGGTAGTCCAGTCGCCATCGAACCAATCGCGTTTCACGCCTATTTCCATGTTGTTGCCGGCAATGGGTTTCAGATGGGTGCTGTCGCGTTTCAATCCGGCTTGCGGCACAAAGGTTTGGTCGTAGAGCGCATACACGGAGGTGTTTTTATCTACGGAATAACTCAAACCTATGCGGGGCGTAAAACGCTTGGCGTCCATAATGGTGTTGTAGCTATTGGTTTCCACGTAGGTATATCTGCCTGCAAGGGTAAGCCTCAGTTTGTTTTCAAGAAAACCTATTTCATCTTGCAAATACAAACTGGTAGCTGCCTGCGACACGATACCATAAATGCCGGCACGTTGCTGTATGTTGACAGAATCCCTGCGTTGGGCAAACAGGTAATTGGGATAACCGTTGGACGGCGAACCGTAAGAAGGATTGTTTACGTCAAACGGACTGTCTTCGGTATCGAGGGCGTAACCGGCGTTCCAATCGGCCAAATATTTTTTGTCGGAAACGTCCAAACCGGCCAGTATCTTATGTTGTACGGTGCCGGTAGTTGCTTTTCCGTTCAAATATACTTGGCCAAATTTCATTACGTTGAGTGCATCCCAAATGGATACCCTACGGATAATGGTGCCGTCGGCATTCACTGCGCCGGGCCACATGGACGAGCCTTGTTGCGCATAGTTGAAATAAGAAGCCTGTGCGGTTATTTTCCAATTGTCGTCAATGTAATGCTCCAAGTTCAAGGTTACGTTGTGGTCGTTGATGATGGTAGGATCCAAACCCGGGTCCATCAGCGTGAACTCGCGCGGCAACACCGCATAACCTTTGGGAGAGAAGACATAATAGGAACCAACGTTGGATATCTTGGCCCTTTGGTAAATGTATTCCAAGGTTAGCTTGGTACGGTCGGCCAGTTGGTAGCTCAGTACGGGCGCCACGCCCACGCGGTCGTTGTACTCGTAAGCCCTGAAGGAATTTTTGAACTGGGCCAAGGTATTGAGGCGAAACTGCAATTTGCCCTTCCTGTCCAATACCCCTTGCACGTCGGCATTGGCACGATAGAAATCGTAACTGCCCAGCATGATGCCCACTTCGCCGGCGGTGTGGCCTTCGGGGCGTTTGGTCACGGTGTTGTACAGCCCCGTGGGGTCGCCGTAGGACATCATGAAGCCGGCCGGGCCTTTCACAAATTCCACGTGGTCCACAAATGCCATGTCTTCGGTAAGCGGCCCCCAGGCGCTGGTAATGTTCATGCCGTTCCTGAAAGCCGAAAGCCTGCCACCGCGGCCATTTACGCGTGCATACATGTCGCCCCAGTGTTCTAGGCGGGTAAGGCCGCTCACGTTGCGCAACAGACCATCGCTGGTACTCGTTACCATTTGCGACTCCAAGGCAGCGGCAGTAACCACCTGGATGTTTTGAGGGGTTTGCAACAGAGGTTCGTCCAAACGCAACGAGTTGGACGTTTTGGCGGCAGTATAGCTGCGCACGCCGCCTATCACTACTTCGTTCAAATCCTTGCCCCTGCGTACCAAGGTAATGTCGCTTAGGTTAAGGTTTTGGTCTGGCGACAGGTTGATGCTCAGCACTTTTTCCTGCACGCCTGCGCCGGTTATTTTCAATTTGTGGCTACCGGCCTCCGATTCGAGGTAAAACTCACCTTTGTTGTTGGTTTGCACCGTGGTTTCGCCATCGTCCAAAGAGATGGAAACCAGCGCGGCGGGTGTGCCGTCGTGGTTCAGTACCTTGCCTTTCACTACTGCATTTTGTGCATGGGCGGCCATGGAGCAGGCCATCACCCCAAAAATCATAAAGATTTTCTTCATTGTATGGTATTGATTTTTTAGAACAGGTTAATGGTTGGAATCGCAATCGGGGCGCAAAACTATACCCTACGCCCGGCTAATATTTTCACATTCGGGAAAAAGGCTTCAACAATCGGGAAAACTGTGTCTTGGGATTGTAAAAAGTTATTGATTGCCTCTGACTGTTCCGCATGAAGCTGATTCTTGGATACGGTGCGGCTTTGGACGATCTGATCCCGCTCCCTTGCTAATTGCCGCATTTTTTTAAACACGGGATCTGGCGGATTCCAATTGTCTAATTTCCTTTAAAGTCGTTTAAGTTTTTGTCTTTCGTCGCTTGTTGTGAACTGCCAATTGTTTTTACCATTCTTGTTGTTTCTGTGTTGTTGCCAAGCATCTACCTCGCTAACAATTTCTTCCATTTTGGAAATATGCC
>JASGFI010000068.1:0-15064 GCA_047605615.1 Edaphocola sp. | reverse complement strand
ACTAAAAGCAAATTAATGCTTCATTTTATTTCCATTAAAATTTTACTATAGCCATTTATTGCATCATTTTTTGAGATATTTTCTTTTAGGATTGAAGCTAATTGCTTATTTTTATCCTCCCGACTGGTATTCTTTTGCATAGAGAAACGTGTAGTAACACTTCTCTAATATACTGAATATCAGTCGTTTATGAAAATATTTAACAACTTATTTTGCTGATTATCAGTAATTTATATTTTTGTCATGTAGTGAAAAAGGTATATGTTTTTATTGCATTCAGCAATTATTCCCTATGGCCAAGATTTTTAATAGCCTTTTCTATTTTGTTGACAAAAATTGTCGCATCTTCCCTTGACAACGCCAAAGACGGCAACAACCGTATCACGTTGGGTTTGGCCTCGCCGGTAAAGACGTGTTGCTGTTCCAGCAGGTCTTTCTTCAAGGTAGCGTGGCTTTCCGGCACGTCAAAGCCTATCATCAGGCCGCGGCCACGCACATCGCCAAATACGTTCATTCGTTCCAGGCTTTCACTTAGATAGTTTCCTTGGTTTAGTGCGTTTGCCATAAGGTTTTCTTCTTCTATAATCTCCAAAACCGCCATAGCCGCGGCGCAAGCCAAATGATTGCCTCCAAAGGTGGTACCCAACATGCCATATTTCGGTTTCAGGTGTGGTGCAATGATGATGCCACCTATCGGGAAACCATTGCCCATGCCCTTGGCCATGCTGTATATGTCTGCATGTACGCCGCTATAATCGTGCGAAAAAAACTTGCCGCTGCGGCCGTAACCACATTGTACGCTGTCGGCTATGAACACTGCGCCGTACCGGTCGCATAGGGTACGTATGGTTTGTAAAAATTCGTCACCGGCTATGCGTATGCCGCCCACCCCTTGTATGCCTTCTGCTATCACGGAAGAAATCTCGTCGCCATGTTCCTTGAAGTAATCCGTAAGTGCTTCCGCATCGTTAAAGGGCAGGAACACCACCTTTCCGGTGGCATTTACGGGTGCCACGATAGCGGGATTGTCGGTAGCGGCCACGGCCAGCGACGTGCGGCCATGAAAGGCTTTCTGGAAAGCCACTATCTTCTTGCGGCCATTGTGGAACGAGGCCAATTTCAAGGCGTTCTCGTTGGCTTCGGCACCGCTGTTGCATAAAAATAGTTGGTAGTCTTGCTTGCCGCTTACCTTGCCCAGCAGTGCGGCCAATTCTTCTTGCAAGGGCATTTGTACCGAATTGCTGTAAAAACCGATTTTGTGCAATTGGTCGGTAATGCGCCGTACATAATGCGGGTGCGTATGGCCTACGGAAATAACGGCATGGCCGCCATACATGTCCAAATACCGAACGCCGTCCACGTCCCATACATAAGAACCTTGGGCTTTGTCTATGGTTACGTTTTGCAATGGATATACGTCAAATGGTTTCATTGGATTTATTTTTTGTGGGCGTACCAATAGTGTTGTTATAAACGGTATTGCAAGAAAGACTTTCCTTAAAAATACCCCGCCTTTAACGCCAACCCCGCTTTTTCATCCAGCCCAAACATCAGGTTCATGTTCTGCACCGCCTGGCCCGATGCGCCTTTCAGCAAATTGTCTATAACGCTGTGTACCACCGTTTGGCCTTCGTGTTGCTCTATCTGCACCAAACACTTATTGGTATGCACCACTTGTTTCAAATGGATAGGCTCTTTGCTTACGTGCGTAAATGGATGTGGCGCATAAAACTGTTGGTACAGGGCGTTCAGTTCTTCCAACGATTTCTCGGTACTAAATTGTTGCGACACAAATATGCCCCGGGCAAAATCGCCGCGCCAGGGAACAAAGTTGATCGCTATCTCGTCTTCGTCACTGCCGCATTGGGCAAGGCTTTCGCCCACTTCTTTCAAATGCTGGTGCGTAAGGCTTTTGTAGGCTTGTATGTTATTGGTTCGCCATGCAAAATGCGAGCTGGCCGCCAAGCCTTGCCCTGCGCCGGTAGCGCCGGTGATGCCCGTGGTGTACACCTGCCCCTTAAATCCACCTGCGGCCAAAGGCAACAATCCTAATTGCAAAGCCGTAGCAAAGCAACCGGGGTTGGCAATGTTTTGGGCAGCCTTTATGGCTTCCTTATTCAATTCCGGAAGCCCGTACACGAAGGAGCGATTGCCAAATATTGCTTTTCCCGGCAACCTGAAATCCTGCGACAAATCTATGATGCGCACCTGGTCGGGCACTTGAAGATTCTCCAATAATTGCACCGCCTCGCCGTGCCCCACGCACAAAAACAACACATCTATATCTAACTGCCATTGGCTTGCGAACTGTAAATCCGTATCGCCCAGCAAGTCTTGGTGTACAGTACTTACTGCCTTGCCCGCCTGGCTATTGCTATGGGCAAATGCGACATGTACATCTGGGTGGCGCAGCAAGATGCGCAGCAACTCGCCGCCGGTATAGCCCGCCGCGCCCGCTATGCCTGCCTTAATCATTTTTTGCGGCCTCGTTTACTTGGTGGAAAATAGAGATTTGGTTGCCAAAAATTTTGGTAAAACCTTTTACGTCTTCGCCGGTAAAACCTTTGTTCATTTCGCCATAGCTGCCAAAGGCATTACTCATCAGGTCGTACTTGCTCTCTATACCTAACAAAGTGAAATATTTGGGAGCCAAGGCTACAAACACCTTGCCGCTCACGGTTTGCTCCGCATCTTCCAAAAACTTTTCTATATGGCGCATCACGGGGTCCAGCAATTGGCCTTCGTGCAGCCAGTTGGCATACCATGTGCTCAATTGGTCTTTCCAATAGGTTTGCCATTTGGTCAAGGTATGTTTCTCCAACAAATGGTGCGCTTTGATGATAATCAGCGGGGCGGCGGCTTCAAAGCCTACCCGACCTTTTATGCCGATGATGGTATCGCCCACATGTATATCGCGGCCTATGCCATAAGGTTGCGCCAATGCCTGAAGCTCTTGAATCAATAAAGTAGGGTGCGCATATAGTTTGCCGTTCAACCCTACAGGCTCGCCTTTTTCAAATTGCAGTTCAATGGTTTGTTCTTCCGTGTGGGTAGCCGGCGTGGGCCATGCTTCTTCCGGCAGGTATTGGCCGGACGTAAGTGTTTCTTTGCCGCCTACCGAAGTGCCCCAAAGCCCTTTGTTGATGCTGTATTTGGCTTTTTCAAAATTCATCTCCACGCCATGCTCTTTCAAAAATTCTATCTCGGCCTCGCGGCTCAGGCGCATATCGCGTATGGGGGTTATCACTTCTATATTGGGTGCCATGGTGCGGAACACGCCATCGAACCTTACTTGGTCGTTGCCCGCGCCCGTGCTGCCATGGGCTATGTAATCGGCACCTATGGCTATGGCTTCCTTGGCTATCTCCATGGCCTGTACCAACCTTTCGGCGCTTACGCTTAACGGGTAGGTGCCGTTTTTCAGCATATTGCCAAATATCAGGTACTTCACGCAATCGTCGTAATATGCACGGGTCACGTCTATGGCTTTGTACGATACTATACCTAACTTTCTTGCACGTGCCTCTATTTGCTTTATCTCTTCTTCGTCAAATCCGCCGGTATTGATGGTTACGGCATGTACTTCCAGGTTTTTTATCTTACTGAGGTAGAGGGCACAGTAGGTGGTATCGAGGCCGCCACTGTAGGCCAGTACTACTTTTTTCATTTGCTGTTGGCAGAGGAAGTAAATCCTTTTTTGTTTTGAAATTTAAAAAATGCCTGTCATTTGTTTTTGGTAAAACGTTACGATGTTCCTACAAATGGACAGCAATCTACTATCGGGTTTAGGCAATCTTCATTCTTCCGGCGTTAAGTTTTTTTTTGGAAAACACGGAGTTGCCCTTGTGCCTTTTGCCCGCATTGGGAAACGATTTTACTGCCGGAACATTCGCTGCGGCCACCTGTATTTGTTCGGCTTCTTTTTCTGCCGGGTCGTACAGCATGGCGGTACACATACAGTTCTTGCGTTCTTTCATCATCAGTATCTCGTAGTTCACGCAGCTTTTGCAGCCAGCCCAAAAGGCATCGTCTTGCGTCAATTCGCTGTAGGTAACGGGTTCGTAACCCAAGTCGCTGTTTATTTTCATCACGGCCAAACCGGTGGTGAGGCCAAATATCTTGGCCTCCGGAAACAGCTCGCGGCTTAGTTGAAAGATGCGCTGCTTTATCATTTTGGCAAGGCCGAACTTGCGGTAAGGCGGCGCCACTATCAGTCCGCTGTTGGCCACGTATTTGCCGTGGCTCCAGCTTTCTACATAGCAAAAGCCCGCCCAAAAACCTTGGTCGTCAAAAGCTATCACGGCCTTGCCTTCGCGCATTTTTTCCATGATGTAATCGGCGTTGCGCTTGGCTATGCCGGTACCCCGCGCTTTGGCCGAAGAGGCCATTTCGTCGCATATTATTTGGGCAAAGCTATAGTGGCTTGCATTGGCTACCACTATCTGGAATTGGTTCATTTTTCTTAAAATGAGTAAAAGTGAACAGATGCCACATTGGACATACTGCTTGCAATATTGTTTAAAGTAATTGGCTTGAATAACGTTCGGTTTCGTGCCGGAGAATCATCTGTGGCCATTGCCAATCCAGAAGCTATCCGGTATCAACGTCGCACCATGAAAGGCGTATGGGCGCCGCAAAAAACTACGCTTAGGGGCGTAGGAAAAAAAACGCTGTGGTGGCGCGTTGAAGCGGGTGCGACACCTACAATTATGGTTTTTTTTGTCATTTCAGTTAAGGATAAATCGACCGCTTTTTGCGTTTCGGGCCGCTATAATTTCATTATTGAGTCGCAAATGTAATGAACCTTGCCAAAAGGAGGTATTATTTTTTTGTTATAGGCCAAAGTTGTTCGCAACAGCCCGCCCCACTGTACCGGAATAGGGGGAAATAAAGAACGGCAATTGGGCGCTTTTCGCAAAGGCTGCCGATGAGATACGGAGGTATTGCCAACACGAGAAAAATGGAAAAAACCGCCGAATTTTCGGCGGTTTTTTCCAAACCGTTTACAGATGAACACACGCTGCAAACACATACTGTGGAGCCGGCGGGAATCGAACCCGCGTCCAAACACCGGTTGAAAAAGCTTTCTACATGCTTATTTCGTCATTAATTGTCGGCGATTATCAGGGGGCGAACAAACCAAATAATCACTTAGCTGCATGGTCTTTTGCTACGGTCACAGCCTTGCGCAGCAGCATCCTGTATTGTTTGGTTGAGTCGGCGGCGGAGCTTGGTTACAGAACAACCTGCTCTACGCGGCCCTAATGACTATCTAATCGCTGATTAGGCAGCCATGGCGTAATTGTATTCGCCAGTTATAGTTTGAGCATTCAGATTAAAGCGCTAATTACACAACGCGCTGCATGCTTACACCTTCCCCGCCATGGTGCTGTCAAAACCGGGCGGCCCCTTTTGGGTATTTTTGATAGTGCCTTTTCAAAGAACCGATGCGCGAAGCTACGAAAATAATAACGAATAATACGAAAATGGTTTTTCGTGCCGGATCTGCTCGTATGGCTACACCGCTGCCCACTTCGATGTGTACTTCCCATCGGACATAAAACGTGCAATAATGGGCATCTTCCAAATTCAAGCCTATCGCCACCGTTTCCCGCCAGTACTCCTGGCCCCCCGCCCCAGCTTGTCCCCAATTTCTATCCCCAACGAAGTTGGCGGGGGTACAAAAATGCACAAAACCATCCGGAGTGCAGTATGAATTACGAAAGATGTCATTGCCCTTGTCCCCTCATCGTTACTTATGCGGCGTGAAGTGCAATTTATTTTTTGTACCCAACATTTTCTTTTTCCCGTAATAAATGTTTTTTAAATTCGCATACCATACAAAACTATCTTAATCTTAAACCGAACAAAGCAGCAGCGTAGTTAAACCACCGCAGTTACTGTACCGTACCGCAATCTTATAAGTTATGGCCGAGCAGCAATCCAACCAAACGCCCCTTACCGGCGAACGCATTACACCCGAAATTTGGATAGAACACGAATTTGCAGGGAAGCAATATTGCACCTTCAACTTTGAGGGACAAGAATTATGGCTGAAACCCTCGGCGCATAGCCCGGGGCGCAACCTGGCAACGTTGACTCTGGAAAATATGCAAAGCGTGACCAAAGCCTTATCGGAAAAATTCAAGGAAGTGGAAACCAAGTGGCAGGAACTGGAATCGGAATGGCTGCAAACGGAAGACAAGCCCAAATTATACGGGAAGATACAACGTACCCTCGATTATGCACTGCGCACCAATGCCATTGGCAATTACGAACCCCTTTTTGCTGCGCTGAAAGCCAAGGAAGCGGAAACGGCTGCCTTGTTGGCCGCCAACCACCAATTGAGGCTGGCCATAGTGGAAAAAGCGGAAAACCTTAAAGATTCGGACGACTGGAAAGGCACCTCCGAAGTATATAAGGAAATAGTGGAGGAATGGAAAAACACCCCACAAACCGACAAGGCCAAAAGCGATGCCCTATGGGAACGGATAGAGAACGCCCGCAATTATTTCTTTGAAAGGAAACGCAAGCACCAGGAAGATACAAGCCGGGAAATGATGCAAAACCTGGACTTGAAAATGGAACTGTGCGAAACGGCCGAAAAGCACGCCCATAGCACCGATTGGCGAGCCGTTTCGGACATTATGAAGGAGCTGATGGACAAATGGAAAACCATAGGCCGCGTAGTTACCGCCGAAAAAAACGAAGAAATTTGGAATCGTTTCACAGCTGCGCGCAATACCTTTTTTGAGCGTAAAAAAGTTCATTTCGAACAAATACAAACAGAGCAGGAAAACAACCTGGCCGAAAAAGAAGCCTTGGTACAGCAGGCCGAAGCCTTGGCCGAAAGTACCGATTGGAAAGAAACCACCACCGCGCTGGGCTTGATTATGGACAAATGGAAAACCATAGGCAAAGTACCTTACGAAAAGGCCGACGAACTGTGGAACCGGCTGCAAGCCGCCCGCGACAAATTCTTTGGTGCCAAACGCCAACGTGCCGACGAACACAGGATAACCCTTGAAGACAACTACGCAAAGAAAACCGCCCTGCTGAACCGTGCCGAAGCACTTAAAAATTCCGAAAATTGGCGCGAGGCAACCGAGGAACTGAACGAACTGATGGCCGAGTGGAAAAACATAGGCCACATACCCCGCGAGTACGGCGACGAAATATGGGACAAGTTCGTTGCCGCCCGCCAGCATTTCTTTAACCGCAAAGATGCCGACCGCGATAAACGCCGCAACCGCTTCCAAAGCCAATTGGATGGCCGCCTGCAGCAAACGGAATTGTTTCTGGAAAAAATAAAAGCCGAACTACAGGAAGAAGAAGAGCGGCTGGCCGACTTTAAAAAATCCTTGGACGAAACCACCGGCACCAGTGCCAAAGACGATGAAATACGCAAGCAACTACAGGGCCTGATAACCCAAATAGAGCGAAAACTGCCCGCCCGCAAACAAAAAATAGGAGAGGTAAGCAGGCAATTTGAAGAATTGCAACAGAAAAAACAAGAAATAGATACGGGGAAAAAGTAATCGGCATTGTTAGTCCGATATAGTTTTCAAAACGTTTGCCAACGTTTTAAACGTTGGCAAACTTAACTATCAATATAAAACATATTTATTTAAACAACAAACAGATATTAGAAGCTGTCTAAAATCATT
This sequence comes from Edaphocola sp., assembly GCA_047605615.1. Lineage (GTDB taxonomy): Bacteria > Bacteroidota > Bacteroidia > Chitinophagales > Chitinophagaceae > Taibaiella. The sequence continues at coordinate 7,397 of JASGFI010000068.1, read as the reverse complement.
TCAATGGTTAATATGTGCTGCTTTTTGGCTGCAACGTCGTTAGATTTTTCGCCTTAGGCGTTAGGCTATGGCTGCAAAATTTGCCTTGTTTCGCTCAAAAATCATCTACATATTATACCATCAAATAATTTTAGACAGCTTCTAAGACTATCTCGGTTTAACAACGCCGATTGAAAAACTGACCTTACTTACATTGACCAAATACATAAAACTTAAATCACTAACAACGTTTAATCTAATAAATTTTAGCTTTTCGTTTACAAACTATGGCATGTACTTTGTTATTAGTTGGCCGAGCTGGGGAATTTTCCCCGAAAAACAAATCACTTAAAAAATTAAAAACAAAAACTGTTATGAAAAAACTCATCTTGGTTGCTGCGGGCGCATTGTTGGGTACTTCAAGTTTTGCCCAAGTGAGCATCAACCCCGAATTTGGCGTGAATTTTGCCAAAATGCCCTACGAATATGGAAGCATCAACCAACCCGGCGAAGCGATTACCGGCTTGAAGGGCGGTGTCATGATAGACTTTGGCTTGTCCAAAGGCTTCTTTTTCCAACCCGGTGTCATGTTTTCCATAAAAGGAAACAAGACCACATATTCACTTTTGGGCGTAACCACCGTGACCAAAACAACCATCCAAAACTTGGAAATACCGATAAATCTTGGTTATCGTTGCTCCTTTGGCAAGGCCGGTTCGGCATTTGCCACCGTAGGCCCTTACGCGGGCTTGGGGATGAGCGGCAAGAGCAAGGCGGAATCGGGTGGTGTTTCTATAGAAGGGGACATAACCTTTGGAGACGATGCGGGCGACGTGAAGAAGCTGGACTATGGTGTCAACTTTGGCCTTGGCTATGCTACTCCGATGGGTATCTATATTCGCGGGCAATACGGAATGGGGCTTGCCAATCTGTCGAACGTAGATAACGCAACCTCGCAAAACCGCGTGTGGAGCGTGTCCGTAGGCTACGCTTTCGCCTTGTAAAAGGACGCTGGTATAAAAATTTGTGCAAAAGAAGGCCAAGAGCCCAAGGCCATACTCTGAATGAGTGTGGCCTTGGAAAATATTGGTTTAAAATCTCGGAATTGAATTTGTATGCATCGCCTAAATGTTCGTAGTTGCCGGTTGCCCAAAAGATGTTTTTTTGAGTTGTTTGGTCGCGCAGTAGTATTTCAAGGATATCGGGATATTTCTCAATGATTTAATTTTCTAATATGTCGATTGCTGCTTGCATTTGTAAACTTCTTCGTTGGTTTTTAAAAGCTCTTTAATGTCGGTTTGAAGAATATTGGCTATCTCGTACAACACTTCAAGTCTCGGTTGTTGTCGATTCCGGACATAACCATTTACCATATTGTAGCTTTTGCCTAATTGTTCCGCCAATCAAGTTTGTTTAATTCCTTTTTCTTCAAGTACTTCTTTAATTCTGTTCATTGCCTTTGCAAGATGTCAAGACACAAATTTAGCTTATGTTTCTCGGCATATCGTTTTTCGTGATAAAAAATGTTTGAAAATTTCTCTATTCGTGCGGCAAAAAAATGGCTCTTTGGTTTTTTGGGGAGCGTTGGATTGTGTGTAGGGAAAAATCAAATGCGCCATTTGTGCGGTGGGTTTTACGCTGGCGGACAACTCCGCATTTGGTGTCACAACAAGCATACTTTTTCTTGTAGCAAACTCAAAAAACCTTTTTCGCCGGGAGCCAGCTTGCCCGTGCCATTGTTCCATTTAATGGTTTTTCCCTTGTAAAGCCCCGTTATCTGGTAATGGCTGCCTTGGAAAGAACTCTGTACCACGGTTACGGGCAGCAGGCCGCCCGATGTGGAAAACACGAGCCACTCCGGTCTTAAAAACGCCCGTTTGGTTTTGGGTACTTTAATGTTCAAGGCGTGGGCGGTGTCGCTGTCCAGCAAATTATAATGCCCCAGCAAGCCGCCGGCATATTCGTTGACGGGCGTTGCATACACCTGTTCGGGCGTACCTTGCTGCAACAACGAACCTTGGTGCATCAACATCAAAGTATCGGCCCAGGGCAATATGTCCGTGGGGTCGTGCGAGGCTACTATGCAGCTTATGTCCATTTCCGCACTAATGTTGTTCAGCACTTCTTTCAAGATGCTTTTGTGTATCAAATCAAGATTGGAAAAGGGTTCGTCCAATATCAACAAGCGTGGTGCGGTAAGCAGCAGCCTGGCCAAGGCTATGCGTTGCTTTTCGCCGCCGGAAAGTTGGTCGGTTTTTCTTTTCAATAAATGGTCTATGCTGCACAAGGCAAACAGTTCGGCGGCTTTGCCCTCGGGCAATTGGTCGGCGTAGGAAAGCAACTCTTCCATCCTGAAATGGTTGCGCAATTCGTAGTGTTGCGACAGGTAGGCAATGCCCGGCTGGCCCGGTATCAAGCGCCATGCGGGGCCCAGTATTTTCTTTCCCTCAAAAAAAGCTTCGCCGCCATCGGCATCTTGCAAACCCGCAATAAGTTTCAACAAAGTGCTTTTCCCGGAACCCGTAGCTCCCGCCATGCCCAGTTTCTGGCCTTTGTCTTGCGTAAAACTCGTGGGCTTGAGGGTAAAGGTATCGGCTATGTTTTTCGACAGGTTGTTTACGGCTAATAAGTGTTGCATGTTACAAGGGGATAGTGCGCAAATATGTTTGAAAATACTTCTTTCGTGACCCACAATATTAATGGTTTCCATCCGAAAACCATAAGTTACAGTACCGCCCTTACGCTCATGCGCCCGGTATGTACCACATCGCTGCTGCCGGTTTTGCGCCCTTCGTATTCTATGGATAGCTCAAAACCCTTGCCCAGCCTACGTTCCCAGTTGAGGTACCATACCCAGTTGTTGCCATTTTGCAAGGCATCGAGCATCACGTACGATAGCGAAGTGTTGGCGGTGCCGGTATAGTTGATAGATGCATAAGTAAGTTTGGCTTGCATGGTGCCGATAGCGGGCCGGGTAAGCCTGGTGTCAATGTTCACTGATTGTATGTTGGCAGTTTCGCCGCCGTAGGCGGCGGCGTTTTGTCTGTTTTCCCATTTGTAACCGCCCGTAATCCTGAAGGTAGACCGCAAAATGAACGTAACGGAAGGTTCTACGTTTTTTTGGTGTACATCGTAGGTTCGGCCATCGTCCAACCCGGAGTTGTAGCCCCTATTGCCCATTTGTGCCGCAAAGTTGCCCGTTATGGTTTTTTTGATCGTGTAGCGCAATTTAAGGGTATGCTTCAACTGGCGGCTGCCTTCTATTCCATAAGTCAAAAGGCTCTTGCCCGAATTGTAGGCTGCGGTATATTCGCTGCCCCATACGGCACTATTCCTGTTGAAATAAACGGTGTTGCCCAGCGAAGTGGTATTGGCTATGATGCTGGTGTCGGCTACCGATTCGGTAAAGGGGTTAAAAGCCTTGAAGCCTTCGGCAGCCAATACCCTGTTGCTTATCTGTAAAGACAATTGGTTGTTCCAGCGGCTGGTAAATTTGGCCAAGCCATGTACTCTTTGGCCTTGCGGCCAAAAATTTTCCGGATTAAACGATAGCGAGTTGTTGAGCAATACATAATTTACTTTTATATATTCGTTGCTGTACGTTACGGTTCTTATATACTTCTTCTGGTCGCTGTACACGGCTATTTCAAATTCGTTGGCCTGTTGCACGCCGTCCTCATTGTAGTCGTTCCACATATACACGCCTTGGCCTGCCGTAACTTCCACATAAGTATATATACGCTGTTGCTCTTGTCCCGTACCTACTTCGTACAAAAGCGACGGCACCAAAACTCCTTTTTTGATATTGCCCGTAAAATTGAAGCGCCCCAGAATGGTTTCGGTGTTTTGATACACGGTGGACGTGGGAATGTGTACCAGCAAACTTCTGTATGCCCCGGTAAAAGTCAATTGCTGTTTTTTCCATTTAAAAATACCCAAGGTGCCGTCTATGGTGTGACCCGTGCTTTGTTCCTTAAATTCATTTGTTTGTACCAAATCATCGCGCCTAATGGTGTAATTTACTTCAAAGCGCAGGGGGGCATCTTGTTTGTTTTTCAGGTAAAATTTCCAGATGTCGAATGCAAAAGCGGCGGCCAGCAACGTGTCGGCGAACAACGATTTGATAGCATCGTGTTCTCGTTGGAAACTGGCACCAATGGTTATGTCTTTTAGCTTTTTTATGTTCTTTTCTATGTATAGCGACGGACGGAAATAGGAGGTGCGCTGCGTGGTATTTTGCGAGTTCATCAAGTTGAAGGTGCCACCGCTGCGCCAGCCGTTTTTTTCGTATTGGATGCTCGCCACGTTCCTGAAGCCGGTATAGCCATTACCCCTGCCGTAAAAAGTAAAATTGTAGTTTACTTTGCCCAATCTCCTGTGCGAAAGTTCGGTATTGAAAATGGCCAAATGCTCGTCTTGCGCCGTTTCGGTAGAGTCCACGTTCCAGTCGCGGCTAAATTCCACGTTCCTGTACGGGGCTATGGCCTTGAATCTCGATTGTACTCGTTCGTAGCTTAGCTGGGTACCGAGCGCATAAGGTCGGCGGCCCGTGGTGTCTGCCTTCCCCATGGTTCGCTTTTCTTCATAGGCGGCTTTTCCCGCATAGCCCCAGTGCAGGTTGTTGTCCCTGTCCGAAAACAGGTTGGGCGCATAATTGCTGGCCGCCAGTTCTACCCAGGCTTTTTTGTTGTTGTCTATCTCGTAGGTACCGGCAAGCGTGAACAACTGCTGTCGTTTGGGCGTGATGAGCAATGTCAGTGGTTCGTAATTGCCTTGCAATATGCCGTCCTGCGGGGCCACCCAACTATAACTGCGCCCATTGGTATTGGTGCCGGCTATTATGTAATGGCCGTTGTTTTCGCCCACATAAGTAAAGCCCAAAGAATACAAAACGTCTGTTTGGTTGGTGCTGTACACAAACACGCTGTCGTACGGCAGGCCGTCCACCGTTGTGTCGGTCATCCGGTACAATATCTTGCTGGAAGAAAAAGTATCGAGCGTCACGCTTCGGTAGTAGGCGCTGTCGGTATTGTCGCCTATGCTTTCCAAGAAACGCTTTTGTTCGCCGCTAAGGGTTTGCGTGTAAGGTTGGTTCTTGCTGTCTTGGTTGGAATAGGCATTCAACCTGAAATTCCATTTCTTGCCCACCTGCAGTTCGTCGTAGGCATAGGCCAGGGTGTTCAGGTAACTTCGGTCCTGGTATTCAAATTCAAATTGTATGCGCTTGTCTTTGGTAATCAATTGGCGCGGCATGAAGGTTATTTCGCCCGTATTGTAGTTGATGGTGTAATCGAGGTCTTCGCCACGTTCCATTTTTACGCCGTCTATATACACCTTTTCCGTACCGGCCAATACTATGAAAAACTGTTCGTTGTTGTTGCCCGTAAGTTTGTAGGGGCCTTGGTTGCCCTCCGTGCCGTTGAATATATTGCGGGCAAACTGGCCTTTGGCCACCGAGCCGCTGATGCCTGTTTTGTTTTTTATGTTCCTTTCTTTGTCAAGGTAACATTCATCTTCGTACAGCAGGCCCTGTACCCTTTTGTTGAAATTGATGAAATAGCTTTTGGGGCGTTCCAAGTTGTAGTCGCCTGCGGTCAGCTTGTGCTTTCCTTTCTCGAAGGTGATGTATATGCGGTCGAATTCCTGCAGCCGTTGCGTATTGCCATCGGGTTGGATGGGCAGGTTGTTGTCGGTTACGGCCGCCTCTATGCGCACGCTGTCCAATATATAGCCGTTCAGTTGCAGGTTGAAGTTGGAATTTAGGGCCAAATCTTGCGCATTGCCCAAGCTGAGGCTGCGCCCGTAGGTGCCGTTGTATTCTATGCTGTTGAAATCCACGAAACCCTTGGCCGTGCTGCTGTCTTTTGAGCCATAATTGAAATAATGGGCGCCAAAGGGTATGTTGGTTTCTATGCGCTTGCGGTCTTTGTGGCTGCGCAGGGCGGCAAGGTTGAGTGGCAATATCCTGTAAGACACCGCAACCGAATCGGCGGGCAGTGCCTGTTTATTTTTCCAGACCAATGCGCCTTCCGCCGGCAATAGGATATAGGCCGTATCGGGTACATTGCCTATCCGAAAACTGCCCGCATCTATCGACAAAGTGTCCACAACAACCGTATCGGCTTGGGTGTCGATGTATTTCGTGCGCTTATTGTTGTTGGGACGGCCGTCCGGTTGCCCTTGTGCCGCAAAGCAGCAGGACAGCATCAGCAAAAACAGCAATAACTTATATGAGCAGCGCAGCAACAAGACTGTCAAAGCTAACAAAACGTTGCTTCACCCGAAATATTTCAGGCCGAAACGGGGATATCTTTCTGCATAAAGGAAAAAATTTGTGATTTTCATGTTTTGGTGGTATGTTCGCTCCGTAACAAAAAAACAAACATGACGAAAATTGTATTACCGATGATTGCCGGTGTGCTAATGGTACTTGCTACAAGTGGCAGCCATGCGCAAACTTTCAAGGAAAAGTATTTTAGAGAAAGTTCTTACATTTTTGATGACTTACAGAAAATAAGGCAACCCGAATTATTTACGATTTATAATTGCAACGCAATATGAAACGTGCATCAATAATTGTACTATTCCTTTTGAGCTTCCTGCAATCATCGGCACAGAAAAATAGGGTAGAGATTGGAATTGGAAACTACAAAATATATAATGTAATAGCACAATCCGAAGATTTGCCAACACAACTACAACTTACGTACTCAAGAAGTATCAACAATCGGGTTAATTTTTTTTTAAGTTATGTTAGATTGCCTTTAAATTCTTTATACTTATCAGTAGAAGAATATTTAATGGCTAAAGACGGCGTAGGGAAAATAGAAACCAGGGGCAAATATAGCTATATTGATATTGGAGGGGTTTATAAATTAAAAAACTACCACAGCCACACCCTATCATTATCAGCCGCAGTATCCTTGGCTTATGGTAAAAACAGGTACCTTACCCATGTAGTGTGGTCGGAACCGGAACCCGGCGAGCCTTACGGCCATCCTTTCGAGGCAGCTTACGAAACTAAAAAGGAGGCGTATCTTGGGGGTCTTGCGGGCTTGAGGTATGATTACACATTTTGGAAAAACAGGATTAACATCGGGGTCGATTTTGCCGCAAGGTATTATTTCGGCAAAAAGAACGCCCATCTGGAAAACCCGTACCCCAATACCATTGTGCCAGACCCCAATATTCCGGGAGGCCGTCATAGTTTCCCGTTCCAAATAAATTACGGCTTACATGTGGGCTACAATTTTTAGCGGACGTACATGGAAACCCCAAGTTTCGACAACAAAAATTCATTTGCCACTAAACTTGTCATCAATGAATAAACTAATGTTTTCCATGGCCATACTCGGGATGAGTGTGGCCATGGGTTCTTGTAGCAAAACAATTGAAGCAACTCCGGTAACGACAGATGA
>JASGFI010000067.1:0-15066 GCA_047605615.1 Edaphocola sp. | reverse complement strand
TTGCAAGGCGGTTCGTCTCTCGTGTGTGGGAACGGGGGGCGGAAACAGGGCCGAGACTCCATGAAAAACTGAAGAGCAAAGAAGTTGCCTTTTATTGTACCGACCATTGGAAATGCCACGAAGAAATCCTAAGTCCGGAATTTCGTATTCAAAGCAAGGCGGAAACTTTCACGGTGGAGGGGTACAACAGTCGGCTACGACACTATCTTGCCCGTTTTAAGCGCAGGGGAAAGTGTTACGGCAAAGCCGAACACATGATCGAAAAATCCTTGAATTTACTAATGCTAAAGTTGAATAATGAATTGTGTATCTTAAATTAACAATGCCATTATGGGCAGCAATCATTAGATGATGATGATTGCTAAAGGTAGCATTTGCTACTATTCGCAAAATATTTCTGTTTAGCTATTAAAAAGGTACATTGTTGGTTATCGCTAAAGTAGGCTGTCCCATTTTCCGGCACCTTCGCGTATCAACTCGGGCTCGTCGCCGGTGCAGTCTATTATTGTGGAAGGCACCATGCTGCCTATGCCGCTGTCCACTACTATGTCCACCTGTTTTTCAAAAATGTCGTGTATTACTTCCGGGTCGGTGTAGTACTCCACATCGTCTTCCATGGGCAGCGACGCGCTTATCAGCGGATGGCCCAAGGCTTCCACTATCGATTGGCAAACAATGTGGTCAGGTACGCGGATACCCACCGTGTCTTTCTTGGTTTTCAACAATTTAGGCACTTCCTTAGTGGCATCCAATATAAAAGTATAGGGGCCGGGCAATGCTTTTTTCAATAGCCTGAACGTGGGCGTGGCAATGCTTTTAGCATAATCGCTCAGGTGGCTGAGGTCGCGGCAGATAAAGGAAAAATTGGCATTTTTGGGCAATATCCCTTTGATGCGGCATATACGCTCTATGGCAGCCGGGTGGTAAATGTCGCAACCGATACCGTAAATGGTATCGGTGGGATAAATGATTACCCCGCCGTTTTGCAAACATTCTACGATGGTCTTCAGTTTCCTAGGTTGCGGATTGTCCGGATGCAATTGTAATATCATGATTTCTTGTTTTTATTCCGATACCGTCCAGCCCAATTTCTTCATCCTATCTACTATGTCCAATTGCTTTCTCGACGAAATAAGGATAAGGCGCAGCGTGGTATCGTTGGTAAAATAACTAAATGCCCAGTTGATGAAGATAAACAGCCTGTTGCGCACGCTCAAAATCAGCATAAGGTGCAAGAACATCCACGTAAACCAAGCCAAGCGGCCTTGAAAGCTGAACTTGGGCAAATCTACCACCGCCTTTCGCTTGCCCACCGTGGCCATGCTGCCGGGGTCTTTGTATTCAAACTCTTTCCATTGTGCCTCGGCTTTGTTGGAGGCAAGGTTGGCCGCCAAGTTTTTGGCTTGGTTTATGGCCACGTTTGCCAATTGCGGATGCCCATGTTCATACTTGGGTGTCTGCATATAGGCTATGTCGCCCACGGCATAAATATTGTCGTAGCCCGCCACCCTGTTGTATCTATTAACCATCAACCTATTGCCCCGGGGCGACATGGAAGCCGTGCCAAAACCTTGAGGCAGGCTACCGATAACGCCTGCGGCCCATATAAGGTTGTAAGACGGAATGGTAGAACCGTCTTTGAGGGTAACTGTTTTTCCATCGTAGTTGGCCACTATGGTGTTTGTTTTCACTACCACACCCAGGGTTTCCAAGTATTGTTGCGATTTTTGTTGGCTCGCCGCCGACATGGGGCTTAATGTATGCGGACTGCCTTCCAACAAATATACTTGCAGCGAACTGAAATCGGTATTGGGATAATCCCTTGGCAATACGTTGCGTTTCATTTCGGCCAATGCGCCGGCCAGCTCCACGCCGGTGGGGCCGCCGCCTACCACCACCATATTCATTACGTAGGGCAATTCTTCCGGCGTACAGTGGGTGGCATGTTCAAAGTTCAACAATATGCGGTTGCACAAGGCCATGGCCTCCATGGTACTCTTCATGGGATAGGCATTTTCCGCTATTTCCTTATTGCCAAAAAAATTGCTGGTACAGCCGGTAGCTATCACCAAGCGGTCGTACAATACATCGCCATCGGTAGTATGCACCCGGTTTTCGCCCGGAAATATTTCTTTTGCCTCCGCATATTTTACGTGTACGTTTTTTTGGTTTTGAAACACTTTCCGCAATGGGAACGATATGCTGCTGGGTTCCAGCCTTGCCGTGGCTACCTGGTAAAAAAGCGGCTGAAACTGGTGGTAGTTGTATTTGTCTATCAGGGTAACATGTTGGTGGGTTTTGCCCAGCTTCCTGGCCAATTGAAGCCCCGCGAAGCCCGCACCGATTATCACCACCTTTTCCGTATTCGACATGTTGGATGTTGTGTTGTTATTATTTGAAATTGGGCACGAATTTACAAACGCTTATCCAAACCGTCCGATGACTACAATTGATAATCGGTATTGTTTTTTGGAGGGGGGTGGTTTAGGCCGTTTTGTTGTTGGAATCCCGTACAGGCTATTTTCAATTGAACCGCAAATTGCTCGATGAAACAAAAACGAACATCGATTAACGGGCTCTTGCCCAACAATTGCCCATTGCCAGCCAATCTTCCCGCCTTTTTTATGAAATCACGAAGCGCAGCACTTATATTTGTACCCTGTTTTTACACCAATCATTGCCACTACTGTATATTCCAACGCTTCCATGAAAGTAACGCAACACATAGCGCAAGCAAAGAACACCCTCATTTCGTTCGAGATACTTCCGCCGCTGAAGGGCAAGAGCATAGACAGCATTTTCCATACGCTGGATCCGCTCATGGAGTTTGACCCGGCGTTCATCAACGTAACGTACCACAGGGCCGAGCAAACATTCAAGAAGCGCGCCGACGGCAGCTTTGACAGGGTGGAAACCCGCAAGCGGCCCGGCACCGTGGGTATATGTGCCGCCTTGATGCACCGGTACAGGGTAGATCCGGTGCCGCACCTTATTTGCGGCGGCTTTGCCAAGGAAGAAACCGAGAACGCCTTGATAGACTTGCGCTACCTGGGCGTGGACAATGTGCTGGCCTTGCGCGGCGACTCGCCCGCCAACGAAAAATTTTTTACGCCCCACCCCAAGGGCCACCACTATGCCCTGGAATTGGTGAAGCAAATAGAAGACTTGAACCAAGGCAAATATTTGGAAGAAGACATAGTGGATGCGGGCAAAACGGACTTTTGCATAGGCGTGGCGGGCTACCCCGAAAAGCACTTCGAGGCTGCCAACATGGATTTGGACTTGCATTACCTGCACCAAAAAGTACAAGCCGGCGCCGATTATGTAACCACGCAAATGTTTTTTGACAACAGCAGGTACACTGCTTTCGTAAACCAATGCAAAAGCGCCAACATCAACGTGCCCATATTGCCCGGCTTGAAACCATTGACCAACAAACGACAACTGAGCATTCTGCCCAGCATTTTCCATGTGGACATACCTACCGAATTGACCACCGAAATGCTGAAATGCAAAACCAACGCGGATTGCGAGTTGGTGGGTACCGAATGGTTGATACAACAATGCAAGGAGTTGTTGGCGGCGAAAGTGCCCGTGTTGCATTTTTACACCTTGGGAAAGCCGCAGGTAATCTATAAAGTAATGAAGGCTATTCTATAGCGTTTGGGGCGTACCTTTGCTGCGTTGTAGCAACGACAATCTCAAATTGATGGTGATGAAAAAAACACGGCTGCTTCTGGCAATACTTGGCGCAACCGGCATGGGCAAACTACGGGCCCAAGGTTGCGTTACTTGTACGCAAACGGCTGCCAACCTTGGCGAGTCAAGCGCGCATGGACTGAACAATGGCATCATATACCTTGCCTGCCTGCCGCTGCTGTTCATAGGCATAGTTACTTACATCTGGATAAAACGCAACAAAGCCACCAATTGACTTTCGGTAAACATTGCCGCCATACACCGGGACAAGAAGCCCCAAACAGTTAAAAGAATTGGGGCTTGGTTCTTTTTCATATAGCTATCATAGTAGTAGCACTTCAAGTTTACTCCGCATCCGTAGCGGTATCTGCCCCCGTGCTGTCGTCGTCGCTGCCAAATATGGTATCCAAAATGTCGGGGTGCTTGTATTTAAAAGAAGCGATGATGCCGTTTTCGTCTTTTTGTGCCGCATAGTCGGTGGCGGTATTGGTGGTGCAGTTGTACAAATCAATATTGCCATTGCGGTTCACAAAACGATATTCGCCTTGCAGCGGCTTGGTTTCGTCGTCGCTTTCTATCAGCAATATTTGCCTGGGCGGCTCAAAGGTATTGTCTTGTATATTGCCTTGAAAGCAATAATAGTTGCCATCGGATAAACCCGCTATGATAGCATACTGTACATTGTCCTTGAGCGTTTGCTTGATGATGCCGTATGTAGCCGCTACCGATGCCTTGGGCAATAGGGAGGTGTGCAGGCTGATGAACTTGTTTTCGGTTGATGGATCCTGGCTCATGGAACCAATGATTATCTTTCTGTAAATAGCCTTTAGCGCGGCGTTTTCTGTCTTGTTGTTTTTTACTTCCTTAAAAGCTGTTTGGTAAAGGTTGAACTCCTTCACATTGTCCACCACATAATTGGTGTTTACGTAAGCCGCCCCTTTGTCCTTGTGGAACAGATAGTCCATGAATGAATAAGTGTCCAGCACCACCTTGCGGCATGGATAGGTTTTGTCCGAGTTGTCGATGCCCCTATAATATATTTCCTTGTCCAGCACCCTTAATTTTTGAAAGGAAGGCACATTGCCCTGCACTTCAAATAAATCCATGCGCGCCACGGCTTCTTTGGCATCGTTGCGCACCAATACATTGTCGGTAATGGTATAAACGTGGCCCAGGCTGGCATAGCCCAAGTATTTATAACCCATAAACGCCAAAAGCGCCAAAGCCACGACACCGGCAACAATGGGCCACTTCGGCTTTTTGGCCTTTGCTGCTTCGTCCATTGGATTGTGGGTCTGCGTTGGTTCCGGCGTTGGCACAAAAGGAGGCGGCGTAGGCTTTTGCTCTTTTTGTTGTTCCCTTACGGCATGTAGGTTTTGCCCAAGGAAATTATATATGGCAGTCCGTTTGTCGGCTTCCGTCATGCCCCACGAAGCAAACAGCCCATTGAGTTGGGGTTGTATTTCATCTTCGGGCAAAGACTTCCAGCGGTCTGTCAATTCCGCAGGGGCAGGTGTGCCTTTGCGGTTTTGGTACAGGTAATCGATGAGTTGCCCTATGTTGTTCTTGTTAATCGACATTAGGTTTGTTTGCAATTTTATCTACCAATTTAATCAATACATCGTTGGGTACGTTTACCGCATTGCCATTGCTGATGGCAAAGGTAGCGTGCAATGATTTTTGTTCGGGGTTATAGTCTATCTTAAATCCATAATCTGTCAAGTCCTGTTTCAGCAGGGCATCGTTTCCATTGAAGAAATCTTTGGTCAATTCGTTGGCCCGCATGTTTATTTCCAGCAAATTTTCCTTTCTGCCATCGCTAATAAGGTTTCCGTAAGCCTTGCGCAACAAAGCAGTAAAAGTATCTGCACGCATGGTACTGTAATTGGCGCGGCCAAAAGGCGCAGGCGGCACTACTACGGTGTTTTCTACGGCACGGCGCGGAATATTAAGCACGAGGGCGGTAGCTATGGCCAGCAGGAGGGCTACGCCAAAAAATACGGAATTTGTCTTGTTTGGTGCTTGTTTGCCCATGCCATTTTTTATTTAAAATACTGTAAGAACGATGCCGAAGCCATGGTTTCATCAATCACATTGTTCAACAAAGTCCAGTCGAAATCTTTGTTGTTATCTATGGCAAAATAAAGCAGGTACACCTTGCCGTTTCCTACATTGGAGCTTTGTTGCAAGTCGCGGTTGGTAATGGCCACTATCAGCCTCCGCGAATTTTTATCGCCGCTGCCTTGCTCGTTGATGGTGCCGGTTTTGGCATAAAAATAATAGCCGGGGTGCTGGCCGGCCTGGCTGCCTATGCCATGAGCCGTGCCGCTGCCGCCATAGATTACATCGTGCATACCTTTAAAGATATATGCCGAAAGAAAATCGTTGTAACGGCCATTGCCCGCCCAAGTATCGTCTGTTTGCCAAGGTGTATATTGCTTTCCGCGCTGCATTACCTGCAAAGCCGCACTACGGTTTTGGGTAAACAAAGAAAGGTACATCTCCAGCATTTTATAAGGCGTAACCAAATAAGGATAACCACCCAACGCTGTGGTCTTGATGCCTACATTAAAATTTTGATAGGGGTCGGCATAGCTGCGTTGCGATTGCAAAAAGGTAGACTCCTCGGGCATGCTCCACAGGTAGGCACTTCCTTTCTTTTTTTGCAACAGTGCGTTGCTAAAGCTGTCTATCATATTCGCCCGTTGTATGCTGCCGCCGATTTTGTCTTTGTCCTTGGTACGCAAGCCGGCATTAACTTCCAAGCCATTGGCCAAAACAGAGTTCTCGTTACCAAAGAAAGTTAGGTGTTTGGTATTGCCATAGCCGGTAGCGGGCCAATTGGTTTTTCTATTTTGATAGGAAGGCAAATAATAGGCTTTGCCATTTACTTCAAACATGGGATATCCGCTATTGCCTGCCGACAGTACATTGGCGATACTGGCACGCCCATTCTTGACATAAGCAGCCTTGGGATACGAGCCTAAAAATATCATGGCAGATTGATAAAAATTGCTCGATACCTCTATAAACTTGTCAATGCCCAAATAACCGGCGCGATAGTGGTCGTCGTTTTTCCAAGGCTTCAACAGCTTGAAACCGGCATAACTATTGTACTCATCCTGCACGGGAGCGGCCATGTGCAGCAACTGCCAACCTGCATTTACCTGCGAGGCAATAGCCGCCGTGGTCAAGGGTTTTACCGAGGAGCCGGGACCCAAATGCAGGGCTATCAAATTGCTGTTGCCCCATTGGTCGCGTTCGTTGCGCACATCGCTGAAAAAGAAATGCTGCTGTTGCAATCGTGCTATGGAGGCCATGTCGTTGGGGTCAAGCGTCATGCGGTTGGTAACATAGTCGTTCATCATGCGTATATTGCCGTTGCCGTCGGCAGCCATCACGCTGAACCGGAAACGTTTATTGTCCTTGGTGGCCGCACTATACGTCTGGTCTATCAGCGACTGAACGGTAGACGACAGTTTGTAGTCAAGGCTAATGTTTACGTTCTGCTGCAACATGGAATCCGCATCGCTGTAGCCACTTCTTATGGCGTTGGCGAAATGATACAACCAAAAGTTATGTTCCTTGAGCGGGTACAAAATACGGTAAGCACCGTTTACCCATTTGCTAACGGCAAAGTAATTGCCGCTTTCCGTAAAGCCCGCAGTAAACTTCCGGTCATGGGTATTTACCGAGGCCACATCTTCCGCATTGCAAGTAGTGGCAAATGCAGATGCGTTTTGAATAATGTTGTGGTCGTTTTTCTTGTAAATAAACAACGCTGCCGGTGTAGCCGATTGCCGTTGCAGGTTAAATATGCCTATGGGTTGGCGCGCGCCCACAAACCAAGCGGCGGGCATAACGGCCATTTGCAACCCCGACTCACGGTCGGCCCGAAAGCAAGGCAGGGCGGCTGTTATGTTTTGGTTGCCGTAGTGTACATTTATCAAAGGCGTACCCAAGCCCAGGTTTTCGGCCACGGAACCATTCCATACCTTTCTGTTTTCAACGGGGGGCAATTGCATATACAAATGGTCGTTGTACATGGCGGTGTACTGATGGTTGTCATAAACAATGTACAGCGGGTTGTCCACCTTTAATGCGCTGGAAGGCTTGCCTGCCAATAGTTTCAATAAACTTTTGGTATAAGCATCGGTGCTGGAATCATCGGTAAGTGCTTTGAACTTTTTATCTTCTGCCAATATTTTCATTAACCCGGCATAGGTATATTTTTTGCCTTTTGCATCGAGGCTGTCTTGTATTTCGGCGAGTATGCCATTGAGGTCGTTGTTGATGCGCTGCTTAGCGGAAGGTACGGTAACAGAAAAATTGTTTTCACCCAATTCGTTGCTCTTAATAGTGGTCAATGCAAAACCGGCTACCAATGCAGCAAAGAAAACATATCGGGCAAAGTTGGCGCGCAGGTTCAACTGGTAGCTCTTATAGGTTACGGGCTGTTGCGTAAGCGTAATACCTAATAAAATTAGGGGTAATACCACTGCCAACCTACTGGTAACGCTCAGGAAAGGAAAATCTTGGCCAAAGAACACAAACCTGTTGGTAGCCGTTAGCCATACAAAAAGTGCCAGCGTAAAAAATATAAGCAAGGGTACGGCACCTGCATAAGACTTGTAGTTAAGTTTGTAGCCCACATCTTCTGTCAAGCGATAAGAAATGAGGTAAAGCACCAATGGCAACAGGCACAATATTAAGATGAGGTACATAGTGAAACTGCCCATTTCGCCTATCACAAAACGGGCAATGACTACGTCTCGTGTTTGTGTATTATAATCCACGCCCACCTTGGAATAAGGCCGCAAGTTCAGTACCGCACTATTGTCGTAATGCTTGTTGGTATAGGCATTGATGAACCATTGGTTTTCGGCGGTTTCAATTATTTTCTGCGTTTGGAACGATGAGTATGGGTTTTGCGACAGCAAGTCGCCAATGGGTTGATGAATAATGGAAGCCCGGTATTGAACATGCCTGATAGCCTTTGTGGTAGCGGTTTCTAACAAATTACGGGTGGGCGGCACCAATAAAAGCAACCAAAAAACCATAGCTAAGGCACCGGCAATTTTACCAACTTTCCCGTATTGTTTGTAAAACAAAACAATTACCGCCGCAGGCAAGCTGAGTGCCAATCCTATTACCACCAACTTATAAGTTAGCAGGTAGTAAAAAAGGGATTTGAAAGATAATACAGTAAGATAAGTGGCCAATGCCGCAATACCGTACGCCCAATAATTATTGGGGTTCAGCAGCATTTTGCCCAGCGTGGTATTGGCCGAGTTGAAGGTCTTTTTAAGAAAATTGGTAAAGATGTTTTTCAATAAAACAAATAAGGTGAACAGTATGGCAAAGCCCCTGTCGGTAATGGCAAAAAACGCTATGGTACTAAGTGTAATCAGGAACGAGGGGTTGTTGATAAAATAATGCACGTATGCCTTTAACCTGATAAACCATTGCTTGTCCTTCGGGCTAATCCACGACTGGCGGAACACAAAATGTTTATTGGCCAACATGGCAAAATAGCAGTAACCCGTAAGCGGAACGATGATGCTGCTAACCCTTGTCAATATTTCGATATGGAGCATTTTGTCGTTAAGCAAAAACAAGCCCAGACAGCCCCCCATAAAATAAAGATAGTAGCGGTTGATGCGTTCGGTGTTGTATAGCCTCCATTTTTCTTCGGGATTGAAAAATAATTTCCGCCCGGAGAACCAACGGCAAACAACCAAGACGGCAAGAAACAAATACACCCAGATTAGGGTGAGCGGTATGGGAAAATGAACGCCCAGCCTGTAATCGAAGTCTATGATGGTATTTTCCAGTTCGTATTTGCCGATGTCTTCTACGGGCGGAAAGGTAGCCAGCCGCCAACACAATATAAAGCGCAACACCACCAGCGTGTAGATAACCACGAACAAGACAGGCTCTATGCGCACCAAACCCTTGCCCGGAAAATAGATAAGCACAAACAGCATGCCCAAATAAATAAACGCCGCAAACCAAAGCAACTTGCCATAGCCGAAACCATTATCGGAATAATCGCGTATGGCAAACAGATAGCGAATGTCCGCATTGCTTGACTGCAAGCTGAATTTGCGGTCATTTATTTGTTGGTATTTGCTGCCCGCATTATTGTCGGCCACGCCTACCGCCAAGGGTACGTTTGGTTTTTGGGAAAGAAAATCCAAGGTGCCGCTAATGCTATTGCCCGTTTTCAATCCGTAAGTATTTATGTCAAAGCCCTCGCGTAAGTCGCTGGCCAGCATGTCCTCGGTATTGTTGGCAATGAAGCGAACGTTCTTGTCGCCCGGCCGTTGCGCATCCGAAGGACTACTTAACCAATAAGCGGGCGGATAATCGAACATCAAGGCCGCAGATTCCTTGTTGCCGAAATGATATTCCTGCGATTGTATTTTGCTTATGTATGCTTTCTGGTTGGTATTGTGAAAGCCGACATAGAATTTACGATTGTAAGGAAGCATAGTGCTGTTGGCCAACATAGGTTGTTGGCTTTCTGCGCCAATGCCAAGCCTATAGCCATTTTCAAAGAATTGCCTGTCGGGGAACAAGGTTATGTATTGCTCCTCTGCGCTTTTATGGTTGGCAAGCAGATAGGTATTGCCCAATTGCTGCAATACATAATTAAGTACGGCATAGCCTTCGCTTTTTCCCGAGTTGAAACTGCGGTTGTTCAGTAGGAAGTTGTACAACGTTTTGCCCTCTTCCAAAGCATAATCTTCTACCGTTACCGCATCCCGAAATGGAAGGGAAATATTTTCATCGGCAGCAAGCCGCGGGTCCGTACTGGTAATGTCAATGGTATATTTTACCCGTTTCCTGTTACCTTTTTTAAAAAAATCCCCCAAACTGCCATCGGCTTCGGAGCAGTGGAACGTTAACTTATTATACTGGTTGGCAATAGTGAAATCGTTGCCCAGTCCCACTGGGAATATATTGTTGAGCGGCGTATAAACTTCTTTTTTACCGGACCTGAAACGTTTTTCAAAACCGGCATCGGCAAATACGGGTACATAACATTTGTTGAACGCGAGCCTCGAACCATCGGCACTATGGCTTATGCCCATATTGTCGGGTGGTTCATGGAGCGTAGTGGCGGTATGGAGCTGCAAGTCTTTGTCGAAGGCTATGCCGGTATTGCTCAGGGCATGGTAATCGTTGTTGAAGAACCAAGGATGTTTGCCTCCCGGGTTGGCTGTTTTATAAATAGTAAAAGCACTTGCAAGGAAGACTATGGTCAACAGGGAAAAAGAAAGAATGGTTTTATACTTCTTTATCACCTGCGCCGTGTGCGCTTTAATGGCATCGGTCATTTCCAGCTTTGCGGTGTTGCGGTATATTAGCTGTTCTATGTTTACTTGTGCAAAATAATAGAGCAAACAAGCTGCTATGGCTATGCACAGCATCCAGCTAATGGCGCTGCCCCATATAAGGTTAAGCACCGTGAGCGCCAAGACAGGTATGCCTATGTAAATGGCCCTTAGGTTCATGGTTAACGAGTATGCAGAGTGTAGGTCAAATGTTTTTCATCTTGTACCCGGCGATGATAGTATCGTCAAGCCCCTTGCTGCCATTGGCTTTCAGCAGTTCCAGCAGAGCTTTTATGTTGGACGGTATTTTATCGGGGGCTGTATCGGCAGTAATTTCGGTCACACCGGCCGGAGTCTGCACTTTTTGGTTCATCAACAAATGGATGTTGGCCTCATCGTAGGCTTGCCTCTTGCTTATCTTGTAACGGGTAAGGCTACCGAAATGGCCTGTTATTTTCAGCATTTGCTCCAATAGCAATTGGGTGTTTCCTCGTTCTATGGCCTCTGTGGCAGGTGCCACCAGCTTTCTAAACGCTTCGCCAAAATACAGCGCATCAAAATCGCGATAAACAGCCAGGCTTTTTTCGTAATTGGCGTTTTGTGTGGTCAGTTCGTTTAGCTGCTGCCTTAAACTTACGCTTTGGGTTTCGAGCGATTTATATTCCTGCTTTATTTTCTTCAATTCGGCAGCGGTCTTGGTGCCGGTTGCTTTAGCGGGAGCGGTTGCTGCATCCTGCTTTTTATCTACGGTTGTGTTAATGGCCTCTTGCTTTTTTGTGCGACTGCCATATAGTATCAACCAAGAAGCCACTGCCGCCCCTATAACTATTCCGCCTGCCAATGGCAAAAGCCAGCTATTGTCGTTTTTATCGTCTGCCGTAGTCGAAACATCGGCTACAGATATGCCCCCTGCTTCGCCATTGTCTTGTATGGTATCGTCTTGGGCCTCTATGCTGTCGGGCCGGTTGGCGGCCGGGGCGGTTTGTGCCACTACCGGCAGGCTGCCGGTTAGTGCCAAAGCCGTAATCAATATTATCTTTTTCATTGCTTGTTTAAAAGTAAAGGGGGTTATTGTTTGCGGGTGGCTGCGTGTTGTCGGCAGGTATGCCGAAAGCAATTTTTTCTATATCGTTACGCTCTATGCTTTGCAGGTATTTCTCGTCTATATAGTTGGGAAACAGGCTGGGTACTATCAAGGCCATATCGTCGTTACCCGTATCGTCAATGGCACGCATGGGAGCTATGCTGTCCACCACGCCATTTACCATGCGCCTTACTACGTAGCCCTTGTGCGTAAAGGCTATATCGGCCTCATAGGTTTGGCCGGGTGCTTTCCTGAAAATGTCGCTGCCCATTATTCTGTAAGTTTTGGAACCAATCAAAAACTGGCTTGTTTGCAACTTGTCGAAATTTAAGTTCTGGTCAAACGTGAGCACTTTCCCGGCTTGTTCAAAATTGTTCAGGTCGTTGAACAAGCGCGCAAAAAACGATTTCTTCGGTGTCGATTCTTTAACGGCAACGGGTGGCGGTACGTTTTCTTTTTCAAAAATCAATTGTATGGGGTAGCCGGTCAATTCCGCATTCAGCTTAATGGAATTGTTGAACACTCCTTTTATGCAAATGTCTTTCAGCTCCGTGCTGCTTAATAGCGAAATGCTCGATTCTGAAACACCCAATTCGGCCACCAGCTTGCTTTTCAGCTTTTCCACCAAAGGGCCGAACATGAAACTACGACCCGTTAGTATAATGCCCGCACAATTAAAATCCCTTTTGTTTTCCTTGATTAATTTAAGGTAACGCACCGTGGTGCCAGCTATAAATTCGCAGGTTTCGTCAATGTAATTATAGAAGTCGGCCACGTTTTCCAAGTTGTTCAAAAGGCCGATAAGGGTATTGATGCCGTCGCCGTATTCCATCAAATCCTTGAAGCCAATGTCGCCCGTCACGGCATGGTCCCAAGTGGTGCGTACCTGCTCTTTGTTCAGGCCGGGTTTGTAGTTAAACTTCAAGCGTTCCAGCTCGGTGTAAAACTTGTTTTTCCTTTCCAGGTCATTGCTCGTCAATACCCGCACCACCTTGTCTTTGATATATTTCACATCAGATTGCGTGGTGGCAGCCGTTTGGCGCAGGTAATGAAGCAATGTTTCAAAAACAGCATAGGTAATCATATTGCCCGCACCCGTGAAACCGTTGCGGTATATGGGTTTCAGGTCAAAAATATTGTCGCTGCCGGTATGGATGACCGAAAAATCGGTAGTGCCTTTCCCGGAGTCTATAATTATGTAATCCTTGTCTTTTTGCGCCTGTATGTTATGCTTGTTGATATAGCCTATGAACGAGGCATCGCTTTCCGAAATGGTCAATACTTCCCATGCCAATATCTTGCCTTTGTATTCGCCCTCGCTCAAATCGCGAAATATATTGTGTAGCTGGTGCTGTATATAATTGATGTCGGCAGTATCGTACATGTTGGGTACCAGCAACATCATGCGTATGAACCGTGTGGCATTGTTGTAACGGATAAATTCCTTTTTCAAAAAAGAGTTTATCATTACTTTCAAGATTGTGTTGTAAACCTTTTGCTTCAGCTCGCTCAGCTTTATCGGTATGGCATAGCCGTCTTTCTCTATTTCAAACGTGAGGCCGCTCAATAAATCCTCGTGCTTGTGGATTATTTTTAAGTTGGGCAATTGATGAAACCTTTGCTCCGTAAGGCTTTGGTAGCCGTCTTTGGTATTGACCAACATCTTCAGGTTGTCGGCAATATTCTTGATGAATACTTCCTTGTCTATATCTTCATAATCACCGCTCAATTGCTCTTTCAGGAAGAATAATGATTTGTAGAAATTGGTATTCTTTTCTTCCTGATAGTAGTCTATCGCCTCGTGTTGCGGCACCCATCCGTTGCTCTTGTGGTACGATACTATGTTCCTGAACAGGTTCTCTATTTCGGGCCTTTTCTCTTGCAGGTTGTAGTCGTGCGCATAACGCTTTACCGCCATCTGGCTCGACTCGGAACCAAAGTCCAACGCCAAGCCCAAAAACTGCGAGGGGTGCGCAAGGTAGAGGGCAAGCGTGTTGGCATAAGTGCCATCGTTGGCCTGCAATACTATGTTTACTATTAGTTGGTTCTGGTCAAACAGATGTTGGCCTATCTCTTTGGTTTGGCGGCAGCGCAGGCTGTAAGCATCGCGTTGCACCTTCACAGATAACGACAGGCTATCGTTTATCTGTCCCAACTCGCTTACTTCTTCCTCAAAACCTTTATCTGCTGTTGCTACCGGTTGCTGCTCGGCCTCCGGGTTTTTATAGTCCTCAAATTCTTCGTAGCTCAGGCGTTCTTTGGGCGGTGCGGCAGCCTTTGGCGCATCTGCCTTTTCCTCAATTTTTTCTTTAATGACTATGGAAGCCACACCGTCTTCGTACTCGGTGTAAAGCTCCAAGTTTTTTATGGGTAAATCTTTGCAGCTTTCGGCAAAAGTCTTAATCACGCTATCGCGCAAAATGCCCACAAGGTTGAACGCCGTAATGGCGGGCACTTCTATTACGTAACTCTTATCGTTCACCTGCTGGTCTTGCAGGTTTAGTTCCAACAGTATTTCCCTTCTGTCGTTGATGGTAACAGGTAGGCTATAAAATTTCATTTGCTATTATTTTGACCCCATGAGAATGTAAACAACAAAAGTATCTTAAAAAAGTGCGAATAGTTGAGCCTATTGCCTTTTGGGTGCATTTAAAATTTTCATTTTAATACACCCAACTAAAGCGGAGGAAGCGGCGGCAAGATAAATGTCAACATTTTGCCGGACAAAATTATGTAACCAACGAGAGGGAATAGGCAACTTGTCAATTGTTGGCGACAACAAAAAAATAACAACTTTTTTGCTTGAACTCATTTAAACTTTTAGCAATATTATAGCGAAAGCTAAATAATGCCAATCTAACCAATGTTTGTCGCTTTTATCGAATCGCATTATTAACCAAACGGAAATATATTTATAAATATTTTGTATCTTTGCCTTATGGG
>JASGFI010000066.1:0-15109 GCA_047605615.1 Edaphocola sp. | reverse complement strand
TAGAAGTTTAAACAAACTGAAAATCAACTTAGCCTAAATGCACAACAGGTAATCTTTTTACTCGCATTTTTCATGTCCCCTATATAGCAATAGCCAAAGTAGTACCGTCATTTTTATTAATTTTGCGGCCTGAAAAAATAACGCCAACCGATATGGGACGTATATTCGAAGTTCGTAAATCAAAAATGTTTGCCCGCTACGACCGCATGGCCAAGGGCTTTACCCGCATAGGGAAAGAGATAGCGATAGCCGTAAAAAAGGGCGGCCCCGAGCCGGAAAACAATCCCGCATTGCGCCGTTGCATCCAAAACGCCAAAGGCATCAACATGCCCAAAGACCGCGTGGAAGCCGCTATCAAAAACGCCATGGGCAAAGATACCAGCAACTATGACGAAGTGTTGTACGAAGGCTATGCGCCACACGGCGTGGCCATATTGGTAGAAACCGCCACCGACAATACCACCCGCACCGTGGCCAACGTGCGTTCCCATTTCAACAAGGGCGGCGGCACGTTGGGCAATAGCGGCTCGGTGGCCTTTACCTTTAAGCATGTGGGCACTTTTAAGCTGAATGCCGAAGGCTTGGATACCGATGAATTGGAATTGGAATTGATAGATGCCGGACTGGACGAACTGGGCGAGGATAGCGAAGGCAGCATCATAGTGCGTTGCGACTTTGCCGATTTTGGCAATATGCAAAAAGCCTTGGAAGAAAAAGGCATCACGCCCATTTCGTCGGAACTGGAATGGCTGCCCTTGAATACCGTGGAAATATCGGAAGAGCAAGCCGAAGACGTGTTTAAACTCATAGAACGCGTGGAACAAGACGACGACGTACAACGGGTGTTCCATAACATGGCGTAGGCTGCCTGCTGCATCAAGACGTCAGTATCAAGTATCAAGATTTTGCAGTTCCTAAAGTCCAAAGTCTAAAATCCAACATCTAAAACCTATCATCCAAAACAAATGTACACCGCCACCACCCACATCCGAGTTCGCTATGGCGAAACAGACCAAATGGGCTATCTCTATTACGGTTACTATGCCTTGTATTACGAACAGGGCCGTGCGGAGGCCATACGCCAATTGGGGTTTACCTACAAAGAGTTGGAACAGCAGGGCATATTGATGCCGGTTACGGAACTGAACGGCAAATATTACCGCCCCGCTTTTTACGACGATTTGATAAGGGTGGAAACAAGCGTGAAAGTTTTGGATAAAGACAGCAGCCAAATCCAGTTTCATTCCAACCTTTACAACGAAGCCGGGAAATTATTGAACGAAGGCATAGTAACCTTGGTTTTCTACGACCCGGATACCAGAAAAAAAGTGCCGATGCCGCAAGTGCTGTACAGCAAATTGGCCCCATATTTTAATTCATAAAAAAGCATCAATACTCAATCATGCAAAGAGATACCGAAATATTCGGGCTTATAAAAGAAGAACTGGACCGCCAACGCCGCGGGCTGGAACTGATAGCCTCCGAAAACCTGACCAGCCTGCAAGTAATGCAAGCCATGGGCAACGTGATGACCAACAAATATGCCGAAGGCTACCCCGGCCGCCGCTACTATGGCGGCTGCGAAGTGGTGGACAAAAGCGAGCAATTGGCCATAGACCGCGCCAAGCAAATATTCAACGTAGAATATGTAAACGTGCAACCGCACAGCGGCGCACAAGCCAACACCGCCGTACAGTTTGCCGCATTGCAGCCCGGCGACAGCCTGCTGGGGCTGGATTTGAGCATGGGCGGCCACCTTACCCACGGCTCGCCGGTTACTTTTTCGGGCAAAATATACCAAGCCCACCACTATGGCGTAAAGAAAGAAGACGGCCGCGTGGATTACGACGCTCTGGAGGCAAAAGCATTGGAGGTAAAGCCCAAGTTGATAATATGTGGCGCATCGGCCTATAGCCGCGACTGGGACTATGCCCGCATACGTGCCGTTGCCGACAAAGTAGGCGCATTGGTACTGGCCGACATAGCGCACCCCGCCGGATTGATAGCAGCCGGTTTGCTGAACGACCCATTTGAACATTGCCATTTCGTAACCTCCACCACGCACAAAACGCTGCGCGGCCCCCGTGGCGGCATCGTGATGATGCGCAAGGATTTCGAGAACCCATGGGGCATAAAAGGCCCAAAAGGCGAAATACGCATGATGGGCCAATTGATAGACTTGGCCGTATTTCCCGGCCTGCAGGGCGGCCCGCTGGAACATGTAATAGCCGCAAAAGCGGTTTCGTTCCACGAAATATTGCAAGATGAATACAAAGCCTACGCTCGCCAAATGCAACGCAACGCACAAGCAATGGCCGATGCATTCTTGGAAAAAGGTTACGAAATAATAAGCGGCGGCACCGACAACCATTTGCTGCTGATAGACCTGCGCAACAAAAACATCAGCGGCAAAAAAGCCGAAAATACTTTGGTAAAGGCCGATATTACCCTAAACAAAAACATGGTTCCCTTCGACGACAAATCGCCGTTCGTAACCTCCGGCATACGTGTGGGCGTACCTGCCATCACCACGCGCGGCCTGTTGGAAGACGACATGAAGCTGATAGTAAACTGGCTCGACAGGGTATTGACGCACCCCGACGACGAAACAATCATAACCACCATAAAAGGCGAGGTGAACGAGTTCATGAACGGATTTGGCCTATATCCCGAAATGGGCTAAACAAGTCTTTTCTCCGATTAAAATGCCACCCAAACGGTATTGGGTGGCATTGTTATACTTCACGCCGCATAAAAATCCACCAAAAATTTTATCCCACATTTAGCAAGACTTTTTGGGGTTAAAATTTGTTTTACGACCAAAACACTTACCTTTGCGCAAAATTTGTGTCCCGTGTTAACTATTTGCAAACGACTATTATCCGTACTTTTCTTTACCGTAGCGGCTTCCGGCGCATTTGCACAAGAAGAACACGCAGCAGAAGCCGGTGAAAAGAAAGAAGGCTTCGATGCCTCAGAAGTTATTTTCGGGCATATAAGCGATGCACACGACTGGCATTTTTTCGATTTGGGAGAAAAAGCCGTATCCATACCCCTGCCGGTAATCTTGTACAGCCCCGAACGTGGCGTATCTGCATTCATGGCATCGGCGTTTGAACATGGCCATGCGAGCCACAATGGTTATAGGTTGGTAGCAGCGCATTATGCACACGAAAAAGGGCTAAATGACGACCAAATAGGTAAAATAATAGCGGTAGATAGCAACGACAATCCTACTACGGACAAGGTTTACGACCTTTCCATCACCAAGAATGTGGCTTCCATGCTTATCTCCTTTGCGTTGCTGATATTGATAATGGTAGGCGTGGCCAACAAATACAAAAAGAATGGTGCCATGACCGCGCCTTCGGGCTTTCAAAATGCCCTGGAACCCGTTATCATCTTCATCCGCGACGAAGTGGCCAAACCCAATCTGGGCAAGAACTACATGCGTTTCATGCCCTTGTTGCTCACCGTGTTTTTCTTTATATGGATAAACAATTTGTTGGGCTTGTTTCCCGGAGGCGCCAACTTTACGGGCAACATAGCCGTGACGGCGGCATTGGCCTTGGTGTCGTTCATCGTAATCGTTTTTAGTGCCAACAAGCACTTTTGGGGCCACTTGTTCAATCCCCCGGGTGTTCCTTTCACTGCCAAAATCTTGCTGGTACTCATCGAAATAATCTCTTTG
This sequence comes from Edaphocola sp., assembly GCA_047605615.1. Lineage (GTDB taxonomy): Bacteria > Bacteroidota > Bacteroidia > Chitinophagales > Chitinophagaceae > Taibaiella. The sequence goes on along the minus strand of JASGFI010000066.1, from coordinate 11,418 downwards.
TTCATTAAGCCCATAGCCTTGACCATACGTCTTTTCGCCAATATTTTGGCGGGCCACATCATCATCCTGAGCGTTATTTCCATGATATTCATATTTGGCAGCTTGAACAAGATTGCCGGTTGGGGGTTTGCGCCCGTATCCATAGCATTTTCGGTATTCATGTTCTGCCTCGAATTGTTGGTGGCGGCCATACAAGCGTTCATATTTACCAACCTAACGGCCGTGTTCATAGGCCAGGGTTTGGAAGATGGGCATCATGAAGCGGACGAACATGGCATAGACCACGCACACAGCGAGACCGAGTTGGCAATGTAACACGGCACGAACAAATTGGCTTGGCTGGCGATTAAATAGTTTTTTCATTTTTTAAATCCATATATACAATGTCTCTTTTGAACACTGTAATGTTGGCTGCCGACGGTCTTGGAACCGGTCTTGGCGCCATAGGTGCGGGTGTAGCTGCACTGGCTGCCGGTTTCGGTATCGGCCAAATCGGTAAAGGTGCCGTGGAATCTATCGCCCGTCAGCCCGAAGCTGCCGGCGACATCCGTTCCAGCATGATTCTTACCGCCGCATTCATCGAGGGTGTTGCCCTTTTTGGTGTAATCGCGGGCCTGTTGGCAGTAGTACTGAAATAATTTCGGTACCGCGAAGATATTTATCTTCAAAAAAACAAAGCTACGCCCTGCGCACAGGGCAACGGGCGTAGCTTTTCAAACTTGTTAAGTCGAATTATACCAAGATTAATAACACCTAATTATTACAGACAATGAATTTGTTGACCCCCGCACTCGGTCTTTTCCTTTGGACGCTTGTAGCGTTCCTGGTATTGCTGTTCATACTTAAAAAATTTGCCTGGAAGCCCATACTCAAGCTCCTTACCGAGCGCGAAACCGGCATAGCCGACAGCATAGCCGCCGCCGACAAGGTGAAAAAAGAAATGCAGCAAATGAAAGCCGAAAACGAAACCCTGCTGGTGCAGGCCCGCGAAGAACGCACCCAATTGCTGAAAGAAGCCAAAGAAACCAAAGACCGAATCGTCAACGAAGCCAAGGAACAAGCCAAGGCCGAAGCGGCCAAAATAATGGACGACAGCCGCATACAGATAGAACGCCAAAAAAATGCCGCCATGAGCGAAGTGAAAAACGAAATAGGCAAATTGGCAGTGGAAGTAGCGGAAAAAATATTGCGCAAGGAACTGGCTACCCAAGTGGCACAACAAGATTTGGTACAGTCGTTGGCCGGAGCAATAAAATTGAACTAATTAAATTTTAAAGGCAGCGGTTGCACCACGGGCAACCAAGCCAAAAGCAATAATCATCTATATGCAAAACCCACGTCTTGCGGCGAGGTACGCCAAATCCTTATTGGACATAGCCTTGGAGCAAAACAACCTCGAAGCTATCAAAGCCGACATGGAATACATAGCCAAGATATGCGCCGAAAGCCGCGATTTCGAGTTGATGTTGGTAAGCCCCATAATCAAGGGAAGCAAGAAGGAAGCGATAATCAAAGCCGTATTGGGCAACAATATTCAGCCCACCACCCGGTCGTTCATCAATTTGCTGATAAACAAGGGCCGCGAAGTATTTTTGCCGGAAATTGCCGGTGCCTTCGCGGGGCAATATCGTTCCTACAAAAAAATAGTACCCGTAAAACTGGTAACTGCCGCAGCCATAGGCGATAGCCTGAAAAAAATGATTGCCGACAAGGTGGCCGCATCGGTGAACGACGACAAGATAGAGCTGGACACCTCGATAGACGCTTCGTTGATAGGGGGCTTTACCTTGGAAGTGGGCGACAAGTTTTTCGATGCCAGCATCAAGCGCAATTTGAACGACATCAAGAAACAATTCAACAAAAATCTATACACACCGAGCTTCTAAAGGCAAGCGGGTGGCAAACAAAAAAATAAATTTCCTTTCTTACTACCTTAATAGCTTGTACAAATGGTTGAGATTAAACCTGATGAAATATCGGCGATATTGCGCCAACAACTAAGCAACTTCAACACCGGTGCAGAACTGGAAGAAGTGGGCACAGTATTGACCGTGGGCGACGGCATAGCCCGCGTATATGGCCTGGGCGGCGTGCGCCAGGGCGAATTGGTGGAATTTGAAGACGGCACGCGCGCCATTGCGCTGAACCTCGAAGAAGACAATGTGGGCGTGGTGTTGATGGGCGAAAGCGAATCCATTAAAGAGGGTTCCAAAGTGCGCCGTACCGGCAAAATCGCCTCCATCAACGTGGGCGAAGGCATGATAGGCCGTGTGGTGAACACGCTTGGCGAACCCATAGACGGCAAAGGCCCCCTTGCCGGCGAACTGTACGAAATGCCCATCGAACGCAAAGCCCCGGGCGTACTGTTTCGCGAGCCGGTAAAAGAACCTTTGCAAACGGGTATCAAAGCCATTGATGCCATGATACCCATTGGCCGCGGCCAACGCGAACTGGTAATTGGCGACCGCGGTACGGGCAAAACCGCTATCTGCATAGATGCCATCATCAACCAAAAAGAATTTTATCAGGCCGGGAAGCCCGTTTACTGCATTTATGTAGCCATAGGCCAAAAAGCCTCTACCGTGGCCAACGTAATGAAAGTATTGGAAGAAAACGGTGCCATGGCCTACACTACCATAGTGGCCGCCTCTGCTGCCGACCCTGCCCCATTGCAGTTCTACGCACCATTTGCCGGTGCTGCCATAGGCGAGTTCTTCCGCGATACCGGTCGTCCGGCCTTGGTGGTTTACGATGATTTGTCCAAACAAGCCGTGGCTTACCGCGAAGTGTCTTTGTTGTTGCGCCGCCCGCCGGGTCGCGAAGCCTATCCCGGCGATGTGTTCTACCTGCACAGCCGTTTGTTGGAACGTGCCGCCAGGGTAATCAACAGCGACAGCATTGCCAAGAACATGAACGACCTGCCCGCATCCATCAAGCATTTGGTAAAAGGCGGCGGTTCGCTTACGGCATTGCCCATCATCGAAACACAAGCGGGCGATGTGTCGGCCTACATCCCTACCAACGTTATCTCCATCACCGACGGCCAGATATTCTTGGAGTCCAACCTGTTCAACGCAGGTGTGCGCCCGGCCATCAACGTAGGTATATCGGTAAGCCGTGTGGGTGGCAGCGCGCAGATAAAGTCAATGAAGAAAGTATCCGGCACCTTGAAATTGGACCAGGCGCAATACCGCGAAATGGAAGCCTTCTCCAAATTTGGCGGCGACTTGGATGCTGCTACCAAATTGGTGCTGGACAAGGGTTCGCGCAATGTGGAAATATTGAAGCAAAACCAGTTCAGCCCTTATTCCGTGGAGAAACAAGTGGCCATGATATACTTGGGCACCAACAACCTGCTGCGCGAAATACCCGCAAAAAATGTGAAGGCATTTGAAGAAGCCTTCTTGTTGGAAATGGAAACCAAGCTGCCCGATGTCTTGAACGAATTCAAGAAAGGCAACCTGCCCGAAGACGGCATAGATAAAATGGTGAAATTGGTTCAAAGCCTTACCGGCCAATTCAAATAACGTCAAACCGAAAGTACCAAACAATCCCCCCGCAACCTTTGCAGGGGGATTTTTTGATTGTGGGCAACCAAATTTCTTGGTGTCTTGACGCTTTATCATGAAAACTCCAACATCGATACCCCGCTGTGCAATATAAAATGCCAAACAATATTTTGGGTGGCATCGTTTAATTTATTTTCCAAGAGCCGCCGGTACATGTGGCCTACTGTCGCAACAAGGCCGTTAGTTTGTTTACCGCCGTATAGGCAGTGAGCTTTCCCCGGCTCAATTCGCCTTCCAAATCTCCAATGGCCTCCAAAATCCCCGGCCGATGCAACAGCAACAGCCTCAATTGTTCATTAATCATTTTATGGAACGCATACAGTTCCTGTTTCTTCCTGGCCTCCCAAAAATATCCGTTCAATTGTTGGTGCACCACGAATTTGTCAATCATCGCAATTATGTCCGCTATGCCGCTATTGTCTATGCCGGAGCATATTTTCACCTCCGGATGCCAGTCATTGGCCTTGGGTGGCAAAAAGTGCAGGGCACGCGCATATTCGCTCCGCGCAGTTTTGGCCTTTTGCAGGTTGTCGCCGTCGGCTTTGGTTATCACCAAGGCGTCGGCCATCTCCATTATGCCTCTTTTTATGCCCTGCAACTCGTCGCCCGCACCGGCCAGCATGAGCAACAAGAAGAAGTCGGTTATTTGGCCTACCTCCGTTTCGCTCTGCCCCACCCCCACTGTTTCGATGATGATAGTGTCGAATCCGGCGGCTTCGCAAAGCATGGCCGCTTCTTTGGTTTTATAGGTGATGCCCCCCAAGCTGCCGGCCGCCGCCGAGGGACGGATGAATGCTTCTTTTGCCACCGACAATTGCTCCATCCTCGTTTTATCGCCCAATATGCTGCCCTTGCTTATGCTGCTGCTGGGGTCTATGGCCAATACCGCCACTTTCTTGCCGGACTTTATCAGCTGCATTCCAAAAGCCTCGATGAAGGTACTTTTGCCCACGCCCGGCACGCCGGTGATGCCTATGCGCACGGACTTTCCCGCATGGGGCAGCAAGTTGTTGACTAACGCAGCCGCTGTATGTTGGTGGTCGGCACGGGTAGATTCTATCAAGGTAATGGCCTTGCTTAGGGCAGCTATGTTGCCGCCAAGCAATTCCTTTTGCAGTACGTCAATATCGAACGTTTTTTTGGCCAAAGTGCATGAAAGTTAATGGTCGGGCAATTTATGGAATTATAATGTGGCACAAGCCTCTTTAGTCTTCCCTTAATCGCTCATCGGTATAGGTTATGGTGGTTTTGCCATGCGGTACGGGTTTGCCGTCGTCGTCCACGCATACGAATACCATCTTGTCAATCGTAAGTATAGTTTGCAAGGTTAATTTGTGCCTTACCTGACAGGTGAGCGTAAGCGACGTGGTACCAAATTTCATGGCCTTTATTCCCAATTCAATTATGTCGCCTTGCTTGGCGGTGCTTACAAAATTTATCTCGGAGATAAACTTGGTTACGCAGCGTACGGTGCCCAATTGGATAATAGTGTAAATGGCGGCCTCTTCATCGAGCCAACGCAAAAGGCTGCCGCCAAAAAGGGTGTTGTTTGCGTTGAGGTCTTCCGGTTTTATGAGTTTGCGCGTGTAAAAGTTCATGGGCAAAAATGTTGGCTATTCGTTTATGGCCGTAAGGTTACTAAATATTTGGGTAAAACGAAAATGGCCACAGAGCAATCCACCGCAATTTTTGATGCTGCAAAATATTTTATCCAAATTCTTCTTGCTTATTAAAAAACGAACGCTTACCTTTGCACTCCTTTCAACGAAAGGGTGGGCAAAGATTTCGTAGCTCAGTTGGTAGAGCAATACACTTTTAATGTATGGGTCTTGGGTTCGAGTCCCAACGGAATCACAAATTAAATTACAAAAGCGGCTACCATGGCCGCTTTTGTTCGTTTTTGCAAATTATGGGTGCGATTTAGGGTGCGGTCATGAATGGCAAATTGAAGCCGCACATTTTTCCCTGCCGCAACTTCAAGGGGGCATGGCTCCTGAGTTGCGGCAGGGATTAACCTACGTTTAGATTGAACTTTACCGGCTCGCCGCCCAGCAACCTTTCCGCCAGTTCGATATTGTTCTCGTAGATATGCACGTTTGCGAGAAACAGCGTTATCGACCGCAGAGGCACGTCTATTTGGCGGCCAATCAGGTACAAGTGGTAAATGTCGCTTGGCAGCCCCAACGAGGCATCGGACGACCTTTGGTAAGCGGACAAGGCCAATTTCCCGTTACAAACCTGAAATTGTATCAAGCTAAGGCACGGTTGCTGGTTGCTTTCCGTGTCGTTCCTGCCCAGGAACAGCACGTAGTTCTTGCTGTTCCGCCGCTCCATGTTTATTTTCCTGATTAAATCGGGCAGCTGCTCGAAGTACGTCGGGTAGCTGTTCACCAGTATCGGGCCGCAATAGTCCCACCAGCCCACGCCCTTTTCGCGGTAGCGTTCCGTGAGCCGCTCGCCCTGCATGAACAGTTGCAGCTCGTCCTTCAGTTTCTTTTTCGCAAGCGGATGCCCCTCGAACAAAGCGAGCAAATCCACCGGCTTGAGTTCCATTTTTTGGTTGAGCAAATATTTGATATTGCCCTTCCTATTCTCCTGCCATTTGCCGGACGACAGGATTTTGCTTAAAACCTGATGATACTTGTTCATCGTTTTTTCTTTTTAAAAAGCATGATGTCGGTGTATGCGGAATTGAAGTTGACATTTCCGGCGGTAGTGCCGACGGTTGCGTATTTGAACGGATTGACATTCGATGTCCTGGTTTCAAGCCATTGGCACAATTCCACGATTTGCGATTTGTTGGAGGTGAAATAAAAATAGCTGCAATTGTCCAATACGTGCAACACATCGAAATAGTCGGCCAACCGCCAACAACTGCCGCCTTTGTAACTTTGCGTGTCCGTGCTTAGGTACGGCGGGTCAACCAGAAATACCACGCCCGCACGATTGGCATATTGCCGGAAGATGTCCTTGTAATCCGCCCGGACACGCTGCACGCCTTGCAGGTAGCCCTCCGCGCCGTATTCGCCCTGCCGCAAACAATTGTAAAACGTTTCTTTGCGCAACGTGGGCAGGTCGTCCACATATTTCCCGGAAAACAAAATATTGGCGGACAGCGTGACGTAATCCACGTATCCCGCTTTTTCCACCAATCGTAAAACCTTTTCCCGCACTTCCTGCCGTACTTTTTTGTCTCTCGGTTCTGCCGCCAGCAACGGTCGCAGGTCGGCCAATATGTTGTTGGTATCGGCAATATGGTCTATCCGTTCCTGGTAATTGTCGAAGTCGTTCCAAACCACATCCGCTTGTGGGTACGTTTGTTTGACCGTGTGGGCAAGCAGGCCGCTTCCGCCAAACAGGTCAACGTAGGTTGCGTTTCCCGGAAACCCTTTTAGTGCCTCTTTGAATTTGCCCAAAAAACGTCGTTTCTGCCCTTGGAACGGCAGGGGGGCCTGGTTGTAATTTTTCATGCTTGTATCTATTGTTTTTCGTTCTTACTTTTGCTTGCTCTCACAAAAAAATATGGTGCACCAACACCAGCAAAGGCATTGGCCTTCGGCTGTGGTGTTGGTGCACCTTTATCTCTAAGGGGGTGAGAGACCTTAGGGGAGGCCGGGGGCCTCTTTACGCATCGTACTTGACGTACGCTTTCTCCAAGCTCTTGTCGTAGGGCTCGCGCTTCAGCCTCCTTGCCAAATCCTTGTACCCCGAACCGTTGTATATGCTGGCCACTGTATGCCAATCTTTGGCGGCGAGCGCAGCGTACAGTTTTTTGTTTGCCCTGATGAACCTCACCAATGCCGCCACTTGGTTGTATTCTCCTTTCTTGAAGTCGTCCCACATATCATTTACCGACCTGTAGCCACATTGCACGTAGTTGAAGGCCATTATTTGCGGCAAGCCTATGGACGTAGTGAGCAGCGCGGCTTGCGGGTCCTTGGAGAACGCATCGTTGAAGGCCGCCCACTCCTTCGTTTGCACGTCAACCTTGTTTAGGCGCCACAATCCCGAAGGGGCGTAAGGGGCCTTCTTCCTGAACCATGCGGGCTCGAATTGTATTATCAGCTTGCCGGTATTCTCGTCGAAGCCCCTGCCCCCGCTTTCCACCTCCATGAATGCTTTCAGGGCGGCATAGTCTATGCCGTTATCTTTCGCGAGCTGTTTTACCTGCTCGTCTGTAATCTTGTCCATTTGTGCCTAAAAAAATAATTTAAAATATGCAACCTACGCCCCTACGCATCCACTTTCACGTTGCTGTACAACGCCTGCGCGTAGAGGTCGTATTTGCTCTCCGCCAGCCTGTTGCCGTCCTGCAAGGCTATCAGCCCGCTGTGCGCCTTGGCCAGCAAGGCGTTTTGCACCGCCACCTTTTCGGCCTCCGGTATGTCTATCGTGCCAAGTGCCCCCAGCACCTTGGCAATGCTTTCCAGCAACAGCAACGCCTGCGCCCTCAGCGCATCGTCCCAGTCGCCCGGCACCAAGGCCACCAACAGGTCGGCAAAGTCGCCGTCCAAGTACTCCTTCAGCTTGTTGGTTATCTCCAATGCCGCCCCGCTGTACTCCTTTATGTACGCCGGTATCTTGTCGAAAAGTTCCTTGATGAACTCCACTATTTGGGAAAATATGCCCATTGCTTTTCATGCGGCATTTACCCGTGCCGCCACGGTCTTGTCAGTTGTCACGCAAATGCTTCCTTGCCTTGTAATACTTGTGCGCCGCCTTCACCCTGCCCGCTATGGCCAGCGCGGCCACGGCATAAATCACGCTTTCCGCCACCGTGTGCGTTTCCGAAAGCATGGAGTTGACCAACGCCGTGGCCGCGCCCGTAAGGCACAACACCTTTTCCAAGAGGTAGTTGCGCCGCTCCCTTGCCGCCAACAGCTTCATGTAGCCGTCCCCGCACGTGAACAGGAAAAGTATCTCCCCGAGTATCGCCACCGTGAGCGAAAGATTAAGAACCTGTACCATCGCCGCCTCCTTTGTTTTTGATGAATTTCGTGGGGTTGCTCTCGAAACGCTTGCCCATTTTTATGATGCCCTTGGCCACGTACATGCCCGCTATGCCCAGCACCAGCCCTATTATGCCCAGCACGTTCGGCCTGTCGGCTATCTTTAGCCAATTGGCCAAGAACTCCGCGCCGAAGCCCGAAAAGCCCGCGCCGCAAAGCAATTGCGCCGCCGCCGACCTGAACGATTTCTCCTTTTCGTCCACGCTTATGGAGATGAGGCTGCCCACTATGCCCGAAAGCATGGCTATCGCATTTACGCCCCATTCCGAGAACCCTTTCTTCAAGTCCATTTTTTCCCCTTGCTTTAATGTATGATATAATCGAACGACACCATGACCGACAGGTTGGTTACGGAAGATGTCGTCGCTATGTTCAATGCGGCTTGGCCGTACGATGTTTCCCCAACCATGTAGGCCATGGACAACACGCCGCCTTCCATGGGACTTGCCACGCCCGTCAAGTCGTTGTCGGCAGAGAACGTGGACGCAACGGGCAATTCCAAGTAAGCCTGCACAGTCGTAAAATTGCTGCCGCCGTAATCTATCGCCACGAGGCCCGACACGTGTACCACGTCCCCTATTCTCGTCCATTTGAGTTTTTCCGCATATACGTTGTACCCGCTTGCCGCCGATACCGCAGGCGTGTACGTGCCGCTCTCCACGTATGTTTTCAGGTCTATGCTTGCAGCCGTGCCGGTGCTGCTGGCAATGTCCAACATGCCGCTATTGTCCACCGTGCCGTCCAAGTCGGTGCCCGGTACGTTTATGTCCAAGTCCACGTCCGTGGCTTGGTTGGCCGTGAACGCTGCCGTGCCCGTGGCTATGCCCGAAGTGCTTATAGTCAACGCCGCATCGTTCACCGTGGGAATGGCTGCCGATGTCAGGTAGCCCTGTGCGTTCACCCAGCTTTGCGTGGCCGCCGTCGCGCCGTTTATGTACAAAGTCCCGTCGCTCGTCAGCCGCATCTTTTCCTGCAAGGCCGTGGTGCTGCCGCCCGTTTGGCCGTTCACCAAAAAAGCCAGGTAGGTGTTCCAGTTGCCGCTGCTTTCCCGCCCCGATTCGATGCCCGCGCCTATGCCATCCACCGAACTGCGGAACGACAGGAAGCCCTTCGCCGGGTTGCCGTCGTAGGTGACGGAGGCGTGGCCCGAGTAATCGGCGAGGTTGGAAATGGAGGTGCCGATGGCCGTGCCGGTATGGTTTTGCCCCACGCCCACCTGCCTCGGCGAGCCGTACATGTCCGTCACGTAACACAGCGTTTCCGTGCCCGTATATACGTAATACACCGCATCGGCCTCCCACACCGTCGGCACGCCCGTCTTCTTGTAAACCTTTACGTTCGCCATGTCGGTTTTTTAATTTTGGTTTTTTACCAATCCGTCGCCCCCCATGCCAGCGTGGCCGCGGCCACCAGGCCCGCCACCTGGCTGAACCGCACCAGGTCGTTGCCCGCCGATGCGTCCACCGTGGCGCGCGGCGCGCTGCTGAAGGTCTTTATGCCCGCCACGGCCTGGTCGCCCGTCAGCCCCACCACCTCGTCCGCCGCCGCGGCGTTGATGTTCGCCCGCGCGTTCGTCTTTTGCAGCGTGGTCAGGGTCTGCGTGGTGTCGTAGCGCACGAAGAAATTGCCCAAGGCCGTCACGTCGCCGCTCGTGATTTGTATGTACGCCGAGCCGCTCCACCTGTATATGTAGTTCGTGTCCTGCGCCACGTATATCACCCCCGTTTCGCCCGTGGCCGGGAAAGCGGACGAGGTGGCGTATTCCAGTATGTCGTCCACGTAGCTGGGCAGTTGCGTGCTGGGTATCTTGCCGTCGCTGCCCAGCGTGGCCACGCCGTTCACCGCGCCCTTTTCGCTCGTGTTTATCTTGGTGTCCAGGGCCAGCTGCGTGGCCGTGCTTATGGGTTTGTTCGTGTCGCTCGTGTTGTCCACGTTGGCCAGCCCCACTGCGGTCTTGTCCAACGTTTGCCACGTCTTGTCGCCACGCCAGTATTGCGTGGTGCTGCCCCCCGCTATGCTGTCTTCCTTGCCCGCCAGCCCCGTGGCCAGCGTGGCCGCCGTCACGGCGTCTATCTCCACCGCCGCGCCCGACGTGTTGGTGAGGTAGAACCTGAATGCCGTGTCTGCCGTGCCCTTCACCATGTAGAAGGCGTTCGCCTCCGGCGTGCCCGGCAATGCCAACGCCTTGTAAAATTTTACCGAAGCCATTGTCTTTGGATTTTAAATTTTAGATATTCGTCCCTTGACTTTTGAATTTTGCCAACCTCCAACCGCCCTCACCACTGCACCCCCGCCCACTCCATGTCGCTGCCGGTGGCGGCGGGTATGGTGGCCGCCACGGCGTCCAGTTCATCCTTGGTCGCGTAGTCCTGCCGGTCTTGCGCGTCCGCGGCGTTCACCGCCCTCTTTTCGTTCATGTCCAGGTTGGCGTCCACCTTCACGGCATTGCTCACCTTTACCTTTGTCCGTGCCATCGCTTATGCACTTATGTCTAACCCGTAATCTATGACGATGATGCTGTCCAGCGGCGGCGGCACCGTGAACCGTACCCAGTCGTAGGTGCCGTCGTTGAACACTATGTAGTCGTTCGGCGTGGCGCCGCTGCCCAGCAGCATCCGCAGGCCGTCCCTGTACACCTTCAGCGTTTCGGGGTAGCAGGCTTCCGGCGGGCGGAAGTCGGTGTTCGTGCCGTTCACCGTGCCCACTATGTCCGCCGGCCATGCCGTCAGGTTGGCGTTTGCTGCCGCATGCACCACGTCTTCCATCAGGTCCGCCGAGCCCGTGGCAATGGCCGTGCCGCCGCCGTCCAACAGTTTCACGGTCAGCGTAAGGTGGTCGTC
>JASGFI010000065.1:0-15266 GCA_047605615.1 Edaphocola sp. | reverse complement strand
ACAAATAATTTATTGGCAATCCAATTAATTGTATTTTTTGTCGTGTACTAAACTTCGTAAATTTCTTTTCTTTTACAAAATCATTTGACGCTTTTTTGATTTCTCTTACCAAATCGGACAAGCAGCAGCTTGGTTTCATGCCAATTAAAAAATGGATATGGTCGGGCATGCCATTTATTGCTAACATTTTTTGCTCTTTGTTTCTTTGAATACCCGATATGTATTTATACAATTCTTCTTCCCATGAAGAACGGATTAAGCTTTCTCTGCCCTTAACGGCAAAGACCACCTGAATATAAATTTGTGAAAATGTACCTGCCATATTGCTAATTGTTGTTGAAAATAAATTTTACCTCCAATTTGAGCGACATTTCATTTTTTGTGTTCTAATAATCCCGAAGGGACTGAATGTTTATAGAAAAATTTGTGCTGCATCTCCATCCGCCCCCTTCGGGGTCGCACGTTTTGGTGTACCATTCCCTATAAACATTTGACCCTTTCGGGGTCGTTTTTTTTTGATTCTTGGTGATTGTGTTATTTTGTCTGCTCAACTCCGTATTTTATTGCCTCTTCATGCTAAAACATTCCGTTTTCCTTAATCATATTTTCGGTGTGCAGGTATGGCCGGTTGCTATGCTTCCCTGGGTGCGGTAAGCACCTTGGCGCCTTCCGTATTTATTTTGGTAACATAGCAAGAGCAGCCTATGCCGCCGCCCACCAGCAGCGACTCCAATGCGGCAGCTACGGCATGGGCAACGCCATCGTTGCCGCACAATGCGAACACCGAAGGCCCCGAACCCGATATGCCAAAACCCAATGCACCTTTTTCCAAGGCCAATTCTTTCAGTTCGTAAAAATGCGGAATCAACATGGCCCGCACGGGTTCTATGATTACGTCTTCCATGCTGCGGCCTATCAAATCCAGATCGCCGGTGCAGCAACCGGCTACCAGACCCGCTACATTGCCCCATTGCTGCACGGCAGACTTCAGGCTGATTTTATCTTTGATGATTTTGCGTGCTTCGCCGGTGGGCACCTCTACGAACGGATGCAAGGCCACAACAGACAATGCCGCCGGAAAAGGCAACCGAACGGCATCAAGCGGTTGGTAACTCCTGACAAGCACCAAACCGCCCAGCAAAGCGGGGGCCACATTGTCGGCGTGTGCATTGCCGCAGGCCAGTTTTTCGCCTTCCATGGCAAGCGGCAGCAATTCCGGCCGCGTAAGCGGGTTGCCAAACAATTCGTTGATGGCTGTCAAGGTGGCGGCACTGCTGGCCGCGCTGGAACCCATGCCACTGTTGAGCGGCATATTTTTATACAGTTCAATTTCCACGCCATGTGCCGCATCTATCTTTCTTGAAAAAAGACGGGCTACGTGGCTCACTACATTTTTGTCGTTATCCAAAGGCAATTTGCCGCCATCGCCTTCAATTTTCGCCAAATTTACGCCTATCAATTCCGTAGCCCGTACCAATACCTCGTCGCCCGGTTGCTCAATGGCAAAACCAAGCACATCGTAACCACATACCACGTTGGCCACGGTAGCGGGCGCATAAGCCCTTACTTCTTGTCCTACCATTTCAAGTATTTTATTTGCAACGGCATCAAATGTAATCAAATAAGCAACTAACTGGTGGCTACGCGCATCAAATCGGCGAAAACACCTGCTGCCGTTACCGCTGCGCCCGCTCCCGGCCCCTTTACCACCAGGGGCGTTTGTCGGTAACGGGTGGTGGTAAAAGATATGATATTGTCGCTGCCGGACAAACCGTAAAACGGATGCCGCGCATCTACCATTTTAACGGCAATGGTTATTTTTCCGTCTTTCAAAGTGCCTATTAAACGCAGTTTTTTCCCGGTGGCTTGCGCTTCGTTTTTCAAGGCGGCAAAGTAGGGCTCGTTATCGGCCAACGATTGGTAAAATGCGGCTATGCTTTCCGCTTTCAGACACGCTTCCGGTAAAAAATCGGCAATCTCCACGTTGTCCATTTCCAAGGGCAAGCCTATTTCCCTTCCCAAAATCAACATCTTCCTCGAAAAATCCAACCCATTCAAATCATGGCGGGGGTCGGGTTCGGTATAGCCCAAACCCTGCGCTTGCTTCACTACTTCGGCAAAAGTGGCCGCACCTTGGTAGTGGTTGAAAATATAGGAGATGGTACCCGATAAAATAGCCTCTATCCGCAACACTTCATCGCCGCTTATCCACAAATCGTTGAGGGTGCGTATCACCGGCAAACCAGCGCCCACATTGGTTTCGTAGAGGTAGCTGGCACTAAACTTTTTTGCCAGCGAACGAAAACGGGCATACTGTTCGTATCCGGAAGAATTGCCTATTTTGTTGCACGTTACTATCGAAACATTGTTCCTGAGAAGTGTTTCGTATTGGGCCACCACATCGGGGCTGCTGGTATTGTCGACAAACACCAAATTGGGCAATTTTTTGTCCAAAATCAATTTGATGAACACGGTTATGTCGGCCACCTCCGCATCCTGCAATTTATCCACCATATCGTCGAGGCTCAATGTTTCGCCCCCGGCCACCAACATGCGCCTTGAGTTGCAAACCCCTACCGTATTGATTTTTATATGATGATTGGCTTCCAAATTCGCCGCCTCTCGGGACAGTTGGCGAAACAATTCCGCCCCAATGTTCCCGGTGCCGGCAAACAGTACGTTGAAGGTTTTTACCGGCGACAACAGCAACGAATCGTGCACCACATTCAACGCCTTGGACAAGCTGCCGTGTTCTATTACCGCAGAGATGTTCAACTCCGAAGAGCCTTGCGCAATGGCCGCCACATTGATGCCGTTCCTACCCAAGGCACTGAAAAATTTGCCGCTTACGCCGCGTGTCCTTTTCATGTTTTCGCCCACCACGGCTATGATGCTTACTTGGGTGTCGAATTGTGGTTCGTCTATTTTGCTTTGCTTCAATTCCGTTTCAAATTCTTCGGCCAAAGCCTTCCTTGCCTTATCCCGGTCGGTGAGCGCCACCACCAGCGAAATACTGTGTTCGGAACTGGCCTGGGTGATTAAGATGATATTGACGTTGTGCCGTGCCAATGCGCTGAAAAGCCTGCCGCTAAAGCCTTTCATGCCCACCATGCCATTGCCGGTAATATTTACCAAGCAGGCATCTTCGATAGAAACAATACCTTTTATCAAGCCATTGCTGCCGCCCTTGGCTGCGTGGCTGTGTACCAAGGTACCCGGATGCCCGGCATTGAAAGTGTTTTTTATCAAGATGGGAATATGGCTTTCTATGGCCGGAATCATAGTGGGCGGATATATGACCTTGGCACCGAAATAAGACATTTCCATGGCTTCCTGGTAGCTCAGTTCGGGCAGCGAAAATGCCGTGGCCACCATGCGCGGGTCGGCGGTCATGAAGCCGTCCACATCGGTCCATATTTGCACCTCTTCGGCACCCAGGCCTGCCGCTATTATGGATGCGGTATAGTCCGAGCCGCCACGGCCAAGGGTGGCAGTGTCGCCATTTTCGCAACTGGCTATGAAACCCGTGACAACATAAATACGGTTGGCCAACCGCCATTTGTACAAGCGTTCGTTCGTCTTGTCGAACAGCACGGCCGCATTGCCGTGGCGGTCGTTGGTCACTATCAATTCCCTTGCGTCGATATAATCCGATTTTAATTGGCCCGCACGGAAATAGGCGTTCACGATGTTGCAAGAAAGCTGCTCGCCATAGCTCAGCAACCTGTCTTTGGTACGGTCGGACAGTTCGCCAAGGTGGCCTATGCTGGTCAATATTTCCTCTATTTCGTTAAAAGCGCCTTTCACCATCATCAACAAGGGGTTTTGCTCCGTGCGCGGCAACAAGCCGGCTATTATTTCGTAGTGCCTGTCTTCTACCTGTTTCAGGTCAATGGAAAATTCTTTCTTTTTCAAAGCCTTATGGGCTATGGCTACCAGCGTATTGGTAACGCCCGCAAATGCCGAACACACTACCAGCAGCGGGCTATCGGGCTTGTACGTGGAAGCCACAATGTCAAAAACATTCTTGAGGGACTGGATGCTGCCCACCGAGGTGCCGCCAAACTTCAATACTTTCATAAGTCGTATGTTTTTAAAGAAAAAGACCTTTCCGTTATTCCAGAAAGGTCTTTATTAATTTTCTATATTCGCGATACCAATACACCTAACTGCTACAAAGGCTTGCGCCCGTAGTAGTCCCCATTGTGTAAATAGTAGTAGCCTCGTTCATGATTGAGTGGCCAAAAGAAAGCAAACAAATTGAAAGAAACAAATTTTACGGTAATTAGTTCTATGGGTAAGTTGAACAAACCGGCGCGAGGCATAACATAAAGTTGGCTACTCCTTCTCAATCTTCTTCGTTACCACTTCCCCCGATTTCGCCACCGCCGTTACCACATAAATCCCTTTTGCCAGACCGGCCACATTTACCGATTTTCCGGAGGTGGCAGCTTGCTTTACCACTCTTCCCGAGAGGTCGGCGATGCGTACATCGTACACTTCTTCCGAAAAGTTGAGCATCCCTTTTACCGGATTGGGGTACACCATTCGTGATTTGTTTCCCGGTGCGGAAGGCACGGAAAGTATTCCCGGATACTCATACGCGCCCATATCTATTACCGAATTATACACACGCAGGTTGCCCGCCAAATCCGTATCTGCGGAAAGGCTGCCGCCCGCCGAAACGTACAACGCATTGTTGCCCGCATCCACCGCGGGCGAAGTGGCTTTCGGTGCGTAATCGCCATTGTCGTAATCGGTAAAAATATCGGTTGCCGCCAAGCTGCCTGCATCAATATTGCCATCGGTGGTATCAGATGCCCCTTTCATCAAGGAATAACTTGCGGCATAGTTTCCCTCAACCACATCCCATACAATGCTGTTTTGCAGAATGACTATACTGCTGCTGTTGTCGAAAAAACCGCTACTGCCACTGTTGCGGGCAATGGTGGTATTGGTAATGATGGACGAAGAAGAATAATTAAACATTCCGCCGCCAGCATCTCCCGCTGCATTGGTGGTAAAACTGCAGTTGGTAATGACAGACGAAGAAAAAGAATAATTGTACATACCGCCGCCGGCGTCTCCTGCCGTATTGGTGGTAAAGCTGCAGTGGGTAATGGTGGGCGAAGAAGAAATATTAAACATACCGCCGCCGTTTCCTGCCGTATTGGCGGTAAAGCTACAATTAGCAATGCTTGGCGAAGAAGATGAATAATTCAGCATACCGCCACCGTAAGGGGCCGTATTGCCTGCAAAGGTGCAATTGTCCACGGCGGGCGAAGAAGAATAATTAGACATCCCGCCGCCACTATATCTGGCAAGCGGATTGCTGTTTACACTAATGGTTGTGTTGTCTGATGAGGCAGAATAACCGCCGGTAACGGTAAAACCGTCCAGCAAAGCCGTTCCCACATCTGCGGAAGCAATTACCACGTGATAGGTATTGTCGGTCGCAGTGCCGGCAGTGCCTATGTCGCCGCTCAAAATCGTGTTCGTGTAATTTCTCGTGTCTGTTAAATCGTCAATGCCGTTTGTCGGGTCAAAACCGCCGTATAGCTGCACATTTTTTACCATTACAAAGGCGTTGTCGCGCATGCCGTCGGTAGTGTAACTGCCGTCTGCCGCATTGTAGAGCGGCTTGTACGTGCCTTTTGCCACGTAGATTTTTAGTGGGTTGGTGTCATAGACCGTGCTGTTGGCATCGTGTTGCGTCCGGGCATATTTCAGGGCGTTGGCAAGTTGTGGGATAGCGTTTGCCCAAGAATTGCCTGTTCCCGTGCCGCCGGAAACGTTTACATTCACGTAGAGAATGTTGCCGGCATCGGGTGTCTGCGCGTTTGTATGCAGTGCAAACAAAATGCAGACAATCATAATAAAATGTGTCGTCTTTTTCATTGTAATCTATTTTTGACGGTTCAAAAATTGTTTTGGGAAGACCCTTGATGTATGGAGTTAACCTATGACCTGATGCTCACAATTTCTTGAACTCTACCCGGCGGTTTTGTTTTTTGCCGTTTTCGGTTTTGTTCTCTGCAACAGGCTCGGATTCGCCTTTTCCTGTGGTCATTATTTTGGAAGAAGAAATCCCGAATTTTGAAACCAAATAATCCTTCACGCTTGCAGCGCGTTGTTCGCTGAGTTTTTGGTTGGCGTTTTCGTCGCCGTCGGCATCGGTATGACCGATGATGATGACTTGTGTGTTGGCGTTTTGTTTCAGCGCATTTCCCAAATCGTCCAAAATCGTGTAACTGCTTGGTTTTATGGTAGATTTTCCTGTGTCGAACAAAATATCGCTGGTGCTGGCTGCTCCTTTTTCAAATAAATCTTTGGCAACGGAACTTCTGGCATCGGCACTTCCCGAAGCAATCCTGAGGTTGGCGAGATAAAGCGGCGTTTGCGAAGCCGGAACAATCGGAGCATTGCCGATGAAAAACATATTCCGCATTTCCGGCGTGAGTGCTTTTGGCAAATCCACGATTTTTTCGCCGTCGAGATACACGCGGATTCTTGTTCCGTTGATGGCCATATCGATGTGTAAAACTTTGTTCACATAAGAAGTCAGCGAGAAATCTTTATTTCCCAAAACATTGTTTTTCAATCCGTATTCTACGGTTTGTCCGTTTCGTTCGTTGTATCTGGAAAGGTTTACAAAAAAATTATCGCTGTAAAAAACGTCCTGTTTCAAAATGTTTTTCACGTTGGCGATTCCAAATTTGATGATTGGGATAGCATTTCCGTCATCTCTCAAAAGCAAATCGAATTGTATGGTAGAATTTTCGGGCAAAGCCTTTGTCAGTTCGGGGTTGGAAACCGTGTTGTGGTTCACCGCCAGCCATTTGGTGCCACCTATTTCCACCACTTCTCCGCTGCCGTTGGAGTTCCATTTTGCAGGGAAATCGCCGGTGGCATCTTTGGAAAAATCGTCGCTGAAAATTACGCTTCCACCGGGAACGAAATCCGAATTTTTATTAATGGAAACATCGGTGTTTAGGAAAGCATCGGCATTATTGCTTTTGTTGTTTTTGGAATTTTTGGAAGAAGACGAGTTTTTTCCGTTCAGCACTTTATCAATGGCTTTGTCGGTAGTCTGCGAACTTTCTTTTTCCGTGCGGTTTTCCACGGTTCTTTGTGCGGCGTTTACGGCTCTCTCGCCAAGATTTTTCAGGAATTGGGCATTGGCGGCCTGCATCCCGAAAAACAATAGCATTAAAAACAAGGTTGTTTTCATCCCGATTCGGTTTTTATGTTGTTGTTTATTCTGCTTTTTGGTAGTAAACGTTGGTTTGGTTTTCTACCCATTGAATGGTCAAGTTGGTATTGGTAAGTTCCAAAATTTTAAAATACTCGTAATCGCCGGTGCCATAATGCAGTTCGTCGCCTTCGAGGGTCCACGTAAAACTTGAGGAACTGAGTTCGCATCCTGCATTGTAATTTCCCCAGCTTCCGGCGCGAGATGCTTCAAATTCAACATAGTCCCTGTTTGTGGCACAAGTTGGTATTACCGTTGTAGGCGTATCGCCAACCAGCCCCTGTTCGTAAATTTCCCATTTCCCCACTATTGAAGTTTCGGGTGTGGGCGTGCTGTCGTCATCTTTGCTGCACGAAGCCAACATTGCGAAAACCGCAATGAAAACGAATACTAACTTTTTCATCCTCTAAATTGTTTTTTGGTTCAACATTTTGTGATGACAAAGTTAGACGGCGGCAAAAGGCAAGGCAACTACACGATGATGTGGTTTTTTTTACGCCCAAGGGTTTTTCGGGGCTTTGGAAACGGCTTCGGTGGCGAACGGGACGTGTGGTTTTTCGGCTGAAAAAGAAATAAACTATTTCATAAATCGTTTTGGGTATTGCCGAAGGCGGGGATTCTTTAGCACAAAAGTTCAATGGAAGAACAGACGTTGAACCTTGCACAAATGTTCAATCGGAGTCGTTCGGCCCAGTTTTTGGCAATACCTTGTGTTGCAGTGCAGTTGCAGCCAACGCCAATTTAAAGTTACTTTTTAATCAATTTTTGACTGTCCCAGCCTTTTTGGGTCTTGATTTTTGCCAGATAAATACCGGCGGGCAGGGAAGAAACGTCCATTTGCAAGTCTGTTCCCGTACATTTTGACAATAACAGCAATTTTCCGGCACCATCATATATTTCAACTTCTTTTATTTCCGCCTTCGATTTGAAGTACACCCAATCAACTGCTGGGTTAGGATAAATTTGAATTTTATCCATTTTAAACGGCTGCTCTTCTATACCCAGTGTCAAATCGGGCACGATAAAGTCAAACCATACATTTGCAGGAAAACTATCCGCGGAATATGCGTAAACATACCAGTAACCATTGCGGTAGTCCACGTCGGTCACATAGGGCAAATAGGTCGTGTTTTCACCTGTGGGATAACCCCAATAATGACTATACAAAAAGACAGCGTCGGGATTGTTGTTCAAAGACGGGTGGTCTATGCGCATTGAACCGCCGACTATAATGTTTGATGAATTGGATGCCTGGGAAAACCGGGTTGCGCTTCCATCTGAACCAAGCATCACAAAAAATGCCGAACCATCAGGTACATAATGAAGGCTTTCTCCATACAACAACCTGTTTGCCCCGTTGTAGTAGTTCCCATATACAAAGGGATTGTAAACATTGTTTGCGTTCCAATAATTGTTGTAAAAAAGATAGTCGGTTTGGTTGTAACCGCTTAAAGCCGTTTGATGCTCCAATATATTTGAAGTATCTGCAACGTGTATGGTTGCGGGGCTGTCATCGGGGATGTAAATATTGAACTGAATCCC
Organism: Edaphocola sp.; assembly: GCA_047605615.1. GTDB lineage: Bacteria > Bacteroidota > Bacteroidia > Chitinophagales > Chitinophagaceae > Taibaiella. Next base: position 6,472 of record JASGFI010000065.1, on the reverse strand, counting down.
TGCGGGCATATCAACAAGGTTTTCATTAAATATAGCCCATTTCGAGGTGCCGCTATTGTACCATATTCCGGTGGGGTTAGGGTTTTCGATACCATTATAGTGTTGGGAAAACAAGAATTTGGCAGAAGGATTTCCGTTTAAATCCGGATGGTCGATATAAGTCCTGTTGGACACCGTATTTCCAGCAGTTGCAATATGCACAAAACCTTTGTCTTGTGCCGTTGCCTCGTTCAAGAATAGCGTTACCGCCAATAATGTGAAAATTCTTTTCATGACTCATTGTTTTTAAAGACAAACATTTTGTCACGACAAAGTTAGACGGCGGTAAAAGACAAATCAACTACATAAAAATGTGGTTTTTTTTACGTCCATCGGTTTTTCAACGCTTTGGAAACGGCTTCGGTGGCGGAATGCACCTGCAATTTTTCGTAGATTTTTTTGATGTGGAAACGCACCGTATCAATACTGATATAGAGTTCCGAAGCAATCATTTTGTAACTGAAACCCTTTACCAAAAGTTGCAAAATATCGTTTTCCCTGGCAGAAAGATTATGGGTTTTCTGTTCCGAATTGTTTGCTCTCGGCAGCATTTGAAGCACTTTTTTGGCAACGCTTCCCGTCATTGGTGCTTCGCCTTTCAGTGCCATTTTTATGGCGTTTTCTATTTCTTCGCTCACATTTTTTTTGAGGATATAACCCGATGCTCCGGCACAGATGGCATCGAAAATATGGGCGTTGTCTTCAAAAACCGTGAGCATTACAACAGGTAAGTTTTCGTCTGCCGAACGGATTTTTTGCACCGCTTCCACACCGTTCATTCCCGGCATATCGATGTCCATCAAAATAATATCCGGCGAAAATTTTTCAATATCGCCAATTACGGATTTGGGATTTTTTTGCGTAGCGACGACCTGCATTTCTTCTGCATTTAACAGCAGCGGAATGGTTTTCCGAATGAGTTCGTTATCATCGTATAAAAGGATTTTAATCGCCATACTGCAAAATTAGAATGGTTTTTCGGGGCAGGCAATCACATATTTATGTGGTTTTTATCGGTTTCGGTACAAAGCGTAAAATGACAGTGCAAATTTTAAAAACATTCTCTAAGTGTCACGTGAAGCAATGTTTGCTTTAACGATGATTTTGACTTGATTGTTTTCTTGTATTATTTTAACAACCAATCAATTACATTAATTTTTTGTATTCCTTTATAAGAACTTTCGGGTTCTACGTCCATTGTCAAAAGTGTGCGTTTGTTGTAATCTTTTATTTTTTCAAACGGACGGATTTCCCGTTCCCAAGTAGTTTCCTGCCAAGTGCTCCACGCAACTTGATAATATTCTTGGTCGCCTTGCGGTGTTTTTACGACAAAATCTATTTCGGTATCATTTGCCTTGCCGATATATACTTCATTTCCTCGTCTTATCAATTCCAGATACACAATATTTTCTAAATTGTGTCCTGCATCTCTATTGGATTTGTCGCCAAGAAAATATTTTCTGAATCCTAAATCGGCGGTGTAATATTTTTCTTGTGTCATCAATAATTGCTTGCCTTTCAGGTCATAGCGTTTTACTTTGTAAAACAGGTAACATTCGGTAAGTGCTTCTAAATAACTGCTAATCGTATTGTGCGATATTTTTATTCCGGCAGTTTGCAGTGTGTTGGTTATTTTTTTGGGCGAAATAATAGAGCCAATTGTATCGAACAAAAATGCAGTTGTCTTGTCAAAATACGCTTGACTTCGCCAATTATAGCGCACCAAAATATCTTTCTGGATAATGTTGTCCACTACACTTTTTACATAATTCGGAATATCTTTATCCAATAATTCTATCGTTCCCGGCATTCCGCCGTTCTGCATATATTGAGCAAACAGCAAATCCGTTCTGGAAACATCTTCCTGTGTCAAAAGATATTCTTTGAACGAAAACGGCAAAATATGAATAGCATAATATCTGCCTGTGAGCAACGTTCCCAATTCACTACTCAACAGATAAGCATTTGAGCCGGTAACATATACGTCAATATTGGGTTTTACGTACAAACCATCGACTAAACGCTCAAATTCTTTAACGTTTTGCACCTCGTCCAGAAACACGTAACACGGCTCGGAATTGTCCAATTGGTTGAAGATATGATAATACAAACCGCTGGTATCATTGAGCCATTTTTCGTTTTCAAAATCTTCCAGATTCATAAAAACGATTTGCTTGTCCTTTACACCTTGCGTTTTCAGATAATCACGAAACTGTTGCATCACGGTGCTTTTTCCGCAACGCCTTACGCCCGTAAGCATTTTTATCAGATTTTTATCTTTCAATCCGATAAGTGTATCTAAATAATCTTGTCGTATTATTTGCTTCATATTTATTAACCTATAGACCAAACTTTGTAAAAAATAAAGGTTTGGTCTGCAAATATAGCCATTTTAAATAGACCAAACTTTACAATAAGTAAAAGTTTGGTCTGCATTGTTGCCCCGACTGTCTGAAACTTGCTGGTTATTACAAGTTTTGCCGACTTCAACTTTCAGCCTATACAAATTAAAAGTATAAGCAATGCATTTTGTTGTCTTGTTTTCAATACAATGGCTAACAAACTATTTCATTTTTTATTTAATTGATGTTTAAATATAATTACACGTTATCCAGCACCAGCTCAACCGCGGTTCCTTTCCCTATTTCCGAATTTATTCTAAAGCCTGCGCCGATGGCTTCCGCACGGGTTTTCATATTGTGCAGTCCGTTTCCGTTTTTGGTTTGTGCGGCATCAAAACCTTTTCCGTTGTCGGCGATTTTCAGGCAAAGTTGATGTTCCATTTTTTCCAGCGAAACATTCACTTCCGTAGCATCTGCATATTTGGCAATATTGTTCACGGCTTCTTTGAAAATCATCAAAAAATCCCGCCGTTGCAGCATATCCAAACTCTCTCCCAGCAATTTTTCGTCAATGGAAATTTTGGTTACAATATTTTTGTTTTCCAAGGTTTGGGCAGCATATTCCCGCATTCGGACCACCATTTGTTCCAAACTGTCGTTTTCGGGTTTTACGCTCCACACGATATCGCTGATACCTTGCTGCGCCACCACTGATTGCTCGGTAATACGGTGCAGAAATTCGGAAACTTTGTTTGGGTTTTTGTCCAACGTTTTGTCTGAAACTTCCGACAGGATTTTGATACTGGTAAGTGTAGAGCCGATTTCGTCGTGCAAATCTTTGGCAATATTTTCCCTTACTTTCAGCAGTTGCTGTTGTTCTTTTATGGTGCGTTTCAGTTGATAGCGGTTGAACAGGAAAAATGCCAAAGCGGAAACCAAACCGATAAGCCCGAAAGACAGATATTGTATGATTGTTGAATTTCTCAGTTTTCGGTTTTGAATGGTTTTTTCCTGTTCGGCGATTTGCAGTTTTTGTTTGTTGGAGAGTGCCGTGAGTTGCTGTCTTTCGAGTTCTTTTTTCTGCTGGTTAATTCTGAGTTCCTGCAATTCTTTTTCCTGAGAAAGCAATTGGATTTCCTTTTCTTTTTGCGCCGCCAGAAGTTTGTTTCCTGCCAGTTCGGCGTTTTGTTTTTGTATTTGTAATTGTTTGATTTTCTGGTCGGCAGAGAGTTGTTTTATTTGATAATCCTTTTTTTCGGTTTGGTATTTGGTTTCCAGTTCGGCTATGTTGGTATTGGTGTTTTCGGTAATCACGCTGTCGCGGTATTTCATAAAATTGCGGTAATATTCCAACGCCGTTTCAAAATTTTTTTCCTTTTTATAAAATGTGTAATACTGGAAATTGATTTCCCGAAGCGTTGGTTTGTCTTTGTTTTGCAGGGCAATATTTCGGGATTTGTCCAGATAGCCAAGCACCGTCGCCGAATCTTTGCCGAGCGTAATCGTGTGCATCGCCATCGCCAGGTAACGCCGCGAAAGCATCGCCGGATTGCTGCCTGTTTTTTCCAGAAAACCAATCGCTTTCTGTTCGTAAACCATTGCGGAATCCGGATTTTTTTTGTCGCTGAAAAGTAAAGCGGAAGAAATGTATGATTGTATGATTCTCTCCTCGTTTTTTGATTTTTCGGCGTATTTTATGCAGAGATTCCGGTAGTTTTCCGCCTCTGCCGAATCCACGCCCCGATACATTTGGCACATATTGCAATAGCCCAAGGCAAGTTTGTTCACATCGCCCGATTTTTCCCTGTTTTCCAAAGATTTTTTGGCGTATTCTATGGCTTTGTCCGTCTGTCGCAGTTCGAGGTAAGTGGTGGAAAGATTGCCGAGAACGGTTGCCATTTCGGCGTGGGAAACAGGCTTGATCCTTTCGTTTATCCTAAGTGCAATCAATAGGTTTTCGGTTTTTTTGTCGAGGTTTCCCAACTCGCCCCAAGTGTAGGCATAGTCGTTGTAAGCCAGAGCCGCTTCCGGCGAATCGTGCTTGGAAAAATAATTGTTGATGGCGGCTTCAAAATAAGGAATGGCTTTTTCCTGCTGATTGGAATAGAGATTTGCTTGTCCCAAAAACATATTGCCTACTGCTTCGCTGAATTTGTCATTTTGTTTTTTGGCAAGTTCTACAATTATTTGGGCGTTTTTTTCGGCATCGGCGAGTTTGCGCTGTTCTATCTGCGCATTTGCCAGCGCGATTTTAGATTTCAAAAAATCTTTGGCGGCGTGTTTTTCCTGCGCCGAAACGTTTGCGGCAAACAAAATCAATAAAAAGAGAAAACACCTTTTCATCTCAGCAGAAACTTTACGGAAAGTTACGATTTAATTTGCATCGAAACCGGTTTTCTTGTAGTAAACCCATCAGCTGCCTTAATCAAGATTTTGATACATGGTCGGTCGATTTCATTGTAGAAACTTTCCAAGTCCGGGAGTTCCTTTCCGTTGATTATGCCCAAGTGGAAACACGAAAATAAATTTGGCGAGAATAAAAGTATTTATTTACCTTTGCCACCCTTTCAAAAAGGGAATCACCCCAAAGTGATTGGCTCCTATAGCTCAGTTGGTTAGAGCACCTGACTCATAATCAGGGGGTCCTTGGTTCAAGCCCGAGTGGGAGCACTTTTTGAAGAAAGCACTTACGGCAATGTAGGTGCTTTTTTTGCACCACTGCTATGGAATACGCCTTGACCTTGCCTCTAAAGGTAAGAGCAATCCAACTTGGGCGCAAGGGAGACTGCCAATTTTTCGATTGCCGGGGAAACTGTTTTTTGGGTGCGATAGGATTGTCGGAGACGGATCTTTAAATGCCCGAAACTATCTTGTGTGCGGCATAATTAGTTTATCTTAGCCCATATTTTTCAATAGCGGAACTATATTTTCCCTTGGCTGCAAACAACAACATCATATCCAAAATTCTACACCGAAAGCCCGCAGTCATTGCGTTGCTCTTCATAGTGCTGGCCATTTTGGTAGCCGTGTTTGCCTATCCGTTAGCTACCGACAATACGCCCTTTGCCAACAACATGATAGTGGAGCTGAGTGCCCGTCCGGCGGGGTTTGGCAAAGATTTTTTGTTGGTGCCCAAACAGCACGAACCGGAGCAACCGGGCAGGCTAAGCGCATTTTTCAATGGCCAACCAACGCCCTACAACTACGTGCCGATAAATGGATATTTTGTGAACGGAGCCACCGTATATGTGCGCCACTACATTGACGCAGGCATGGAAGATACCCTAAGTTATTCCTTGGCACCATTGGGCGTGCCCAATGGTGCAGATGTCCTTGCTTGGATAAAAGACAACCGCATGGGTCATCGCAAATTTTGGCTCGGCACCGATAGGTATGGCCGCGATATACTGTCAAGGTTATTGGTGGGCACAAGGGTGAGCATTGCGGTGGGCGTGGTTTCGGTGCTGTTGTCTTTAACCATAGGTTTTGTAATGGGCGCCATAGCGGGTTGGTATGGTGGCCGTGCCGACGATGCGGTGATGTACGTAATCAACATACTATGGTCGATACCCACGCTGTTGTTGGTTTTTGCCATAACGCTTACCATAGGCAAGGGGTTTTGGGAAATATTTATAGCCATTGGCCTTACATCGTGGGTGAGTGCGGCGCGCCTCATACGCGGGCAGGTAAAGCAGTTGAAGGAAATGGATTTTATAGTAGCGGCTCGTGCATTGGGCTTTAGCGATAGCCGCATATTGGTACACCATGTTTTGCCCAACATTACCGGCCCCTTGATGGTGATGGCGGCTGCAAACTTTGCCACGGCTATATTGGTAGAGGCAGGCCTAAGTTTCTTGGGGGTAGGAGTGCAGCCGCCCACGCCCTCCTGGGGACTGATGATTAAGGAGCATTACAATTTTTTGATAGCCGGAAACCCGCTGCCCGCACTCATTCCCGGTTTGGCCATCATGATATTGGTCTTGGCTTTTAATATTTTGGGCAATGCCATGAGGGATGCGGTGGATGTGAGGGGGTAGGGCAGGGCTGTTGTGTTCTAAGTTATCATAAATAAGAGGGAATTAATGTCATTG
>JASGFI010000064.1:0-15282 GCA_047605615.1 Edaphocola sp. | reverse complement strand
CTAATCACAGTAAGGCTTTTGAATGGTTTTGTCAACTTTTTTGTCCATTAACCCCAAATTATGGCTGTTTCGTCAAAAATATCAAGAGAGCAAACCATTGGTTTGCCCCAATGACTTTTTTGCTTCAAGAAACCACAACAATATTCTTTAAAGACTATTCGACCCCGTACCTTTTTTGAAACAAAATACATTTCCTACACAATATATTTATCAAGCCGAAATGCTAAATACTATATTTTTTGACCTCAACATCTGCCATCAACTATCTGTTCCTGAATTTGCAAATAGATTAAATATTTCACCTAAAACCTTATTAAGGGTTTGCAATGCCGTATATCAAGAAACTCCGTAGCACATTATTCGTTACCACCTCGTTGTAAAGGTGGTACTTAATATTATTCAAAACAGGAAGGAATCGCTAAGTATGATTTCAGAAAGATTACAGTTTTTAGATGTGAGTTTTTTTTACTAAGTATGTAAAAGCATTTACGGGACTAACTCCTGCCGAAATACGTAACTTTCACATACACCTTTAGTTGCAGAACCCTGTCCGAGATTGACACAAAATGTCTGATTATTAAAAATAACTGTCCATTTCTTACAACTTAATTCCCTTTCTTCGTACCGTACAGCTTTCATCAGGGACAACATCAAATTATTTGAAAGTTTTTACAGGAGCCAATCATACAAATGGATTCAAGGATTTATCAGCACCAAGAAAAGGCGTTTTTTGCCCGCCAGTGGCATTCCGAACAAGCTTTGGACAATTACCCGCCACACCGATTTTTTTGCCGAAACCCGGACATTGGCCAAAGCCTGTTTTGCCGACAAACCCGAAGCGTGGACGTTGGACAGCATCTGTACATTGCCCTGAGTTTGTAGCGTTCTTTTTGTAATTAACCGGTATTTTAGGGGAAAATGTTGGTGTCGGAAAAAAAAGTTATCTTGTAATGCTAAAATGTCGTTTCTTTTTATTAACTTTCGGAAAAATTTTTTGGCGAATGTTTCAACGATTTTTTATAGCATCGGTTTTGGGTTTCGTTTCTTTAATCTCTTTCCATGTCAACGCCCAAACAACCATAATAAGCGGCGTGGAATTTAAAAGCAAAACCGCGCAATTTGCTGAGGAACTTTACGGCACTGTAACTACCTACATGACGCCGGAATTGTTGCTTGTATATGCCGAAGAATTGGGTCGTGTGGAACTGATGGATGATGCCCCGACGGCGCAGGACAATCGCTTGCCCCGGCTTTCTTCCATTGTTTTGAAAAACAAATACAATCCGCTTTTGACCCGGGATGAGCAAAATTTTAGCGCAGCCACATTTAATCCAATGAAATACTTCTTTAACTTTTACCCCAAGGAAGATTACAAGGTAGTAGTGGACCATACCAATTATGTTATCGTGATTCATCCCAAACCGTAATTCTTAAAATAATTTTTGCCGCGGCGCAGGCTTCAAATTAATACCAGTTCAATGAATAACAGCATCTATTCTCTTTCAAGAAAAGGGCAACTAACGTCAATATCGGCGTTGGTATGTATGCTCTTTCTTTTGTTGCCCCATACAGGTGGGGCGCAGACGTCCGTTGCCTATCCTTGCGATGCAGACCCATTTTGTACCGACACGGCTTATACGTTCAACAATACCAGTGGTAATACGATAACCGCGCCCGCCTCGCCGCCTTACAATTATGGTTGCGTGCTCACGCAGCCCAATCCGATATGGTATTACATGCAAGTGGCCACTTCCGGCACTATTCAAATCACCATTACGCAAACAACCTCCGGCAATTCTGATGTGGATTTTGCCTTGTACGGGCCTTATCCCAGCAAGGCTTACGGTTGCGATACCATTTCCAATGGCGATTTGCCCATTCAATCCAGCTATTCTGCTTCTGCCACCGAAATCATAGGCATAGGCACGGCGGGTGGTTCCGCCGGGCCTTGCAGTGGCGCGCCCGGAGCCAGTACGCCGGCCGCCGCTGTGGCCGGGCAGGTGTATATAGTCCTATTGACCAACTATGGCAATAGCCCGGGAACTATCAATTTTACGCAAACTTCGGGTACAGGCTCTGCCGATTGCGACATTATTTGTGGCCTAAGTGCCGGAAACAGCGGTCCGGTTTGTTTGGGTGGTTCGGTATATTTATCAGGCACTAACTTGGATACTGTCAATACATTCAGCTATTATTGGACCGGGCCAAGTGGCTATACCGCCAACACCTTAAATGCGACATACACTCCCACCGCTGCCGGTACATACGATTTTCAATTGCTGGCAGTGTCGCAAGACGGCGATAGCTGTCTGGCAACTACGGAAGTGGTGGTGTTTCCTGCGGCTGATGTAGGTTTGGTTAATCCGGTAAATAGGACTTTGTGCAACGAACCTTACAGCACCATAGCGCTCAGCAATCCCTCGTCCAATACCTTTGCGCATTACCAATGGTTTCTGGATGGGGTGGCTATTTCGGGGGAAACGGGCTATACGCATGATGCCTCGGTAAATGGCACTTATTACGTGGTGGGTACCACCGATTCGGGATGCAGCGATACATCGGTCAGCATTGCGGTAAAACTTAATTATACCGACGTAAACTTTGATTACCAAATACACGTTGGCTGTACGGAAGATACCGTAGTCTTTAGCAACACAAGCGAACCGGGTACCTATTGGTGGGATTACGGCGACGGCACCCTGCCGCTCGATACCGCCACCAGCCCAACCCATATATACCAAGACCAGGGATTGTACAACGTAACATTGAAAATGCTGGATTTGGACGGTTGCGTGGACTCCGCGCTTAAAGTAATAACCATAGACCATCCCCTGTCGGCAGCCTTTACCAACGATATAGATTCCGTTTGCCAAACAGATGGCACACCGGTAACGTTCACCAACCAATCGATAGGGGCGTACCAGAGCCATTGGGATTTTGGCGACGGCACCACCTCCACCACCTTTAGCCCCACACATGTATTCGCATTGGCAGGCACGAGGCAAGTAACCTTAATCATTAACGATACCATACCTTGCTACGATACAGCCACCACTACCATTTACGTGGACTCGTTGCCTTTCCTCGAGATAGTGACCGATAAGCACAAAATATGCGTAGGCGACCAAGTGACGTTTACTGCCAACTATTTGCAACCGGCAGTAAACCTTGCTTGGGATTTTGGCGATGGCACCACCTGGAGCGAACCCAACACCACTCAGCACAGGTTCGACAATGAGGGTACGTATTGGATAACTGCCACTGCCAGCTATCCGGTATGTGCCAGCACCACGGCAACGGATTCGGTGGTGGTTACGGCCTATCCCATCGTAGATTTGGGGCCGGACACCGTATTGTGCCTGGACGGGAACGCGATAAGCGTAGCCGATGTGCACAATGCGTCTAACTCTGCCATAAAATGGTTGTGGAATACCGGAGCCACCACTTCGGGTATAGAGATAAAACAGCCGGGCATCTATACCGTTACCGCTACTTTGGATGATTGCGCCACTTCCGCATCCATAGAGGTTAAAAAGGATTGTTATACCGACATCCCCAATGCCTTTACCCCCGACAATGATGGCAACAACGACTATTTTTATCCGCGCCAGCTATTGGCCAGTGGGGTAGTGGGTTTCCAAATGATTATCTACAACCGTTGGGGCCAAAAAGTATTTGAAACTACCCGTACCGACGGCCGTGGTTGGGATGGCAGGTTCAATGGCCAAGACCAACCCGGGGGCGTGTACATATACCAAATACAGGTTGTGTATAAAAATGCCAAAACCGAAAATTATAGCGGCAACGTAACCTTGATAAGGTAGCGTAAAAGATTGTTTCAAAATATTGCCGGACAATAAACGAGGAGGCCATTAGGTCTCCTCGTTTATATTTTGACACAGCCAATAACCGCACACCGGATAGTTTTGTGCAATGAATATCGCACCAAGACACCGAGGAACTTGGTTGCCTATGTTGGCAATACTATTCAATCCCGTTGTTACGACAACCATGTAAAAACACAATTACGGCAACCCCTGTATCCCCAATTTCTATCCCCAACTTGTTGATGGACGAAGTTGGCGGGCCGCTCCGGAAGGGTCGGGGCTAACACTTTTATTCCTTCGCAAAACTCCCGCTATGTCCGTCCATTCGGAAGAAATACACGCCGGGATTTAAAGCGGAAATGTCTATTTGCAATGTTCCCGCGCCGGAGATGGTGACTGTTTTCACCGTTTTGCCGGAAGCACCGGCGATGGTCAGCACACCTTTTGCACCGGCAAGGGTGATGTTCATCACGCCGGTTGCAGGATTCGGATAGACTTTTATGCCTGTTGCGGTGGGGAAACTGACCGTTTGGATGGTCGAATACGTATAACCGCCGTCCGCATCTATTTGTTTCGAGCGGTAATAGTTCACGCCGGAAAGCGGCAATGGGTCTGTGTATCGGTATTGTTGTGCGACTGTGGTCGTACCGGCACCTGCGGTAAAACCGATTTTGGCAAAAGTCTTTCCATTGGCGGAGCGTTCCACCTCAAACCCTTTGTTATTCACCTCCTGTGCCGTTTGCCATTGCAGCAGGGCGGTAGTGCCTTTTTTCACGGCGGTAAAGCTGATGAGCGTTACGGGCAAGGTGGTTTCGGACTGATACTCATACGCTCCCAAATCTATTACCGTATCATAAACCCTTGCGTTTCCTGCCAAATCGGTGGTGGTGGTGTTGAGTGTGTTGCTGCCTTTGTTGATGGCATAGGCAGAACTTTCAAAGTATAATCGCCACTTGCAGGATTGTTGAAAATATTGCACCACTGTTCTGTGTGCCGACTCTATGGCTCCTGAACCAATAATACCTGCTCCCAGCTTTTTGTACATTGGATAATTCATTCTTGTTTTATTTGAATCGTAGTATGCAATCAATTGCTCTGCCTGCTCAGATTTTAATGGAAGGTTGTTTAACTCATCTATTATTTTTTGAACTTCAACATTCTGTAATAATTCCACATGTTTTTCTATCCACTGCCGTCTTTTAAGATCATCTTTAATTTCGCATTTGGCATAATCATGTAAGTGTTCACTGGCATGGTAAAAATCCAATACAGATATCGCCTCCGGATAGGCATCTTCTATCCGGTTTTTTTATCCACGTCGCTCCAAGATATAAAGACAACAGGCTGTTTGTTATTACTATAATGGTTTAATAACTTCTCCATCTCTGACGTAAATTTTTTATGGGTATCCAGGTATGCCAAATATTGTGAATTGCTTATCCAGCCTGGTTTTCCCTCCGCGTGAACACAGGATGAGTTTTAAATATACGACCTACTTTTACTTCTTTCCATCCCTGTTCTCTTGTAAATACCATTGAGCCATCTGCCATAGCGTAAATCACTTCATCCGCTTTGCAGGGAGTTAATAGTACTTCCTCTGAAATGGTTTTACCTATTTCCTCTCCATGTACATTGGCAACCCGCCATACCTGAGTTGCGCTTACCGATACATTTATATATTTTTCCAACACTTCATTGCAACTCTCATAGCTATCTGCCTGGGCGGCATAAACCATAAGTTCCTGTAATTTCGGAGATATCTGAAACCCATTTTTCCCTTTGCTGGATGGATGTTCGTTGTTTATTGTTATATAACCCTGAGTCGTGAGGTTTTTTTACGATGATCCTTGTCTGGATTACCTATATTTTCTATGACTATAGTAAAATTTTAATGGAAATAAAATGAAGCATTAATTTGCTTTTAGTGGGAACACATCAGCCCCAACCCCTATAAACGGTAGAAGCAAGTATGGTTTTCATTGTAAACAGTGGCTGGGGCCTTCCATTAAAATTTTAGTATAGCCATTTCTATAATACTTTCCGACCCAAGTCTTGCCAGATCTTTACAAATTCCGTTTCGTAGTCATAAAAATATGTTATCAAATTGAGGCACTGAAGTTCCTCATACCGTCTTGCGGCTGCTTCCAGATATTCTTCTTGGGTCATGATAAATGGTTTTATTTCTTAAATTTAACCCTTTTATTCCTTTTTCCATTAGCGAAAAATTGAAATGCACCGGTTGAACGACAGGCGCAACAAAATCCGATATTTTTCGTTTTCTTTGACACGGATATGTTTTTACAAAAGAGTATTGGGCTGTTGTGCCTGTTGTTTTTATCAAGCCCCCTTGTGTTATCGGCACAAAACAAAACCCTGACCGGCAAGATTACCGATGAAGAAGGGCGACCGCTCTACTTGGTGTCGGTGCAGGAAACCAATAGTGGCGCAATGGCCACTACCGATTCCAATGGTTTATACCAACTAACGCTACCCGAAGCCGACAAGGCTTTTGTCAAAATTACCTGCCTGCTGTACGAACCCGAAAGTTTTACGCTGAAAAATACAGGCAGCGAAGGCTTGGCGCACGATGTGGTGCTGCACAAGCTCACCAACATCATACAGGAAGTAGAGATAAAAGACCAGCGAAACAGGCTACAGGCGGGCGGTGTAGTGGTAAACTTGGAAAATGTTGACTTGAACCCAAGCCCCATAGGCGGCGTGGAAGGTTTTATCAAAACATTAGTTGGCTCCAAGAATGAACTTACCTCGCAATACACCGTGCGCGGCGGCAACTACGATGAAAACTTAGTGTACGTCAACGACTTTGAAATCTATCGTCCGTTTTTGGTGCGCAGCGGCCAGCAGGAAGGGTTGAGCTTCGTAAATTCCGACCTTGCGGCCGGCGTCGATTTTTCGGTAGGCGGTTTTCAGGCCAAATACGGCGACAAGATGAGTTCGGTATTGGACGTAACCTACAAAAGGCCCAAGAAATTTGCCGGTTCGGTATTGTTGAGCTTGCTGGGTGCCAATGCGCACTTGGAGGGTGCTTCCAAAAACAAAAAATTTACCTACCTCGTGGGTGCCCGGCAAAAAACCAATCAGTACCTATTGCAGTCGCAGCCCACCAAGGGGCAATACAACCCCAGTTTCACCGACATACAAGTATTGCTCAATTATAGGTTCAACGAACATTGGGAGCTGGAAGCTATAGGCAACTACGCCCGCAACCGTTTCAGTTTCGTGCCTACCAAAAGCGAAGCGGCTTTTGGCTACATCAACGAGGCGTACAAATTGCGCACCAACTATACCGGCCAAGAGATAGACCAATTCGATACAAGGTTTGCCGGCATGGCGCTGTCGTGGAGGCCCGACAAGAAGACGAAAATAAAGCTGCTGGCATCCGGCTTTCAAACCAACGAACGCGAAACCTACGACATAATCGGCGAGTACGGTTTTTATTCCTTGGAGGTAGATTTGGGCAAATCGACTTTCGGCCAAGAGAAATACAGTTTGGGCACGGGCATATTCCAAGATTTTGCGCGCAATTACCTTACCGCCAATGTGGGTACGATGGCGCTGCGCGGCAGCCACGACGCAGGCAAAAACTACATCCAGTGGGGTGCGGATTTTACTTACGTAAGCATAGACGACCAATTGATGGAATGGCAACGAAGGGACAGTGCGGGCTTTACCCAACCATTCGATGACGAAGAAATAAAAATGGCGCGTACCTACCGTGGCAACAATGCCGTGGACTACCTGCGCATATCGGGATTTTTGCAGGACAACATACTGCTCGGCAACACCATGACACTGAACCTCGGCCTGCGGGCCAATTACTCGTTCCTGAATGATGAGCCGGTAATAAGCCCAAGGGTACAATATGCCGTAAAGCCAAGGTGGAAGCACGACGTGGTGTTCAGGATAGCGAGCGGCCTATATGCCCAGCCGCCGTTTTACCGCGAAATGCGCAATATGGAAGGCGTGGTCAATACAGGCCTGAAAGCACAAAAATCGTTTCATGCGGCGGGCGGCCTGGACTATAATTTTTTGATGTGGGGCAGCCGTATATTCAAGTTTACCGCAGAGGCATATTACAAGCGATTGTGGGACTTGGTGCCTTACGAATACGATAATGTGCGCATCAGGTACTACGCCAACAACAATGGCCGCGGATATGCCTATGGTGCCGAGGCCAGGCTGTATGGCGAACTGGTAAAAGATGCGGAATCGTGGGTGAGCATAGGCTACCTGAAAACAGAAAACCAACTATGGGATTCGAGTACCAACAGCTATGGCGAGTACTTTGCACGACCTACCGACCAACGGTTGAATTTCGGCATGTTCTTCAGCGATTACCTGCCGCGCAACAAGAACTTTAAAATGTACCTCAACCTAATCTACGCCACGGGCTTGCCTTTCAGCCCTTCGGGCAAGGGCCTGGACCCAAATTACCAACTCCGTATCCCGGATTATAAACGTGCCGACATAGGTTTCTCTGCTTTGTTGGTGGACGGCAATAGGAAGAACAAACCTGCTTACAGTTTTTTCAGTTACCTTAAAAGTGTGTGGTTGAGTGCCGAAGTGTTTAACCTGCTGGCTATCCAAAACACATTGAGCTACCAATGGATACAAGATTATTCGAGCAACAAATTGTACGCAGTGCCGAATAGGCTTTCTTCCAGGCTCATCAACGTGAAGCTTGCCGTAAAATTCTAACATCGTCAATCATTCAAAATTCAAGGCACCATTCCGCAATGAATGGTGCTTTTGTTTTGGCATAAACGCAAAAACCGCCCCGGCGAAGAAACCCGGGGCGGCAGAGCTTTACTTACTAACCCATCGTAAGTATGGCAAATTTCACAAAAAAGTACGGTAAAATGAAATGTTTTTTTTAAGATAAGTTGATTTGGGTTGCTATGGGCCTATAAATTGTTGCTAATGTTGGTGGAAATAAATTGCCTTTTTGGGTCGTTGCCCCTGCCTGCTTACCTTTGTCCCTATGCAAATATCCTATACGCTTGCAACCATAGATGCCGCTGCTGCCCGGTTTTGGCAAATAGCCAGGCATCACAAATTAATACTTTTCAATGGTGGCTTGGGTGCGGGAAAAACGACCTTCACGGCTGCGCTTTGCCGTCACTTGGGCGTGGAAGATACCGTTGGCAGCCCTACTTTTTCCATTATCAACGAATATCATTTTAAAGATAAAGCCGGGCAGGACAAAACCATTTACCATGCCGACCTGTACCGCCTGGCCAACGAGGACGAAGCCGCGAACGCCGGTGTGGAAGATATATTGCAGCCCGCCAACGGCTGGTGCATATTGGAATGGGCAGAGCGCGCCAAAGGCTTGCTGCCACGGCATTACCTCGAAGCAGATTTTGTGTTGACCGGCGACGATATGCGTACATTGGCCTTGAATATGCGTTGATTGGTCGAAAAGGAATTTGTATCAATGTTGTCGGGCCTATAATTTTGAATTTTTAATTTTGAGTTTTGAAATAGATATTATGCTGCTAACCGTCCAAAATTTAAAGAAATATTACGCCACGCAAAAGGCCGTCGACGACATTAGCTTCGACATACGGCAGGGCAGCATCTTTGGCTTGCTGGGCCCCAATGGCGCGGGCAAGAGTACGCTGCTGCGCATGATTACGGGTATTTTTTACCCCGATTCGGGCAACATAATGTTTAACGGCGAGCCTTTTGTGCCGGATAAACATGTGGGCGAAATGGGCTATATGCCCGAGGAGCGCGGCCTCTACAAAAAAATGAAAACCGGCGAACAGGCGGTGTACCTGGCGCAATTGCGCGGGTTGGCCGCCCGCGAGGCCGAAGAACGCAGCAAGGCTTGGTTCAAGCGGCTGGACATGGTGTCGTGGTGGGACAAAAAGGTGGAAGACCTGAGCAAGGGCATGGGCCAAAAACTGCAATTCGTCACCACGGTGGTACACAATCCCAAACTGTTGATATTGGACGAACCTTTTAGCGGCCTGGACCCCGTAAATGCCAACATACTGAAGGACGAAATATTCAGGCTGGCACAAAACGGCACCACCATCATATTCAGCACCCACCGCATGGAACAGGTAGAGGAAATATGCGACCAGATAATACTGGTAAACCAGGGCAAAAAAATACTGGACGGCTCGGTAAGGCAGGTGAAGCAAGACTTCAAGGAAAATATTTACAGCTTGGGCATTGCCGGCGACCCCATAGCGCAGTTGCCCGATTTCATAGCATTGCTCCACAAGACGGAGCATAAAATAACGTTTCAATTAAATGACGGCTTCACGGCCAACGACGTGTTGCAATTTTACATCAACAATGGCCGGCAGATTAATAGTTTTGAAGAACTATTGCCTTCGTTGAACGATATTTTCATAAAACTGGTGCAGGGCACTTCGGCCGCACGCGCCTTTACTTCCCTATAAAATTCCTTAAAAAGCATTAGCGATGAACAAGACTTGGATAATAATAAAGCGCGAATATTTGAGCCGCGTAAAAAAGAAATCTTTCTTGATAGCCACCTTGGCCATACCCTTGTTGTTCGTGGTTTTTGGCGGGCTGATGGGGCTTATAGCCGCCGACAAAGGGGATACAAAAAACATAATGGTGGTGGACGAAAGTGGTTTGTTCGCACCGAAACTAAAAAATACGGAAGCCCTGAAATACACCATGGCTACCGGAGATATAGAAGAAAAAAAGAAAGGGTTTGATGCGGAACAATACGATGGCCTGCTGTACGTCCCCAAGTTCGACTACAAAAGCGAAAAGATAAAATTCAGGTTGTTTTACGACGAACAACCCGGCGTAGGCACCGAAAACGACATAGCCGACGACCTGAACCAAATACTTACCGACCAACGCATGACCGCCGCCGGCATCAGCAACGACCAACTGAAAACTTTGCAGGAACAGAGCATAGGCATAACCGCCGAAAGCCTGAAAGATGGCAGCGTGAAAAGCAACGAAGCGGCTATGGCCATAGGCGGGTTTTGCGGTTTTGTATTGTACCTGTTCTTGTTGCTGTACGGCATGAGCGTGATGCGCAGCGTAACGGAAGAAAAAACCAACAGGATAGCCGAGATAATAGTAAGCTCGGTAAAACCCATGCAACTGATGCTGGGAAAAATAATAGGAGTGGCCATGGTGGGCCTTACGCAAGTGCTGATATGGATAGTGGTGATAGTGGCCTTTGCCTCCATTGGCTTGCCCATGATGACTTCGGGCATGGCCATAAGCAACATGAATGCTGCCACTGCCGGCCAAACTGCCGCGGCGGCGGGCAATACCGGCGAACTATTGGCCATACTGAACGGTACCAACTGGTTGGCCATAATTTTATGGTTCGTGTTTTATTTCATGGGTGGTTACTTCTTGTATGCGGCTTTGTTCGCCGCCGTGGGCAGCCTTGTGGACGAAGACCCGCAGGCCAGCAGCCAATACACTATGCCCATTACGCTGCCCATTGTTTTTTCATTTTACATCATGTTTTCTGCCCTGAAAAACCCCAATGGCAGCCTGGCCGTATTCGGCAGCATATTTCCGCTTACCTCGCCCATAGTGATGATGGGGCGCATACCCTTTGGCGACGTGCCTTGGTGGCAATTGGCATTGTCGGCCGCATTGTTGGTTTTGGGCTTTTTGGGTACCAGCTGGATGGCCGGGAAAATATACCGAACGGGTATATTGATGTACGGGAAAAAGGTGAGTTTCAAGGAAATAGGCAAATGGTTGGTGAGGAAATAAAAAAGATGAATTGTCATGCTTGAATAGCCAACAGTAAAATGAAATACACACAACGACCTGCCTTGCAATCCAAAGGCAGGTCGTTGTTTTTTTGTAATCAAGCCGGGCAATTGGTTTATCTTTGCCACCGTTGAAACGTACACGGAAATGAAGTCTATTTTACGCATGACAGGTATGCTCTTCGTGCTGTTGGTTACGCTAAGTGCGGCAGCAAAAGAAGGGGGAAAGAAAAGCCGCTTGGGCTTTGTGGGCAACGGAAATTTGTATTTCAGTTGGGGCTACAACAAGGAGTGGTACACACGTTCCACCGTTCACGTAAGCCAGCCATCGCTCAACAGCGAATACCAATTGCGCAACGTGCGTGCCCACGATAGGCCGGGTTGGGACGATGATTTTTTCCATACTGCGCTGACTGTGCCCCAGTACAATTATCGCCTCGGTTATTTCTTTAACCAAAAGCAGGATTTCGGCATCGAAATTAATTTTGACCATACCAAATATGTAATTGCCGATGGGCAAACGGCGCGTATTGCAGGCACGGTAAATGGCGAAACGACAGACAAGCAAATCACCTATTCCGGCGAGCAGGGTTTTTATTATTACCTGAACAATGGCGCCAATTTTTTGCTGTTCAATTTGGTGAAAAGATGCAACCTGTACCAGTCGCCCGGCCGTATGTTGCGCATAGACTTGCTGGCCAAAGCGGGTATAGGGCCCGTAATTCCACATGTCGAAAATTCTTTCTTTTATCAAAAAAATGACCCGGGTTTTCAGTTCGGCGGTTGGAATACAGGCGTGGAGACAGCCTTGCGCGTTTCGGTATTGAAGTATGTGTACCTCGATTTTGCGCAAAAGGCAGATTACGCCCGTTACAGCAACCTGCACATATACGAAGGTACCGCAAGGCAAAGTTTTGGTACCTACGAACTTATTTTGAGCCTGGGTGTCAACATACCTGTGGGCAAAAATAGTTTGTTGTTTAAAAGGCAAACCAATGCCGATGCCGGTTTGTAGATAGACAGCTCGTTTTTACCGTAAATATTCATTTCCCTAAACAAACAAACTTATAACGATGAAATTAGCAACTTACGTAGGCCGCACGGCCGAACACCTGGCTTTCCTGATTGATGGCCAACTATACGACCTTGCCGAAGCCGATGTGCGCCTGCCGCAAACCATGCGCGAAATGCTCGACGACTGGGAGCATCTTTCCGCCATAGCCAAAGAAGCTGAAGCCAACATTAAAAACGGCCATTTGACCATTGGTGCGCGCAATGTGGCAGACGTAACCATTCTGGCACCCTTGCCCAAGCCCACTTCCTGCCGCGACGGTTATGCCTTTCGCCAACACGTGGCGGCGGCGCGCCGCAACCGCAAGGTGGACATGATACCCGAATTTGACCAATATCCCATTTTCTATTTTACCAATCACAATGCCATACAAGGGCCCGGCGACATACCCTGTATGCCCGACCATTTCGAGAAGCTCGATTTTGAACTGGAAGCCGCCATTATCATAGGCAAAAAGGGGCGCAACATCACCGCGGCCCAAGCCGACAGCTACATAGCCGGTTATTGTATCATGAACGACATGAGCGCAAGGCGATTGCAGATGGAAGAAATGCTGCTCAATTTGGGGCCGGCCAAGGGCAAAGATTTTAGTACCGTAATAGGCCCGTGGCTGGTGACGCCCGATGAATTGGAACCTTATAGGATACCCGCAAAAGAGGGCCACACCGGCACCAACTACAACCTTAAAATGACCTGCAAGGTGAATGGGGTGCAAGTAAGCGAGGGCAATATGGGCGATATGGATTGGACTTTTGCGGAGATAGTGGAGCGTTGTGCCTATGGTGCAGATATATTGCCCGGCGACGTGATCGGCAGCGGCACGGTAGGTACGGGTTGCTTCCTCGAATTGAACGGAACCGGACTATTGCAAGACCCTGATTACAAGGTGCAATGGCTGCAACCCAACGACCAAGTGGTAATGGAAATAGAAGGCCTGGGCACACTTGCCAACACCATTAAAAAGGTAGATACCGATTTTTCTATTCTGGCCTTGAAAAAGTAATGGCGTAACGCGCGGAAAGTACGGCCTCGTCTATCGTGTTATCAATTTGTCCAAATGTTTGGCCAGCATGGTAGTGCCCAAACCAAGAAAAGCCACAATGGCAAACGACATTCTTAAATTGGATGCCTGCGCCACGAAACCAATAATGGGCGGCCCCAACAAAAAACCCAAGAAGCCGATAGACGACACCATGGCCAAGGCCATGCCCGGCGACATCCTTTTGGTCTTGCCGGCCAAACTATAAGCCAGCGGCACCACCGACGATACCCCTATGCCCACCAGCAAGAAACCCAAAGTAGCGGCGGAAATCGTGGGGAAAACAACCGCCAGCAACATGCCCGTAACTATGGTTACGCCACTGAATTGCAACACCCGGCTTACGCCAAAGCGGGTGACGAACACATCGGAAACAAAGCGGCCGCCGGCCATGGTGCACATAAAGGCTATGTAGCCCAACCTTGCCAAATCTTTGGGGGCGTGTACTATTTTCTTGAAATAGAGAACGCTCCAGTCGAACATGGTACCCTCGCATATCATGCTGGCAAAGGCTATGAAGCCAAGCGTCACGATGATGCCATCGGGTTTTACCAACTTCCTTTTGCCTTCTTCGTTTTTTTCTTTGCTTGCTGCCGTTGCGTCCCTCGGTACCGTCAAGTTACGTGCTGCCAGCATAATACATAGGGTCAATGCGTTGATGCACACGAAATGCCAAAACGGACCAATATCGGCGGCCACCACGGCTTGGGCCACTAAACCGCCCACAAAACCCGCCAGGCTCCATAAGCCATGAAACGAAGCCATGATGCTGCGCCGGTACAGGCGCTCCACGCCCACGCCTTGCGTATTGATGGCTATATTGCTCAGGTTGCCGAATACGCCAAAAATGAACAAGGCCGCCATCAATTGCCACACGGTTTGCACGCTGCCCAGCCCCAGCAGCGTAGCGGGGTACAGTATTGCGGCTATGCCCATCATGCGTTTGCTGCCGAAGCGCGTTACCATGTAGCCGCTCAGCATCATGGCCGTCAGTTGCCCCACGGGCAGGGCAAAAAGCACGCCGCCAAGCTGCGCATCGTTCAGGTTCAGACGCGCCTGAATATCCGGGATGCGGTTGGCCCAAGATGCGAAAACAATGCCTTGTATAAAGTAAAATGCGCTAACGCCGAAGCGGTAGTACCTTTGCGTGGGCAACGAAACGGACAAACTCATAATCATCGCAAAGTTAACGTGCCGGAATGGTATTGCGCTCCGGCATGTTGGGGACAGGTTTTTTGTGGCGTGGCGAAAATTTGTAATTACGGTATGATATGCCCATAGTTTCTTGAAACCGGGACTTCGGTGTTTTGGACGATGACATTTTTTGGGTTAAATTTTTCGATTTTTGTTTTGTTGACCACGTAGGCGCGGTGTACTTGTACGAAGGTGTTTCCGGGGAGCATTTCCATGATTTGTTTTATCGTGGAGCGGTTTTTATAAACCTTTTCGTCGGTGTGGAACAAACAATAATTGCCGTCGGATTCTATGTAATTGATGTCTTCTGCAGGAAGCTGCACGCTGTATAGGTACTTGAAATTTTCTCGTATTTGCCAAGCTTTTGCTGTAAGCAAATTATCTTCAAGCATTTGT
>JASGFI010000063.1:0-15500 GCA_047605615.1 Edaphocola sp. | reverse complement strand
GAGCTCCCTCGCTGCGATCGGGACATACTATGCTACGACAATTTTAAATGCACCCCGCACAACCTTAACGCCAAGATTTTGATTATTTGCGCTACTTTTACGGCCTAAATTTTCCAAAAACAACCACAGTACCAAAATGAATAAGCACATATTCTTGCTCTCTACGGGATTGCTGTTGGCGGGCGGCGCCTTGGCACAAAAAGACAAATTGAAAGATGCGGCCAAAGAATTGGACAAAGCCATTCTTTTTCAGCAAACAAAGAAAAATGCCGATGCCGTAACCTCGCTGAAAAATGCCAAAGAGGCCATAGACGCAGCATCGGAAAATGCGGAAACCAACACCAAGGCAGAAACCTGGACCACCAAGGCCGGCATATACATGGCCATGCAACAGGAAGAGCAGCTGAATCAAGACAAGCCTTACAAAACAGCCATTGCCGCACTGCGAAAGGCATTCGAGATAGACAAAAAATTGGAATCCGACCCCAAGGTTGTCAGCTTGTTGGCCAATGCCGTATTTTACAGCTTTAACGACGGCATCCATGTTTACAACGCCTCCCAATACGCCGATGCGTTTGCCTTGTTTCAACAAGCAAGGCAATTGGCGGGTCCCGATAAGGACAAGCGTTTTGTATTGATGCCCATCATAGACACCGTTCGGGCGCAATCGAGCATGTTCATGGCTTACACGGCCTATTACGACAAGAAACCGGACGTGGCCATTTCGGAATTGGAAGAAGCCAAAAAAAGCCCGTATTTGGCCAACCACACCGCCAATATGTACCTGGTGCTGATACAGGCTTATGCGCAAAAAGGCGACAAGGAAAAGCAATTGGCTGCCATAAAAGAAGCCCGCGCCAAATTTCCGGAAGACAAAAACATAGAAGCGCTGGAACTGAACTACGCGCTGCAATCGGGTTCGCAAAAAGAGGCAATAGAAAAAATGGAGCAGGCAATTGCCAAAAACCCCTCTAACCCCGAACTGTACATGAACTTGGGCATCTTGTACAACACCTTGGCCAAACCCGCTACGGGAAACCCGCCTGCCAATGCCCAAGAATACCGCGACAAAGCCGAAGCAGCCTATAAGAAAACCGTAGAACTCAGCCCGGAAAACGCTACCTATAATTTCCAGTTGGGAACCTTTTACTTTAACCAAGCCGCCGATTTGATTAATGCCATCAACCAGTTAGGCATGTCGAAAGAAGACGAGAAGAAAGCCGCGGCCATGGACAAGCAAAAAACCCAATTGTTCGTGCGCGCTTTGCCTTATTTGGAAAAAAGCCGTTCTATCTTGCAACCCCAAAAGGACAGCTTGAAAGGCGAAGCGTTCAAGACCTATGTCAATACCCTTACCGGTTTGAAAGAAATCTACAACCGCATGGACCAAGAGGAGAAAGCAGGGGAAGTCCGAAAATTGTTGAACGAACTCAAAAAGTAACGACCCGAAATATTTTTATTACCAAGGGCAGACCGGGAGGTCTGCCTTTTCATTTCCCAACTGTTGGCGCAGATATACCCAGCGCACCACGTCGTTGTAGCTGTTGATGCCATCATGTTGGCCGTGCAACCGCAAATATCCATCGTACAGCCGCGTACTATATTTGCGGAAGCTGCTACGGTACCTGCGTTGCATGGTGCGCAAGGTGTCCAGGTCGTTGCGGGTTTGCAGGTTCAGCGTGTTGAATATGGTTTTTGCCGCAGTAGAATCCGTAGCTTTCAGGTCGCCGTATGCGTACAGGAACAAATTGAACCAAGCCGAATACCTAAAGGCCGGAACGTTGCTTTCGCTACCCACCACGAAGGCCAATAAATTTGCATCGTCCTCGGCTGCTATGCCCGCTTGGTGAGCCATTTCGTGGCAAACGACGAAAGGGTGCATAAATGGCGGAATAAACCTGTTGAATTGTGCCTCGCCCGAAAAAGGATTGACATAGCCCTGTATGCCCAAGTAACTTAGCGCATAGCCCAGCGCGGTGGGCTTCACCTTTAGTGCGGCTATTTTATCGCCGTAACGTATATGGTACAGTTGGTTGGCAATGGCATTGGTGCTTTTCAAATTTGGGAAACGAGTAGCGAACAGCCTTTCCCGGTTTAGGTGTTCCACTATCGATATGTTCATTTTCAGCAAAGCACCGCTGTCCCAATTGACGTGGGCAAGTGGCCAATGGCCGCTAAGCGGTTTCCTATAATAATTGCCACCCCAGCTAATCAGGAAAATGGCGTAAACAACCAGCGGCACGTTCAGGAAGCGCACAGTTTCTGTTATTACCTCGTTTCTGTTTTTACGGAAGGTAAGCAGGAAATACACCATCCTCACTATCGCCGCCAACAAGGCTATGCCCAGCAAGAGATAGAAAATATCGCCCACGCTAAACGGAATGCCGTTCAGTACGGCGCTGCGCATTTTTTGCATGGGCCGGTAAACGTATGCCATGTAAAACGTCAAGAAACCAACCGAATGTGCCAAGGCATATTGGAATATGGAAAGGAATACGAGCAACCCAACCAACACGCAGTTGCGCAGCCGGAATGCCTGCCATTTTTTTGTGCTTATACTTTCTGTCTTGCCCATCATTGTAAAGGCTAAGCTAATAGGTGCCTAGCAAGTACTAAATTAAGTAACTTTACCTCTATGACGAAGCAGTTTGCAACAACCTTTGTTTGCGGTATGTTATTTTTGATGCTGCCCGAAAAAAGCAGGGGCCAATATCCGGATGCCGAGCTGGCTATCGATGGCCTTACCTGCTCGCAATGCAGCCGTAGCGTAGAGATGCAATTGCGCAAGCTACCCTTTATCCAGTCGGTAACTATGAACCTGGCACATGCTACCTGCAAGTTGACCTTTAAGAAAGAGGCCGGCACCAATGCGGAAGCCATAGCCCAAGCGGTAACGGATGCAGGTTTTTCATTAAGGTACCTAAAACTTAAAGTGCCCACCGACAAAATATCGGTAGTAAGCGACAACTGCATATTGGTGGAGAAAGATGCCTATGCAACCGATAGGCCGCCCGACCCGAAGCAACCGTACAACTATTTGCTTTTCGATAAAAAATCGTTCGCCAAACAGCGTGTTGCCGGCAAATGCTTTGCCAACAGGAAATACTGTACGGTAAAAGTACTCGCTGAATAAGGTTTGCGTGGCGCAGTACTTATTTACGATGTGTAGAAATGTTGTCGCTGATGATACCGCCATTAAATGAATATAACCAAGGTCGGCTATGCCGACAGAACCGATGGTGGCCACCCGCATTACTCCCCCTGAAAAATGGTTGATTTATGGCGATATTTGCTCCAAATTTTTGATGTGCGAAAAGTAGCCCACATATTGTTGTTGCTGGTAATGACGCTGCCGCTCCACGCCCAAGAACTGTTTCCCTTGGGCGAACCTGCCAGCAATATACCCAAGGGCGCACTGGGGGTTCGCGTATTTTCAGAAACATACAAAGAGCTAACGCAAATACGCAACATGTCGGCATTGCGCTTGATGTATGGCGTTGCGCCAAAACTATCGGTGTACCTAACGGGCATAGCCTCCAACCACCATGGCCGGAAAATGCCCGTTGAATATCCCTTCCACAACACGCCCGAACGCGGCGCCGTTTATCCCTACAAGTTTAACGGGGCGCATTTATACGGCAAATACAGGTTTTTGTCCAACGATGGCGAACATAGGCATCTTCGCATGGCGGCTTATGCCGAGGCCGCAGCCGTCAAAACCACCCATCATGAAACCGAACCGGACTTGGCCATGGGCGACAACAGCGGGGTAGGCGGCGGCCTAATAACTACCTGGTTGCGCCAAAAGTTTGCTGCATCCTTAACAGTGGGCGGCATACTGCCTTTTAGCCGCACAGCCCCCTCGCCCGACCCCATAGATGGCTTGCCGGATGTAATGGTACGCACCCGGTATGGGAAAACGCTGACTTACAGCTTATCCTTGGGCTACCTATTGTTGCCGCGCAGCTATCGAAACTACAATCAGGCCAACATCAACCTCTATGTGGAGTTTCGGGGCAAGGCTTTTCAGGCCGCCAAGGTAGATTTGTTCGTAGGCTCGCCGAACGAGTATTTCCTGGCTCCATCCCGCTATCCCGGCGCATTGCAAAAAGGCCGTTTCTTGGATGTAAGTCCGGGTGTCCAGTGTATTTTGAACTCCAACACAAGGATAGATTTCAGCGCTACTTTTGCTTCTTTGGGCAATTCTTATGCGCGCCTCTACCCGGTATTTGACATAGGCATACAGCATTATTTCTTTTTTGGCAAAAAGTAAGGAAGCGTTTCAGCGGATTTTGAAAAAGACATTATTGCGGCCATTACCCAGAACTTCCGCACCCAGGGCTTTTTCGGGCAGGCATGGCAGCAGCGAAAGAAAGCCAACAGAATGGAATTTTTGTTCGACCTGTACGAAAAATATACGGCAGATTTGTTTACGGGAGAGAAAAAGGAGAAGCAAAAATGAACTACCGTTATCATTTCCTTATTTTTGTGCGGCTTCAAAACGAACAAAGATAATTATGGAAGAAGAACAAATATTGGCACCGGAGTATAACGAAGACAGCATCAAGTCACTCGACTGGCGCGAACACATACGCCTGCGCCCGGGCATGTACATAGGCAAGCTGGGCGACGGCAGCAGCATGGACGACGGCATTTACGTATTGCTCAAGGAAGTGGTGGACAACTGCATAGACGAATACACCATGGGCCACGGCAAGCAGGTGGACATATACATCCAAGACGGCAGCGTAACCGTTCGCGACTATGGGCGGGGCATACCGCTCGGCAAATTGGTGGACGTAGTAAGCAAAATAAACACCGGCGCCAAATACGACAGCAAGGCATTCCAGAAATCGGTAGGCCTGAACGGCGTGGGTACCAAAGCGGTAAACGCATTGTCCAAGTCGTTTGTGGTTACGGCTTATAGGGAGGGCAAAGCCAAGACCGCCGAATTTGAAAAAGGCATCTTGACAAAAGAACACAAAGAGGTGCCCACCACCGAACCCAATGGCACTTTGGTAAAATTCACGCCGGACGATACGGTATTCAAAAACTACCATTACATCAACGATTATGTGCTGAACCAAATTTGGAATTACTGTTACCTCAACGCAGGCTTGGCCGTTTATTTCAATGGCAAAAAATATTTGTCCAAAAATGGCCTGCTGGACCTGTTGACCAACAAGACCAATGCCGAAGATATACGCTACCCCATCATCCACCTAAAGGGTGAAGACATAGAGGTGGCCATAACCCATACCGGCGACTATGGCGAGGAGCTGTATTCCTTCGTAAATGGCCAGCACACCACGCAAGGCGGCACGCACCAAGGCGCCTTCCGCGAGGCATTCGTAAAGGTGGTACGCGATTTTTACAAGAAAGATTACGAAGCTACCGACATACGCCAAAGTATATGTGCCGCGGTAGCGGTCAAGGTGCAGGAACCGGTATTCGAGTCGCAGACCAAAACCAAGTTGGGGTCGTTGACCACTTACGAAGGCGGCCCGTCCATGAAGACATTCGTACTGGATTTTTTGGCAAAAGAATTGGACAATTTCTTGCATAAAAACGCCGCCACCGCCGAGGCGCTCAAAAAGCGCATAGAGCAAAGCGAAAGGGAACGCAAGGAACTATCGGGCATAAGGAAACTGGCCAACGACCGCGCCAAAAAAGCCAACCTGCACAACAAAAAACTGCGCGACTGCCGCATACATTTCAATGCCGAGCCGCCGGCCAAGGGCAAAGACGAATACATGGAGAAGCAAAATGCCTCCACCATTTTCATCACCGAGGGCGACTCGGCCAGCGGCTCCATCACCAAAACCCGCAACGTGGAAACACAAGCGGTTTTCAGCCTGCGGGGCAAGCCGCTCAACTCCTTTGGCCTCACCAAAAAAGTGGTGTACGAAAACGAAGAATTCAACCTGTTGCAACACGCCCTGAACATAGAAGAAGGCATGGACGGCCTGCGCTACAACAACATAGTGATAGCCACCGACGCCGATGTGGACGGTATGCACATACGCCTGCTCATCATGACGTTCTTCCTCCAGTTCTTCCCCGACTTAGTGCGCAACGGCCATGTGTATATCTTGGAAACGCCTCTGTTCCGGGTGCGCAACAAGCAAAAGACCATTTATTGCTACGACGAAAACGAAAAACAGAAAGCCATAGCCGAGCTAAGCGGCAAGCCGGAGATTACGCGCTTCAAAGGCTTGGGCGAAATATCGCCCGAAGAGTTTGGCAACTTCATAGGCGAAGACATGCGCCGCGAACCGGTACTCGTCACCAAGGATGCGCACATCCAGAAACTGCTGCAAGAATTTATGGGCAAGAACACGCCCGAACGGCAGAAATTTATCATCGAAAACCTGCGCGTGGAGAAAGACTTGGTGGAAGATGCGGCGTAACTGCCCGCCCAACAACAAAGCCGCCCCACGGGAATAGTGGGGCGGCTTGTTTATTGGTTGAAACATGCCGAACGTTGTGCCGGGCCGGGCAATAAACCTAAAATTTTACGTCAATTTTACACAAGTAGAAATTACCGTCCTGTTTTTCTATGGCATAAACGGCTACCGAGTCATTTTTTTCGTCATATTGCAAAACTTCTGCCTTCAACAAATCTAAATTATTGATGGGCAATTCCTTGGAGGCTATCAAAGTTGCCCCCTTGTCGTCATATTTACGAACTATCAACTTTTGTCCTTTTTTGATTAGGGCATAAAGATTTTTTTTATAAAAACGAATGTCGGATACCAAATATTCCGTCATAACCTTTTGGTACACATTCAGGTAATCCATGGTTGGTTCGGGATTTGAAACATGTAAAATCCTACGCAAACTGTCTTGTTTGTCTTGCAGCAATTGAGTTACCTCGAATTTATTTACGCCCTTCAAGGCATCGTCTTTGTCAAACACTTGCAATTCTCCCGACATCCTTTCGAGCAAAAAAAACTTATCCTCGCTATAGGTGTACATGGTGTAATAATAGTAATAACCGGTTTTTAGTTCTTGGGCAATTGACGGGAGCGCGCCCAAATAAAAAGTGCTGTCTCCATTCTTCAGCGCAATAATGGGGGTATGCCGATAAAATTGTGCCGCAAACGGATTGTTGTTCTTGTCCGCCGTGTCGAGGTCGTAACCCACGGCCGGCCAGCCCTTCACCATGGGCAGGCCATAAATAAATGCACTGTCCATAGGCTCGTAGTATGTGTGCATTACCGAAAATTC
Organism: Edaphocola sp.; assembly: GCA_047605615.1. GTDB lineage: Bacteria > Bacteroidota > Bacteroidia > Chitinophagales > Chitinophagaceae > Taibaiella. Next base: position 8,270 of record JASGFI010000063.1, on the reverse strand, counting down.
GGTATCTACGGCAGGTATCATATTATGGGTACCCAGCAAATTATTCAGTGTATCTTTCTTTAATAGGGTAGCCTTGTTCATGTAATAGCCATTGGTGTCTTCGTACCATATTTTTGGCAAAGAAGCCGTTATTGCCAGTTGGCCATCCTTCATATACTTACACGACAGATATATTGCTTTCAGGTAGCCCGTGTTCAGGAAATCCCTTTGTATTTTGGCCATAAGTGCGGTGTCCGAAGTATCTATGTTATGGTAAAGTTCCTTCGGGGTGCTTTTTATTATTTTCACGTTGCTGCCATCGGTACCGAACAGCGCTATATTGCCGGTGGTCATTTCCACGAAATACAATTTATTGTTGTTGCCACCGAAAAACATAGGCTGGGTCATGTCTTTGGGAACAGCCAAGGGCTTCCTGCTGCCCCACCCATTCCTTTGCGGTACCGTTTTTTCTTTCTTTGCCAAAGCTACCTGCCCGCATCCTTCTATCGGGGTATGTGCATCCATTATCTTTTGGGCGAAAGCCTCGCCTATGTCCTTGCCGCCCAAGAAATCGAGCAACAAAAATTTGCCTGTTTTCCTGTTTATCTTATAAACCAAAGGGTACGAGGGCGGTAGTGTGGCACTGACGTTGACGGTTGACTTAAACAATCCCCTCACGTCGTACAAAATATACCCGAACGAGGCAAAGTCGATGCCCGGGGTATTTTTCAGGTAGGCTTTGCCCGCCTCCGCATTGTCTATATCCACCACCAACACGCTTTTGGTGTTGTGCTTGTGCAGCAGCTTGGCCAAAGTCCAAACGGAACCCTCGCACCTTGGGCAGATGTTGGGCGCAAAATAAAATATAACCACTTCTTCGTCATCGGGTTGTATGCGGGAAAGCCATTTAACAATATCTGCTTCCTTGTTACAAACGGGCTTTAAATCCAAGATAGAAGATTCTTCCGGGCTTTGGGCAAAAGCAAGTGTTTGTAAAAATATAGCCACAAGTGCTATACATAAATATTTAAACATTTTAGAGTAATTTAGGCCTTAAAAGATTGGCAAAGTTTCCGAAAAACTGTATCGGGTTAACAAAACCAACTTTCTTCATAATTTAAAATCTTTTTTTGTTAAAAAATAAGTTTGCCGCGAAGATATGAACTAACAATTTCAAAAAAAAATACGTTGACCTTGTTATTTTATTTGAGCAGGCGGGGCGTTAAGGCTACTTCTTTGGCGGTGTCATTCTGAACGTAACGAAGTGCAGCATCTCAGAGTTCCCTCGCTGCGCTCGGGATGACATTTTAAACAAATTTAACTATATCAAACCAGCTCCATAACCGTAATTTCGGGCAAAATGCCCAGCCTGCCGGGGTAGCCCAAAAATCCGTAACCCACATTTACGTTGAGGCGTTGGTGGCCCTCTTGGTACATGCCCGCCCATTGCTTGTATGCGTATTGCACGGGGCTCCACTTCATCCATGGCAGGCGCAAACCCAATTGCATACCGTGCGTATGGCCGCTGAGGGTCAGGTCTATGTCGCTAAAAAGTGGGCGCACCTGCGCATCCCAATGGCTGGGGTCGTGGCTCATCAGTATTTTTACCGGCACGTCGGGAGGTATGCCGGCATGGGCTTTTTTCAAATCTCCATGCTTGGGGAAGCGGGCCATGCCGCTCCAATTTTCCACGCCCAGCAGGGCTATTTTTTCGCCATTTTTTTCCAACAATACATGCTCGTTCATCAGCAGACGCCAGCCCATGGCGGCGTGGTGCCGTTTCAGTTTTTCTAAGTTGGCTGCCTTGGCTTGCGCCGAAGGCCATTCCACGTAATCGCCGTAGTCGTGGTTGCCCAAGGTGCTGTACACGCCCAAGGGGGCTTGCAACCGGGCAAAGGTGCCGATGTAGGGTTCTATCTCGTCGGCTACATTGTTCACCAAGTCGCCGGTGAACAATATGAGGTCGGGTTTTTCTTTCAAAATCATGTCCACGCCATGCGCCACGGCCGCTACATTGTCGAAACTGCCGGAATGGATGTCGGAGATATGGACAATTTTCAATCCCTTGAAAGCGGGCGGCAACTTGGCCAATGGTATCTTGTAACGTTTGAAAACATACCTGTACCTGTTGGACGTGCCGTAGAGAAAGCCCGAAAACACAAGGCCGCCGACCAACAACGCCATGCGCGCCAAAAAGGCGGAACGGGTGATGCCCTTGGGCGTTTCCACGGGTGCCTTGGGGCTGTGGGGAAAGAGTGCCGCTACATGACGCACCACCCAACTAAGCAAACGCCCCACATCATTGAGCAGCAAGAGCGCGGCCACCACTATTTTGGCAGCCAAGAAACCCAATAAGGAAGCGACAAGCACCACCCGGGCCGAGGGTGGCCACTTTTGCATATCCCAATGTCGGAAACTGAGCAAGCACATCCAAGCCGCGAGGCTCAGCAGCACATAGGCCACTAAAATACTCTTCCTGAAAGTGCCGTTCAATTGGCGCGTAGCAACGTTGATGGCTACAAAATTGTAAAATTCGAGCAAGGCAAAAGCGCCTATGGATATTATCAGTCCGGATTGGATACGCATGTAGTTGGTTCCTTTGTCTGCACCTGCCGCACGTAGGCAATGTACCCGCTGCGACAATAAAAGACGTTCAACAACGAAATTAGGCCATAAGTTCAGAAAAAATAGTTTGGCTAATTAGGTTTTCATTCCTTACCTTTGCTTTCCTTTTCAACCCGGAGGGTATAGCTCAGTTGGTTAGAGCGTTGGATTGTGGTTCCAAAGGTCGTGGGTTCGAGACCCATTATCCTCCCCGAGAAAAAACGAATTGCCATCGGCAATTCGTTTTTTTATTGCACTTCTCTTACTGCAAATCCGCTATCTATACTTCGCACCGGGTAAAAATGTGTCGTTGTTTTTGTGCGATATTTAATGCACCAAAATCTTTCTCTTCCTGCTTGGCCATGCCGCTGCGCCCCCCAAATAGTTTGGTGGGTAGGCTTCTAATGCCGGGTGCTTTTTTAGATGCTTGCAGCATGACAATGGAGAATACGGATGTTAGGCTTCATACTATTTATACAAATAAATGAATCCTGGATTGCCTCCATTCGGTCACAATGAAATGATTTTTACCTTCATTACAAATTATAATGAAAAAAATTAAATAAGAGGGGGCGAAGCAATCTATTTCTTTTCATTTCTTATATAGGAACGCACCCAAAAAACAGCGCACATCCCCATCGCCCGCACTGGAGAAGGCCGGGGCGAAATTGGACTATTTATTTTCCATAAATGGTATAGCCCGAGTGCGGCGTAAGAGAACGTGCAGCGGGCGCACCGGCAGGGAGGGGTAGGCCTTTGCTTCATCATTTTACGCTAAAACAACACAGCAATCGGAAATATCTTAGTAAATTCGCAGGGTGAGATAGTAATAAAAGGCGAAACAAAATGAAAGCAAAGTACATCAATCCATATACCGATTTCGGTTTCAAAAAACTGTTTGGGGAAGAAGCAAGTAAGCCTTTTTTGATAGACTTCCTCAATTCGCTTTTGCCCGAACAAGACCAAATTGCCGACCTTTCATTTAAAAACAACGAACAACTTGGCATTGGCGAAGACGAACGCAAAGCTGTTTACGACATTTATTGCGAAAACGAAAAAGGCGAAAAATTTATTGTTGAGTTGCAACGTGCCTACCAAAACTATTTCAAAGAAAGAACCGTTTATTATTCCACTTTCCCCATTCGGGAACAAGCCGAAAAAGGGAAATGGTATTTTGACCTGAAAGCCGTTTATTGTATCGGCATTTTAGATTTTACCTTTGACGACTACGAAGATGAACCCCAGAAAAGCGAAGTAGTCCATACCGTAAAACTCAAAAACCAACACGGGAAAGTATTTTACGACAAACTGACGTTTATCTATTTGGAAATGCCCAACTTCAAAAAACAGGAAAACGAATTACAAAGTCGTTTGGACAAGTGGTTATATTTCTTGAAAAATTTGGAGGATTTTCAAAACATTCCGTCCATCTTTAAGGACCAAGTTTTTACACAGGCATTTGAAACAGCCGAGTTAGCCAACTTCAAACAAGCCGACTGGGACAAATACGAAGCAAGCTTAAAAGCATTTCGGGACAATCATAACATTGTTGATACCGCTTTTGGCGAGGGAATAATAAAGGGCGAAAACAAAAAAGCAATCGAAATTGCCAAAATGATGAAACAAAATGGAGAATTAGTGAACAAAATTATTCAATACACAGGATTATCAGAAGACGAAATAAGCCAACTCTAAAGAGTACAGCTAGACCCCTTCGGATTCTTGATAAAACGCCCGCTTCACATTCTTAAACCCGAACCCAGGTTTATAGCATCAAATAAAAAGCCGTTGCTCAGTGAGAAACTGGAACGGCTTTTTTTTATCTTAAACTGAAAGGAAGATTAGGCATAAGCCCGCTCCTTGGTTTTCTTTATCTGGGCTACCAACGACTCGAAGGCCTCATCGATGGACAGTTCAAAAATCTTCGATTCGTGCTTGGCAAACAAAGATTTTTTGGGGATAGACACGCGTATTTCGGCTATCTTGTCCTTCACCTTCTGCGACATGCTGTCTAAACGAAGGTAAACCTCTACACCTGTTATTCGGTCGTGGAAAGTTTTAAGTTTTTCAACTCTTTTTTGCACATGATCCAACAGTTTGGCGTCGGCATCAAAGTGGACGGTCTGAATTTGTACATTCATTGTTCCTCAATTTTAAGGTTAAAAAAAATTCGTGTAACGTTTAGTTCATTTTTGTTTGCTCGTTTTAATACTGAAATAAAGGTATGGCAATTTCTGACAAAAATCAACTTTTTGGGTGGGCTTTTCTGTAAACTTCTTTCAAACGCTCAATATTGTTGTGTGTATAAATTTGGGTAGCCGCCAAGCTGCTGTGCCCCAGCAATTCTTTCACCGCATTCAACTCTGCGCCATTGGTGTTCAGTTGCGTGGCAAATGTGTGGCGAAGCACGTGCGGGCTACGTTTGTTCAATGTAGTAACCTGGCTTATATATTTGGCAACTACCCTATACACGTATTGCGCGTACACAGGTTTCCCACTTGCCAAACACAACAAAAATTCGGTCGGCTGGTTGAAATTTTTTCTTTTCTCATCCATGTAATCCCTTATTTCGGCCAGCAAAGCGGGAGCCATGGGTATCAGGCGTTCTTTGTTGCGCTTGCCCAATACCCTTATTTGCCTGCGGCCAAAGTCTATGTCGCTCTCTTTCAAGCCCGTGAGTTCCGCGCGGCGGATGCCGGTCTGGTACAGTATTTCCACCACCAGGCGTTGCGTGGCCCCTTCAAGACCTTCGGGATAAGCAATGGCCAAGGCCAATTGTTGCGTATCTTCTTGTTCCAGGTAGGCGGGCAGCCGCTTGGGTGCCTTGGGTACCGATACGTCGCGTGCAGGATTTGTGTGTACCACCCCGGTACGTTGCAGATGTTTAAACAAGGATTTCACGGAAGAAATTTTGCGTTGCAAGCTCCTTTCACCCATGTCTTGCTCTTTCATGGAGGCCAACCAACTGCGCACGTGTATTTGTTTTATGGCAGTTACGTCATCCAATGCAAATATTTGTTCCAAATACCCGGCAAATTGTCCCAAGTCCGTTTGGTAGGCTATGGCCGTATGCTCGCTCATGCGTTTTTCGTAGCGTATGCAACGCATGAAATCGGGTATGGCGGCGGTGATGAGCATAGATAACAAACTGGATGCACCGCAATATACAACATAAATGAACGGAACGCCAACGCAAAAAACCGATTCGGTATTTTCTACCAAATCGGTCAATCAATATCGCAATAACTATATCGGTACGATTTAGTTGCTATATACCGCGGCTTGCCCTGATAAGGGCAGGGACTAAAGCTCTACCTTACCCGACAAAATTTGTTGGCGGTAAGCAGCCTTCAAAATTTCTTTGCGGCGTTCCACGGAGGGCTTAACGAAAGCCTGACGTGCGCGCAATTGGTTAAGAGTACGGCTTTTCTCAAATTTCTTTTTATATTTTTTGAGCGCCTTGTCAATGTTTTCGCAATCTTTAGCGTCTAATATCAGCATAATAAATACCCCCTTTTTTCTGTATTGGGACGGCAAAGGTATGGCTTTTGTTTAAAATGGGCAAATAGATGAAAAGCAAAAACAATAATTTTGCGCCTGCTTATGCAAACCCAACATTCCAACATACTGGCCATAGAGTCTTCCTGCGACGAAACCTCTGCCGCGATAGTAAAAAATGGCCAAGTGGCCAGCAACGTCATAGCCACGCAAAAGATACACGAACAGTACGGCGGCGTAGTGCCCGAACTGGCCAGCCGGGCGCACATGCAGCAAATAGTGCCGGTAGTGAGCGCGGCACTATACCAAGCAGGCGTAAAACCAACAGACATAAGTGCCGTGGCCTTTACCCGCGCACCCGGGCTTATTGGTTCGTTGATGGTGGGCGCATGTTTTGCCAAAGGTTATGCGCAAGCGTTGAAGGTGCCGCTTGTAGCCGTAAACCACATGCAGGCACACGTCTTGGCCCATTTTATCGAAAACCCCAAACCAAGTTTCCCGTTTCTTTGCCTAACCGTAAGCGGCGGGCATACCCAGATAGTGCTTTGCCATAGCCCTTTGCGGATGGAGCTACTGGGCGAAACGCTGGACGATGCAGCCGGAGAGGCTTTCGACAAGATAGCCAAAATGTTGCGACTACCCTACCCCGGCGGCCCATTGGTGGATAAACAAGCCCAATTGGGCAATGAACTTGCCTTTCCTTTCCCCATACCGGACATAGCCGGCTTGAACTTCAGCTTTAGCGGCATCAAGACATCGGTACTGTATTTTTTGCAGAAAATGGAAAAAAAAGACCCCGATTTTACGGCCAACAACCTGAACGATATATGCGCTTCGGTGCAACACACCATTGTAAAAACGCTGATGCAAAAACTGGAAAAAGCCGCCAAGCTGCACAACACCAAAGAAATAGGCATAGCGGGCGGCGTATCGGCCAATAGCGGCTTGCGGGCGGCACTGGAAAGCCACGGCAAAAAAAACGGCTGGAACGTTTACCTGCCCAAATTTGAATATTGTACCGACAATGCGGCCATGATAGGCATTACGGCTCATTACAAAATGCTGGCCGGCCAGTTTACCGACCTTGCTGCCGTACCTTCGGCAAGGGCACAATGGACGGAAAATGCCTAACGATTACTTCCGGTTCAAACAATTTGAGGTACGGCAAGACAAATGCGCCATGAAAGTATCTACCGATGCCTGCATACAAGGCGCAGTAGCCGCCAATTTCTTGTTGCAAGGCCGGCACATACCTAACAAAGTTATGGATATAGGCACCGGCACCGGCTTGCTGGGCTTGATGCTGGCACAGGCGGCACCTTCGGCCAATATCATAGCTATTGAGACGGATTTGCTTGCTGCCCAACAAGCCCACGAAAACTTTTGCCAATCGCCCTGGAAAACACAAATAACCCTTGTCAACGATAACATCCAAAATTTCGACACGGCAGAAGATGCCAATTTTGACTTTATCGTTTGCAATCCGCCATTTTTCAAGAACCATTTGCCCTCGACAGATAGCGCGCGCAAGATAGCCCGGCACGATGAAAATTTGCCCAAAAGCGATTTGGCCCAAAGCATACACCGCTTGCTGAAACCCGACGGCACCGCCTGCGTAATGTACCCTGCCACCGAATGGGCGGAATGGCTTGAAACAGCCGCTTCGCACCAATTATTTTTGGCAAAAGAAATAGCGGTAAAACCAAGGGAAGACAAGGCCGCCAACCGTGTGATAGGTTTTTTCGGCAAAACAAAAAGCAACGCACAACAACGCATGCTAACCATTTACGATACCGGAAATAGCTATACCCCCTCGCTAAAAGACTTGCTGAAGGCGTATTACTTGGCGTTGTAGCTCATGGCACTGCTAACTATACTTCTCGCCGGGTAAAAATGTGCAATCGGCTTTTTGTGCGACATTCAAGGAAAAATCTTTCTTATTCCCGCTTTGTCGTGCCGTAGGGCTAATTCTTTTTTTGAGGTGCTATCGTAATTTTGGTTTATGGGACAAAAACGCAAGACAAACAAAGCTGATGTATTATTTGGGTTGAGCCGTATGATGGTGCCACGGGACTTGCCGGCATTTTCTGATATAGCAGAAATAAAGGAACATCCCGTCAACATCAATGGAACTCCCTGGAGCGAAGCCGGCATATTCTTCGTAAAATGCAACCCGAGTGGGACGAAGA
>JASGFI010000062.1:0-15609 GCA_047605615.1 Edaphocola sp. | reverse complement strand
GCAGAGAATTTTAGCACAATTACTAAAGTGGCTCTTAATCTGCTAAAGAATAATATAATATAATGGCTATACTAAAATTTTAATGGAAGGCTTTAGCTACTGTTTACAATGAAAACCATACTTGCTTCTACCGTTTATAGGGGTTGGGGCTGATGTGTTCCCACTAAAAGCAAATTAATGCTTCATTTTATTTCCATTAAAATTTTAGTATAGCCATTTTTTTTAATGGCAAAATCTTCTGTAATGCCCAACATCTCTCGTAAAAAATCTACAAATTCCATTGTCCTTGCTTTTTTTCGTAAATTGACTCCATTAAAAATTTAGTATAACCATTTTTGTCATGTAGTGAAATTTTGTCCATTAACCCTGCAATGCGCTTTATCGCCGGGCCGTTCTCTTGGAGGCATTGCTAAACCTGCTCCCCAAAAAACCAAAACCCCATGCCAAAGAAGGCAAGGGGTTTTGAATATACGCCGCGGGCGTTATGTTTACATCTTTTTGGCATCTTCCAAAAATTTGGCCAAGCCCAAATCCGTCAAGGGATGTTTCAATAGACCCAAGATAGCATCGAGCGGACAGGTACAAATATCGGCACCCACCTCGGCACACTTGATGATGTGCAACGGATTGCGGATAGATGCGGCCAATACTTCGGTCATGTAACCTTGTGTGTTGTAGAGGTTTACTATCTGTTGCACCAGTTGTACGCCGTCCCAACCGGCATCGTCCACACGGCCAATGAAGGGCGACAACATGGTGGCGCCGGCCTTGGCCGCCAATATGGCCTGACCGGCAGAGAATACCAACGTACAATTGGTTTTTATGTCGTGGTCGGTAAAGTGTTTTATGGCTTTTATGCCGTCCTTAATCATGGGTATCTTAACCACTATATTTTCGTGCAGGGCAGCCAGTTTCTCCCCTTCCTCCACCATTCCCTTGAAGTCGGTAGAGAGCACTTCGGCACTTACCGGGCCGTCCACTATGGAGCAAATATCCCTATAATGTTGCAAAATGGCTTCTTGGCCTTTGATGCCTTCTTTGGCCATGAGCGAAGGGTTGGTGGTAACGCCGTCCAATATTCCCAAATCGTTGGCTTCCTTTATTTGTTGCAGGTTGGCCGTATCAATAAAAAATTTCATAAAACAGTATATTGTACTTGTAAATATAGTAACCTAAAAAAACAATCTCGGCAAGGGAAAAAACACAAAGGAGGGAAAAAAATGGCAAGTTACTTATATCGCACCGCTCAACCGCCTATCCTTGCTGCATTCCTACCCTGGGGAGGTTCAGCAGGAGCTGGTCGTATAAGACTTGCCGCCGCAAAGGTAGGGAATAGACATCAACGGGCAAAATATAGCCGCATATTTTTCGCCAATATTTTCAGGCTCGGGTTTATTTGTTGCTTTTGAGCACGGCTGCCAAATGCTGCATATCGTTCGCTTTGCCGTATTCGTTGCCGTATTGATAGGTCTGCTCCATTTCTTCGAGCATCCTGAGCATCACCTCATTGTTGTTCAATGGCTTAAAATACTCCTCCTCTTTGTTTATATTCAACTTTTTCAGGTAAACGTCTACGTCGTTTTGGGTATATACCATACCGTTTACCGGGTCTATGTAGAACTGTATGGACTGCACGGGGCGCGTACCCGGCGAATAAAAATGGTATTGGGTATCGAAGAATGCCAGCACGAATTGACGGGGAATGTTAACGGCAAATATGGGAATATCCAGCAACTCGCAAAGGGTAAGATACAGTATGCCAATAGAATAGGCATTTCCCTTCTTATTGTCCAATGCTTGGTTGAGGTAATATTGGTTGATGTCGCGCTCGGTTATTTCGCGGCCTTCGAGCTTGTAATAGTTGTACAATATGCCGTTCACTACGTTTATTTGTTCCAAGGGCGTAAGGTAGGCGTTCAGCTCCAGCCATATATTGCGCCTCATCTGGTCGAGCAGGCGTTGGTATTGGGTAATACTTAACTCCGGATAGCGATAGCGAGCCAGCAACAACGCACCTTTAAACAAGGGGGGCATGGGGTCTTCGCCCCAGGAAGCCAATTCCGACTGCAACTCGGTAAAGTTTGCCCTGTGAATCAAATTCTCTATCCTGTTTTGAACATCTTCGTCCACGGTCACTTCCCAAAGGGCTTCCAGATTGGGGATGATGTCCTTGCCATAATGCAGCAACCTGTTGGCTACCGAATCGAAAACCTCCGCATCCGGGTCGTCCATTAGATGCAACAATGCCACTATCTCCTTGTTTTCCTGCATAGTTTGTAATCTTTACGCTCTTTGTAACTATCCAAAATTCAGCCATGCACGGCATTGAATTTGGAGGCTAATGTAAGATATTTTGAAACCCTTGGGCAACAAACACGCCGAAAATTTGCCCTGTGCCTTGGCAAGAGCCGCTAAAATTGCAAGTTGAAATCTTGCACGGTGGCGCCTCTCTTTACCTTTACCGTAGTGCTGTCGCCGGGGTTAAAACTGCCCAATGCTTCCATGTAACTTTGCATGCCCCCTATTTTAATGCCGCCCAGTTGCAGTATGATATCGCCAGGGCGAAGCCCTGCCTTTGCTGCTGCCTTATCATCTATAACGCCGTCCACCTTCACGCCGCCATCTTGGTAACTGTAATCGGGCATGATACCCAAGGTAACTTTGAACGACGTGCGGCCGGTAGTCGTATTTTTTGTTTTGGTAAATAGCGGCAGGGGTTGTTTTTCCATAGTCAAAGCTATGTTGTATATATAATTCACTATATCCTTTTCGCCCTCGTAGTTTATTTTTGGGGCATCGTCGCTGGGCTTGTGGTAATCGGTGTGTGTGCCCGTAAAGAAAAAAAGCACGGGTATGCTGTCGTTGTAAAACGAAGAGTGGTCGGAAGGGCCTATGCCGCTACTGTCTTTCGCAATCTTAAAGTTATTGGGCACCGAAGACAGCACCGAAGCCCATACCGGCGAAGTGCCTATGCCACCTACCGTTAATTTTTTCTCCGCATTTAACCTACCTACCATATCCATGTTAATCATATAGGCCACTTTTTTGCTGTTGATGTCTTTTTCTTCGTTCACAAACGCCTTGGAACCCAGCAAGCCCAGTTCTTCGCCCGAGAAAGCCACGAAAAGGTAATTGTATCTCTTTGCGCCGGACTGTTGCAGCTTTTGCGCTATCGCCAACATTGCGGCCACGCCACTGGCATTATCGTCGGCCCCATTGTGTATGGCACGGGTACCCGTATTCCTGCTGTTGCCGTCTTCGCCATAACCCAAATGGTCGTAATGCGCTCCGAAAACAACCGTTTGCCCCGCATGGTTGTCTATATAACCTGCTATGTTCATGCCGGTTCTCATCGTCTTTTTGAAAGTGATGTTCATCATAATGGGCTGCATCACTTTCATGTCCTTGATATACAGGTCGTAAATTTTCTTGTTCAGCACCATTACGGGTATGGACAAGGTTTCGTAATCGCTTCTTTTTTGAAATGAAGGGAAATATTTGCTGCCATACTTATCGTAAAACAAAACCGCCGTTGCGCCGCGTTCAACGGCCTTTCGGCTTGTTTCAAATGCTGCTTTCTCCCAATCGAAATGCGGGTTGTTGGCATCTTGTTCGTTTTCGTATAAAGGAATCAGCCAAGGACTTGAGGTTTCCCTGCTTTCCGGCAGTACAAAATTTTCTTCTTTCCCGGCTGCGGAAAACGGGGCAGGGAAAGCGTCTTCGGGTACCGAAATGTATTTATTGGAAATAGTAAAACGTAGTTCGGGCGTAAGCTCCCTACCCCACTCAAACTTAAAGGGATGTAAAAATTTGCCTTCGTAAGGAAGCAACCGAAGTTCGGTCATCCTGCTTTCTATGTACTTGCCAGCCAATATTTCACCCCGCGAGCCGGTACGGCGGCCTTCCAGCTTGTCATCGGCCAAATAACCAATATCTGCCTTTAGTTGGTTCACGGTAGCCAAATCGCCCGCCGAATTGTTGGCCTCCGCTTTTTCGCTTTTTAGGATAGAAGGAACAACTTTTTTCCATACCTGGGCGGAAAGCATGGTAGTAAAACCAAAGGAAAAAACAATATAAAAAGACGCAAAAAGCTGAAACTTGAATTTACGGGGCATCGGTCGGAATTGGGACTATTTGAATTGTTGCAAAAATAAGCCGCGAACCACAAAGGAGTGTTGGTTATTTGTAAAAAAATAGGGCTTTAAAAAAAAGCCCTATTTCAAAAATTGTTGCTGTACGAAAATTAGTGTGCCCACATATCGTCTTCCTTGGCCCTAATGGCTTCCAAAGCACGTTCGCCTTCTTCCAAGCCGCGCAGCCCCTTGACAAAATCTTCACCCGTAGGATTGGAAGCAGAAGACTTGATGACATAACTTGAGAAATACCTGCCGTCCAGATAGTCGGTCCAAGTAAGCCTATTCAAATCATTTTGCGGGTTATAAACTTCATAGTTGACCAACACCTTACGCAGCTCCTCGTAGTTCAGCCAAAACATAGGGGTAGAGAACATGAAATCACCCGTGGACTCATTATACTCGTCCCTAAGGGGGGCTATGCCAACGATGCGTACCACCATTCTACCAGCATTGCGGTCAAATACCCAGTCTTCCTTAATCCTATATTTAGTTACCGTATTAACGTTGAACTCACGGTTGAGAATACGCATGGTCTGTTCGCCGGTTTCCGGATTTTCGACCCAAGTCGTATCCCTGCCACCACCCAAAGACTTTTCAAAACTTTCCAAATTCAACGGGGAAGTAAACCTGTCATCAATATTGCTATAAGCGGCAACCTTACCCTTCTTGATGGCATCTATCAATATTTCTATGAACGCACCGCCACCGGAGTACTCGTCTCCTTTATAAATGAAAGCTTGGTTTTGCTTTTGACGAACATCGATTTGACGCCAAATTCTTCGTTTAAACCCTGCATCGGCTTCTCGAATCCGATGCAAATCAAGTGCTTTGTTTACGTGCGGCACTACGTCTATCACTCCGTCTTTAGTTAAAGACGGTTGCCACGTTTTGTTCACCGCTTCGTAGCCCACCGCCTGAGCCGACGGGTCGGCAGTACCCGGCTTTTGAGCCATAGCCACATTAGAACCCAAGGCTACACAGCCGGCAAACAATACGGAATACTTTTTAGAAATACTGCTCATCTTTGATGAATTGATTGAAATACCCATTAATTTAATGTCAATATTATACTGTTAAGAGAGCGCGTAAAGTTATCGGGCCCTACTGCTTTTATTTGGTCAAATACCCAACGGTCTCCCGGCTTGGACCTGGCAATCAGTTGCTGAGCGTCTTGATTGAAAGATGCGCCGTTCACCATTACCGGTACCGCATCCCCGGCCTTCGGAAGAAACACGAACCTAAAGCTGGTTACCTTAAACCTGGCTTCAAACTCAAAACTTGCATCGGCTTTTGCTATAACACCCGCCTGCGCCTTTGCTATGCTGGTCTGTATCAATCCTTCCGTCTTGCCGGCCACGTAAGCCACGGGGTCTGGAATTCTCTTAACCTTTATCTTGCCCGCTCCAACTTGTGCGGCAGAACCAGACCCGCGAGCGGCGGTAATCGTATATTCAGACACCCCCGGCGTAGTAACCCAAGCATCGTAGTGGCCTTTGCCCAAACTATTAGACTCCAACTTAGCCCAAGGCATGTTCAACCTTACGTCCTCAATGTTATAACCAGATGCCGACAAGCTTATGGGATTTGCCACACCGATGTACATTACATTCATCTTGTCCAACTGCAAGGAAGCACCTGCCGAACCCACGGTATATTCAAATTTGTAGGGGAAACTTTTGGTTTCGCCATTGGAAACAATGCTAACGGTACCGTTTACGGTACGTACACCCGCACCGCTGGCACGAATTTTCAGCGTACCAACACCGTCTTTTACCGGCACTGTTCCGGCGTTTGATGTTATGGTAGGATTGGCCGTACTGTTGTAAGCACCAAGTACTATGGTGGCATTAATTTCCTGACCCTCTAAAGCATAAGTAGTATTGGGCGTAGCGATAGCCACCAACTTATCAAATTTATCGTCTTTCAAATATACTTGGGAAGCCAAGTAATCCAAAACCATTGATTCCGTATTCTTTACATCATTTTGATATTTGGAAAACATGGCCACCGCAGCTATGGCAGGTATATTATGGAACGTACCGAAAGCCCATTCGCCACTGGGGTTATCGTCACTTTTGGCCATAGCAGGAAACTGGATTGGGAAAGAATTGGCAAAACGATCCCTATCGGCCTTATTATCAATTTGTGACAATACGAACCCCTTGAAATCCTCGATCTTTTTCCTCACCTCATCCCCTTTCTTCTGCTCCACGAAAAGCAAGGTAGGCACATTGATATCGTCCATACCTTTCATTGCCTTGACACCGTGTTCCTCTTCCATGCCACCGGTACGGGCAATAATGGTATCTTTCCAGCTGCTCAGATAAGCGTACAATTCTTCGGACTTGGCCTTGATTAATTTGGCCTTGTCGTTGAAAGGCTTCACCTTGGCACCATCTCTTGAACTTTGGGCTTCGTCAAACGATTTATAAAATTCATCGTTCTTGCCAACCAAAGTACTCGTAGTCTTCTCGATACTACCGTTGATAGTACCAAAAGCCGTAAGTACTTCTTTAGTGATATTCATCGCAAGCATAGCCGTCAACACGAGATACATCATGTTAATCATCTGCTGCCGCGGCTCTTTAGGTAAGGACATCCTTAGACTTTTCTTGAATTAGTTATTGAAATTTTGACCCATAGTACATGCATCAACTATCAAATTGGAAGATACTTATACTCAATTAATTGTACAACATAAATTGTAGCGGCATATTCTTTTAGCGTCCTTGCATGGCACTAAGCATATTGCCATAGATTTGGTTCAACTGCGCCAAGTTCTTAGACAAAGTTGCAATTTGGTCTTTGGCAGATACCGCATCCGTGGCACTGGCAGCCATTGCATCCGAAGCGTTAACCAGATTGCTATAAAATTTATTCATAGCTTTCAGATGGTTGTTGGCATCTTGCAGTTCCACCTCATAAATTTGGTTCAAGCTGCCCAAATTTTTAGACAACACCTGTACTTGGCTATGGAACTGGGCGGTACTGTCTGCGGCATTATTGAAAGATTGCAGGGTAGATGTAGCACCCAAAAACGTTTCTTTCATTTTGTCCAAGGCATCGGCGGCCTCGGAGGCTTTTTGTGTGTATGCGCCGGTAGCAGAGGTAACATCGGTAATGTCTTTCATTTGCTCTACCGTTTGGCCGAAACGCTGGAAGTTGTCGCTGAGGCGTTTCAGGTTGGGGGCGTTCAGGTTGGCTTCGTCCAATAGTTTGTCGAATGTAGCCGTAGAGCCAGAACCGCTGCCGCCGCCTACGCCCAAAGCTGTGGTGGGAGGAACATATTTCACGCCTTTCCTATATGCCTCAACATGTGGGTTCTCGTCCAAGTTAGGATAATAACGTTCCCAGTAATAATCCTTGTGTGGGGGCAGAAGACCTTGCATGGCAAAGATAAAAGCTTCAACACTCATACCAATGGTAAGCATGATGCCGGCCCCTGGCCAGTGTTGCAATTTGAACAAGGCACCCATCAACACTACTGCCGCACCCACGCCAATCACCACATTTTTAAAGTACTTTCCTTGCTTGGTTTCGAAAAACAACGCTATTGAACCCATGTTATATAATTTGATTTACTGAATTGTTTATAAAGTTTGATACTGAAAATTTTAGACTATTGCCTTTTTACCTTGAGGCACTGCCACCAGGCGTATTGGTAAGCGCGCCCGCTATCTGTACATATACGGTACGGAAACCTATGTAAGCCTTGGCGGTATCGGCATATTCCCAATCGCGGTTGCTTACGTTCAAATAAGGAGCAGGGTCGCGCCAGCTACCGCCGCGTACTACTATCCTGCGTTGCCATACCGGGTCGGTTTCATTCAACCTGGCCACAATAGAGGGGTTCATGTCGGACAATAGGTTCACGTTATAGGCTTCCTTATTATATATGGAACGAGTCCATTCGGCTACGTTGCCCGACATATTGTACAAACCATAATCGTTGGGCCAATAAGCGTTTGCGCGCACGGTATATAAACCACCATCGGCCGAATAATCGCCGCGGTCGGGTTTGAAGTTGGCCAAGTAACAACCTTTCTTGTTGATTACATAAGGCCCGCCCCAAGGGTATGGCGACAATTGACGGCCACCGCGGGCTGCCCATTCCCATTCGCTTTCGTCGGGCAGGCGAAACTCGCCTTCAAAGTACAATTTGCGTTTTTCGCGGTCGCCTTTCCACAATTGCGTACGCCAGTTACAAAACATATTTGCCTGTATCCAATTAACACCCACCACCGGATATTCGTCAAACGCCGGAAACCAATTGTATTGACGTGCAATAGGCTCATTGTTGGAATAGGCGAATTGCTTTATCCACACGGTTGTGTCGGGATATATGTTATATGTCTTGGTAATGTCGAAAGCAGACCTGGGCTGCCCCGGGTTCAAAACGGATGCAGTATAATCGAAATAACGCGTAACGTAATTCAACTTGGAGGCATCTATTTCCTTTCTGCCGGTACCCGACTGGGTTGCGTCCAAATACATACCGGCCAACTGATCCTGAACATCGGGGTCTGTCCATTTGATACGGTTCTTCCAGTCTATGGACTGGGTGCCGTCTTCGTTATCGACAAAATCGCCCAAGATAGAGTGCGCAATGGAGTCCCTCACCCAACTGGTAAACTGACGATACTCGGCATTGGTAATCTCGGTATTGTCCATATAGAAACCATTGAGGTTCACCGTACGGACGGGCGCATCCAATGAGTGGTCGATATCCTGGTCGCTGTAGCCTGATTTCATCACACCGGCAGGTACATAGGACATCCCTACAGGTGTAGGCGGCCTATAGGCCGACCTATTGGAATAATCGCCCACTAACTGACCTTGCGATGCAGGCTGACCGCAGCTTGCAGCAAACATAGCCATAGCCACCGTGGCAATACTCAGGGAGAGTTGTTTCATCTGTGTTTTATTTGTCATTGTTATTGCTCCATGCTTGTTTTCCGCAGTGTCCCGGATATTTTTTACCGAAGACACTGAATTATTGATGCACGATATTGTCAATTCTCGGTATTGAAAACAATCAATTTGCCCGAAAGATAATCAAAGTTTTCAAATTTTCTCTTCCAATCGATTTTTTTTTGAACCAAATTGGAAATTATCGTTGTCCTCGCTGCCGTTCCCCCTTGTTTTCCCACATACCGCCAAGCGGCTTTTGCGGCTACTTGCGGGGCATTGTTTAGGTGCGTGTTCCACAATGGGTCACAATATTCAAATAAAATTTTGAAAATGCAACTGAACCGTTATTTTTTTTTCCGCAAGGCTTGCAACCGCCTTCCAGTAAAATCAAAGGGCTAAATAAAGATTTTTTTTTTACCGAAACAACATCTGCGGTATTTTTTTTTGAAAAAAGCCAACGTAAGGGCAAATTTTTCCGTCTTGGCAGCGTGCAAAATGGCTTTCCCTCAACTCCCCAATTGGCCTTTCACGCATTCGGCACTGTTTGCCGGCAAGCGGCAACTGCCCTCCCTGCACAAATAATACATGGTTTGCCCTTCCAAGAATTTGTGTTGCATCGCGGCAACCCGGGGCTGGTCTTTGTCCATACAAAAAACCGATACGTGGGGATACAGGCCGCCGTTGTGCCAATCCAAGCACAGCGCAACCGCATTGCGGGCGGCTATTATCAATTGATAAAGGGTGCGGGCATACCGCTGTTGCTGCACTGCCCAGCGCGCAAAGGAAGACGGATAGCGCATGGCCACTTTTTTTTGCGACAACAACATGGCTTCGGCCTGTTCCGGCCAGCCGGGTTTTTCAAATAAATGACCCAAGGCCCACAAGTTTTCCATCATAATGGCGTTGGCCGAAGGCGTGGCCCCATCGTACAAGTCTATTTTCCGCACCAATATATCTGCCTGCTTTGTGGAGGAAAAATAATAGAAGGTTTTGTCCTCGGCCAGAAAAAGGTCGTCGGCTTCCCGCAACAACGTTAGCGCACGCAAGGCTTGTTCTTCCTTGCCCGTAATAGAAAACAGTTGCCAGAGCGCCTTTATGAAATACGCATAATCGTCGAGCTTGGCGGCTATTTGGGCTTGGCCATTTTTATAGGTGTGCAACAAACCTTCGGCCTCGGAATAAAAGTTATGCCACAACCAATCGGCCAGTCGGGTAGCAATGTGCAGGTAATTTTTTTCTTGAATTGCCACATAGGCATCGCATAGGGCTTGCAGCATCAGGGCGTTCCAGGCAAGCAATATTTTATCGTCCGTGGCGGGGCGTATGCGTTTGTTTCTTTGCTGCAACAAAGCGAGCAAAGCCTGTTGTTTCATGGATTGCCATTCGGCCAAACCGAGGTTGTGGCTTGCCGCTATTTCCCCATCGGAAAACACAAGGCTCAATATATTGGTATGCTCCCAATTGCCTTCGGGCAAGATGCCCAGCCAGCCTGCCACCGCCGGGTGAAAATCTTTTGCGGTGTTTTGCCATTCTTCGTAAGTCCAGGTATAATATTTGCCTTCCACGCCTTCGCTGTCGGCATCCAATGCACAATAAAAGCCTCCGTGGGACAATTGCATTTCGCGGACACAAAAACCAATAGTTTGTTTTATGCAAGCGGCATACGTTTCCTTGCGGGAAATACGGAAAGCGGCGCTTAGCACCGAAACCATCAAGGCATTGTCGTACAACATTTTTTCAAAATGGGGAATGAACCATTTTTTATCGGTAGCATAACGGGCAAAACCGCCGCCCACTTGGTCGTATATGCCTCCGGCCATCATCTTGTCGAGCGTAAACAAGGCATGAGACAAGGCTTCTGCCGCCAAGGGATGCTTGGGGTAAAGCTGCGAAAACTCCATCAACAACTGCAACGCCCCGGTGGGCGGAAATTTGGGCGCGCCGCCAAAACCGCCGTCTTCCCTATCGGCCGTGGCCAATAGGTTGGCGATAGTGGCAACAACGTCTTCGTCCGTCACCTGTTTGTCGCGGTGCGCGTCCAGTCCTGCCAAGGAATTTTGTTGCAGGTGTTGCAGCATTTGGTTGGCTTGCAACAGCACATCTTCCCGTTGTTCTTGCCACAACTGATGTATGGCCCGCAACACCTCCAACCACGATGCACGGCCATATACCGAACGCGGCGGGAAATAGGTGCCGCCGTAAAAGGGTTTTTTGTCGGGCGTGGCAAACATATTGAGCGGCCAGCCTCCTTGATTGGTCATGGCTTGCAAGGCATCCATGTACAGGTGGTCCACATCGGGATGCTCTTCCCTATCTACCTTGATGCACACAAAATGTTGGTTCATGTACGCGGCCACGGCGGCATCTTCAAAACTTTCATGCTCCATTACATGGCACCAGTGGCAGGCGGCGTAGCCAATGCTTATCAGCAGGGGTTTGTTTTCCGTTGCGGCTTTGTCGAATGCTTCCCGGCCCCAGGGAAACCAGTCAACGGGATTGTTGGCGTGTTGCAACAAGTAGGGGCTTTGTTCGTATTGCAGTCGGTTGGGCATTGGTCGTTGTTCTTTGTTTCCTAAACACCTGCAAGATAGTCCGGAATCGGGGTACTGATTGCAGCGGCTTTTTGGTGGGGGGCGCAAGCAGCTTTGTATTGAAAACCGCCGACCCTTTTGTTGCGCATACCCACGGCGGGAATTTTCGATTCGCCCAGCGTTTCGGTGGCGGGTATTGTACGAGGCGTTTAGGCAGAAAAGGGGGAAACGAGTTCAAAACTATTTCTTTCCGCCTTGGCGTGCGTGAACTGAAAATCGTAATAGGCAAATAAGGACGTATAGGGGTTGGGCTTCCAAATTGTTTTTTCCATGCCTGCCTTGGCCCCAAAATGTTGCAATGCTTCCTTGGCGTACAGCTCCTTGTAAAGAAAAGTTTTCAGGGCATAATCATTCCGGTAGTATTTGCTGTTTATGTGGTACTTGAGGCCCGCATACACCAGCCATGTACGGCTCCAGGGCTTGCGGTAGGTGATATTGATGTTGCGCCCCACCGACACATCGTCTGCGCAAGACCTATACAAGTCTGCCTGCGCGATTGTGCAAGAACTGGCATAGCTATCAAGCAAAAACAAAAAAGAAGGGAGTAGTCTTTACGTTTCATAACCGAAGAAACACCCCGGCTTCATAATGCCGGGGTGTTGTTGCTAAATCAGTAAGTCAATAATTGCAGAAGTTGGTCGTCTTGAATTCCAACATGCCTTTTGCGGGATTTGTCCATAGGCTATAATTCCAGTTCGTATTCGCCAGAGAACGACGAAGTCGCATAGCATACTGATTCCACCAAAATTAAGCTGTTTCTATAACACAACAGCCCTGCGCTAAATGGAGTCTAATTCTTTTAGTTCTTCTTCGGTAAATAGGCGATATTGAATTTTAAATGTTTTGCCGAGTGGCGTTTCCAATGAAAAACCACCAACACCAAAGCCATCTAAAACATCAAGGGTAAAATGACTGAATTTCCAATATTCAAACAAATCTCTATCCACCCAAAATTCACAACCAGCTATTGAACCAATCAACACATCGTTGGTACGCAAATAAAATCCACCTTTTTCAAAACATTGTGGTTGTGTACCCTCACAACAACCACCAGCCTGATAAAACATGAGGTCACCGTGAATTTCCTTTAATTCGGAAATTAGATTCAATGCTTGCTGGGTGGCTGACAATCTGCTAATCATTGGCGTAAAAATTTATGAACCCAACCGGAAATAGGAGCATAATACCGGCTGATACTATGCTCCTGTATCATTGAAAGATTAAAAGAAACCTAACTTATTCTTGTTATAAGAAATAAGCATATTCTTTTCTTGCCTGTAATGTCCGAGCATCATCTTATGATTTTCACGACCAATACCTGATTGTTTGTAACCGCCAAATGGGGCACCGGCAGGATAATCGTGGTAGCAATTTACCCATACTCTGCCCGCTTGAATAGCACGAGGAACCTGATACAATTCGTGAGCATCTCTTGTCCATACGCCAGCTCCTAAACCATAAAGGGTGTCATTGGCTATTTCAATGGCTTCTTCTACAGTTTTAAATGTAGTTACAGAAACTACCGGCCCAAAAATTTCTTCTTGAAAAATTCGCATTTTGTTATGGCCTTTAAATATAGTAGGTTGAATATAGTACCCTTCACTTAATTCGCCTCCCAAATTTTGTACATCGCCACCTGTTAATACCTCTGCGCCTTCTTCTTTCCCAAGTTTAAGATACGAAGAAATTTTTTCTTTCTGAATTTTTGAGGCTTGTGCGCCCATCATAACATCAGTATCTAATGGATTTCCCATTTTGATAGCTTTGGTTCTTTCAACTACTTTTTTCAAAAATGCATCTGCAATGCTTTCGTGTACCAAAATACGAGAAGGGCAGGTACACACTTCACCTTGATTAAGAGCAAACAAGACAGCACCTTCTATGGCTTTGTCCAGAAACTCATCATCGTTATCCATGACAGACGGGAAGAATATATTTGGCGATTTTCCGCCCAACTCAAGCGTAACCGGAATAATATTTTCGGTTGCATATTGCATTACCAAACGACCAGTAGCAGTAGAACCCGTAAAAGCAGCTTTGGCAACCTTAGGGTTTGTTACCAACGCTTTTCCGAGTTCGGCACCAAAACCATTCACAACATTGACAACACCTTTTGGGATAAGGTCTTCAATGAGTTCCATTAAAACTAAAATTGACGTAGGTGTGCTTTCAGCAGGTTTCAAAACCACACAACAGCCCGAAGCCAGTGCGGGAGCAAGTTTCCATACCGCCATCAAGATGGGAAAGTTCCAAGGGATAATTTGTGCTACTACACCAATTGGTTCATAAACAATCATCGAAACAGTATTTTCATTCAGCTCTACCACAGAACCCTCTTCTGCACGGATAACACTTGCAAAATACCGAAAATGGTCGATTGCCAGCGGTAAGTCTGCATTAATTGTTTCTCTTACTGCCTTGCCATTGTCAATTGTTTCAACGATAGCGAGATACTCCAAATTTGCCTCTAATCTATCCGCAATTTTGTTTAGTAGGATACTTCGTTCGGTTGCCGAAGTTTTGCTCCAAGTAGCAAAAGCACCGTGAGCTGCATTTACCGCCAGTTCCAAATCTTCTTTTGAAGAATGTGCTACTTTGGTAAATACTTTTCCGTCAATTAGGAGAAATATTGTCAAAATATTTCCCAAGGACTGGGGCAGTCCATTTGCCATCAATGAAATTGTCATAATGGGCTTTGAATTCTGGTCTTTTTAATGTTGCCATTTTTGTTATTATTTAATTTGCTGAAGGTACGTTTTTTTTGACTTGCAGGTAACGGGCCGGTATTGCCGATGGTTGGGAATTTGGGCATTGTTAATCTGATATAGTTTTTAAAAACTTTGCCAACTTTTTGAAAGTTGGCAAAGTTGTAAATCAAACAAAAGTACATGTAGATATGTGTTCTGTGTCTGTAAAGCTATATCACTTTAACAATCCCGGAATTTGAAATCCGTCCGCCGGAACTGCTGCTGATTGAAAAAAAATGTACAAGTTTACTACAAAAGTTCAGCGATGTTTGTCAAGCCCGAACCGAAGCCAAATAGTAGCACGCAAGTTGAGATTTATTCCGTCAGCCCAACTTGCACAAAACCCCATGTTGGCGGTTCGTGCTTATTGAGCATGAAGAACTTTTTCCTTTTTAGCTTTTTTTGTCCTTAATGTTTTTGTTTTACGGGTTTTCAAAAACTCGCTAAACGCCTTGTCGTCTTTGTCGCTCAAAGCCTTGTTGATGAAAACAAAGTCTTTTTCGTCCATTTTTTTAAAGTCTATCATAGCTTAAAATCTTTAAAATATTTTGTTGTTAAAACGCATGCTTCTTTTGTGTCTATAAACATTCTGTTGCCGCTAAATATTTTTGCTCCCAACGTCAGCGAATAATGGTCAATAAGTTGGCTTTTAGCAACAAAAGATACAACACCATCATATTCTTTTTCAAATGAAGTTTTGCAAGCGAAAGCTACAAGGTTTCCCGCAACTCCTTTGTACAGTTTGTTTTTCCCTTTGTTGAATTTAGCACTTTCAATCAAGTCCATAAAGATGTGGTCGCCTTTGTCGGTCAAGCTAATAAGTCCATGAATAATGGTCGGGTTGCTTATTGTTGTTAGTTTGAATACACTCTTTGATTTGTCTTTAATTTCTTGTTGCCAATTGAAAGTCCAATCTGCTTTTTTTATTTGTTTGATGTCCGTCACCTGCGAAACTGATGTGTCAAAAACTTCTCTTGAAATTGCATTTTCAATAGAGTTCGTCAACTTGTCAATTTCAAAATCAAGTTCTATTTCTTTTCGTTTTTTCATCCAACGAATTTACGAAATTTTTCTCTGTTTGGCAAGCGGATTTGTCTGTCGTAGAGTGCCGTGTAGCATTCTGACTAACGTTTTTGCTCATGGTTCATAATGGATTAGTTACCAGTCCTAAATCTTCATTAGTCAGGTCAAATTTATCAATTTGTTTTCGGATTCTTTTCACCA
>JASGFI010000061.1:0-15702 GCA_047605615.1 Edaphocola sp. | reverse complement strand
TTTTCGGAAAAAATAATTTGCAAAATCCATATTCCGCTCAAGGAAATGAAATACGCTGTTCCGTTTGATGTGGACAATTTGCAAAATCTTAATCTTCAAAATAAAGAATTGGTTGATTATATGAACAGTCATTTTCGGGTGTTGGACAACAAGCAAAATCCGCTAGGCAAAAAACTTTTGAATATCACGACCGAAACCACCGAACAAACCGGAACAGGGCAATATGCCGAACTCATCGCCGATTACGAAATTGCGACAAACAGCCGGAGTTTCACGATAGATTACAATGCCGTCATTCATCAGGTCAATTCGCACAAAGCAATGGTTGTCGTTCGGCAAGATTGGGAAACCGGAAAAACCGGCGAAGAAAATACCGAAGTCGGGGTTATCGGTTACAGCTTGGAAGCAAAACGCGCCAATCTTTTGAAAATAGATTTGGAAAAAGGCAGCAATTGGACGGGTTTCAAAAGTATGGTAAAACTCGGAATGAAGCACATTTCCGAAGGAACCGACCATTTGATGTTTCTGTTGGTTTTGCTCCTTACCGCGCCGCTGATTTGCCTCGGCAAAAAATGGAAATCCAATCCAAACACCAAACAATCATTTATTAAAATCCTGAAAATTACAATCGCCTTTACCGTCGGACATTCCTTAACTTTGATACTGGCAACTTTGGGCATCATCACATTTCCGTCGAAACCTATTGAGATTCTGATTGCCGTTTCTATTCTGATAACCGCTTTTCACGCTTTGAAACCGCTTTTCCCGAATCGGGAAAACCTGATTGCCGGATTTTTCGGGCTGATTCACGGGCTGGCATTTTCCACCGTTTTGTCGGAATTAAATTTGACAAAAGAACGATTGGTATTGAGTTTACTCGGCTTCAACATCGGCATCGAACTGATGCAACTCATCGTGATTTTTTTGGTAATGCCTTGGTTATTACTGATTAGCAAATATAAAATTTACAATTTTTACAAAAATTTTCTGGCAGTTCTGGCAATCATCGCTTCGGTTTCCTGGATTGCGGAGCGCATTTCCGAAACGCCGAATTTCATCTCAAAATACTTGGAAATCTTTACCCGAAATTCCATTTTGTTTGTCGTCTTTTTGTTTTTGTCCTTCGTGCTGTTTTTCGTTTTTAAATTTAAAAAGTGTGAAACAGACGAATAATCCAACTCAAATCCGATAAAATTTTTCGCAGAAAAAAACATATACATCGCATTTTTTTGAAATTCCGTTTTTTTTTTTTCTTTGGCGTTCCCGATATTGTAGGATAAAAAGAGGGAATATCAGAACAAATATCAATCAAAAAATATTGAGAATATGAGAGTTAAATTTATTTTTTTATTAATCGTGGGAAATTTTTCCGCTTCGGTTTTCGCACAGCAAACCAAAGGAATTATCGTCATCAACGAACAAACCCGAAAACCCGAAGATTTTATTTCGGTGCAGTCGGAAGATGCTCAATTTCAGAAATATACGGACGAAAACGGTTTTGTTTCCTTAGGAAAAGAAAATCTGGAACATCAGAAAATTACCGTTTCCGGTTTGCATTTTGATACCGAAACTTTTGAGTTTGATACGCTGGAAAAGAAAAACGGCATTGCCTATATTTACCTACTTCCGAAAGCCCTGAATTTGGACGCAGTTACCATTACAAGCACCAAAAACAGCGAGATTTTCCGCACCATCAGTCATCTGGATATTCATCTCAGACCGATTGATAATTCGCAAGATGTTTTGCGTTCCGTTCCGGGACTTTTCATCGGGCAGCACGCCGGCGGCGGAAAAGCGGAACAACTTTTTATCCGTGGTTTTGACATTGACCACGGAACGGACGTTGCCGTTTCTGTCGATGGAATGCCTGTAAATATGCCGAGCCACGCCCACGGACAGGGTTATGCCGATTTGCATTTCGTAATTCCCGAACTGATTGAAAATGTGAATTTTAACAAAGGTCCGTATTTCGCCGATAAAGGCAATTTCGCCACCGCCGCTTTTGTTGATTTTAAAACCAAAGATTACCTCGAAAATAATTTTGCCAAAATTGAAGTCGGGCAGTTTGATACCTATCGCGGTGTTTTGGGTTACGATTTTCTCAACCACAAAAAGAACGGTGGAAACCAAAGTCTGTATTTTGCAGGAGAAGCCAATTTTACCAACGGCTATTTTGATAATCCGCAAAATTTTAACCGCTTGAACGGAACGCTGAAATATTACGGAAAAATTTCGGAAAATAATTTTCTTTCGGCGACAATTACGGGTTTTCACAGCAAATGGAACGCTTCGGGACAAATTCCTGACCGAGCGGTGGAAAGCGGCTTGATTGGCTGGTTTGGAGCGATTGACCCGAACGAAGGCGGCGAAACTTCACGTTATAATGCCAACATAAAACTGGCTTCTTATCTGAAAAACGGCGGAAAATTGACCAACCAGTTTTTCTATTCCAAATACGATTTCAACCTGTTTTCCGACTTCACTTTTTTCCTGAATGACACCGTAAACGGCGACCAGATTCAGCAAAAGGAAAACCGAAATATCTATGGTGTAAATTCAGTTTACGAAAAATCCTCCAAAATCGGAAATGTGGAAACCGAAACCAACGCTGGAATCCAGTTTCGTTATGATGATGTGCAGGATATTCAACTCAATCATACCAAAAACCGAACAGAACTTTTGGAACGATTGAAATACGGAAATGTAAACGAAGCCAATTTTGGTGCGTTTTGGTCGCAAAAATTCAGGTTTGAAAACGGCATCAGCATTACGCCCGGTTTGCGTTACGATTATTTTAATAATCAGTATGACGATTTTCTCGAAAACAAATATTACAAATCGGAATCGCAGATTCTCTCGCCAAAGTTGAATATCAATTATAACCTGAACCGGAATGTGGAACTTTACACCTATTTCGGAAAAGGATTCCACAGCAACGATACGAGAGTTGCGGTTTTGGAAAACGGAAAAAAAGTGCTTCCGCCTGCTTTGGGAAGTGATTTGGGCGGAATTTTCAAAATCGGAAAAAAATTCTTGTTGCAAACTGCCGTTTGGTATCTTTGGCTTGACCAGGAATTTGTGTATGTCGGCGATGAAGCGGTGGTGGAAGAAAGCGGAAAAACCGAGCGTTACGGATTGGACGTTTCGGCTCGTTACGAGATTGTAAATCATTTGTTTGCGGACTTCAATTTAAGCTGGGCACACCCAAAATCGCTTGGCGTTCCGAAAGAAGAAAGTTACATTCCACTGGCTCCGAAATTGGTCAGCACAGGCGGAATTACCTACAAAAAAGAGGAAGGTTTTAACGGCAGTTTGCGTTACCGGTTAATGGGCGACCGTCCTGCGAACGAGGATAATTCCGTTGTGGCAAAAGGTTATTTCATTTGCGATGCCGTCTTAAATTACACCACAAAAAAATGGGAAATCGGGGCTTCCGTTCAAAATATTTTCAACACGAAATGGAAAGAAACGCAGTTCGATACCGAAAGCCGCTTGTATAACGAAGCAAACTCCGTTTCGGAAATCCATTTTACACCGGGAACGCCGTTTTTCGGGAAGTTGAGTTTTACGTATTTCTTTTAATGGCTGCTGTTGGATTTTTTGTAATTTAGCAAACAAAACAGACTATTTGTAACTAAAAAAATTATGGCAAACACAAATAAACCGGTATTGACGGAACAACAGCAGGTGTTTTGGATATTGGTTCAGAAAATAAATAATTGTTGGTATCAAGGGCGACCGACTGACCTTTTGGACTATTTTCATCAAGACGTTGTATTTAACAGTCCTGACTTCAAACATCAAATCACAAGCAAAGAGAATTGCGTTCAGACATACACGGACTTTATGAATATTTCAAGTGTTATCGACTATATTGAAAGTAGTCCGAATATTCGGATTTTTGAAAAAACAGCCATTGTAACTTACGACTTTGAAATGAAATATGAACAAAAAGACAAGACATACCACGAAATAGGAACAGACATTTTAGTATTTGGAAAAGATGGGCAATCGTGGAAAGTGATATGGCGAGCAATGAGTAATTTGAAAAATGTTTAGCATCAAAAAACACCGTGAAAAACTATTAAATTCTAATTATTTTCACGGTGTTTTTTCGTAAATTTGTAAAATGATACATCAACCAATTCGGGATAAAATAGAAATTTTGCACAAGCAATACAAGGAAATTTGAAAAGAAAACGAAACGCTTTTGAAAGAAATTACGCTGTCCGAAATTCCATACCATTGAACAATAACATGATAATAATAATTAGTATATTTTAGAAATTTAAAGCTGTTTGATTTCCGAAAATAATTTCATTTTATTGTGTTTTCGGAAATTCAAACAATATGACACAACGGCAAAAACATCTTGAAAACCAACGGAAAACAATACATTACCGATACCGGTTTTAGAAATATTTTGCTATGACACTCGTCTATGGCAGATGTGGGGCGTTTGTTGGAAAACGTAGTTTTTATCTGGAATTGTTGCGATGCGGAAACACGGTTTGGATAGGCAAAAACCACGAATACGAAATTGATTTTGTGTGCAAAACCAAAGACGGCAACACGCAATAATTTTCAGGTAACGATGAGTATGCGGAACGACGAAACCCAAAACCGAGAATTGCGGGCTTTTAATTCCATAAAAGACCACAACCCGAAAACGATTATCTCGCCCGACCCGGAAGAGCCTGTTTATGACGGCATTGTTTGCCGAAATGCTTTAAAATGGTTGTTGGAGCGATTTTGACTGCACACACAATCAACAAAAATCGCTTGGATGGCGGAACGCATAGCCGAAAAACCGAATATCGTTTCCCGATAACTGGAAGTTTTTACCCGAAATTACATTTTTTTTGTGGTGTTTTTTGTTTGTAAACTTGAGAAAAATGAGGCGGCATAAAACCATTTCACTTTTTAAGTTATATTGTTAAATGTTTGCAATGTCAAGAATCTTCATCGCAAAAAAACAAACATTCATCGCAGGTGTTTGGGATTGCGCTTTTTTTTTATTCTCTTTGAACGAACCCTTGGGAGCAAAACAACAATTCCGCAATACTTAAAAAATAATACAATGAAGAAATCGAACTTGCTGATAGGAATAATCGCAATGGCATCGTTTGCCATGATGAGCTTTGTGGTTTATAACGACTATAATGCCATGATTCCCGATTGGGTCTTTGAAACCCCGGACGACATGCCGCCACCGCCCGGCGGCGCCACCCCCTTGGGCGTTTCGGACGTAGTGACGGCTGCGCAAGCGTTTAAAAACAGCTTGTCTTCTTCACAACAAGATACCCTGCAGCATACCTATACGACTGCTTTGGGAAAAAAATGGTCTAACCTGCCTTGCGGTTCCGGTTGTAGAAACGGCATCCAGCTATCTACTTTAAGTACCACGCAGTTGGCAGCCGCAAAAGCCGTAATGCAGGCAGCTTTAGGAACAGCAAGTAATGCAGGTTATAATGTTATGAACGCTATTTTGGCGGCAGACGATTACCTGAACGCCAACGGCGGCGGCTCGGGCTACAGTTCGGGGCTTTATTTTATCTCCTTCCTGAACTCACCCTCCACCACGGGCGCATGGATGTTGCAATTCGGCGGCCACCACATGGCATTCACCATATCTTTCAACGGAGGCCAAGTGATTGGCACAACGCCGGAAATGCTGGGCGTTGAGCCGACTTCTTTCACTTTGAACTCAACTGCTTACACACCACTTGCCAACAGAAGAGCATTATTGCAAACAATGCTGGCGGGATTATCTTCCACTGAATTGGCTTCTGCAAAATTGACCTCCACCTTTAGCGATTGCTTGATGTCGCCCGGGGAAAGCAACAGCAACACCAACACCATGCCTTCCACGAAAGAAGGGCTTGCGGTAAGCACGCTCACGTCTCCAAAACAAACCTTGGTAATGAACGCCATAAAAGCATGGACGGCAGATATGGACACCGCAACGGAAACGGCCCTCAACACGCTGTACGCAAACGGATTGAGCGGCACTTACATTGCCTGGACAGGAAGTGGAACAGCGGGAGATTCAAGTACGTTTCTCAACGCCAATACCAACTACGTGCGCATCGACGGGCCAAGGGTATGGATAGAATTTGTATGTCAAAGCGGCGTAATTTTTACATCGCAGATACACTACCACTCTGTTTGGAGGGACCATGTAAGCGATTATGGTGCAGACTTGACTTCTACTTCCCTTCCGCTACAATTAACCAGTTTTTCCGTGACCAATAACACAGAAGGACGCGTACTGAACTGGACATCTGCCGATGAAAAAAATGTGGCAAAATATATCATCGAAAGGAGTGTGGATGCCAAGGAGTTTGCCGAAATCAACAGTGTTGCGGCAAAAAACAACGCTACAAACAGCTATTCCGTTGTAGATGCGGCAGTACTTGATGCCACGACAATATATTACCGCTTAAAAATGGTGGACAATGACGGGACGTTCACTTACAGCATTGTTGTGAGTGTCAGGAAAAACGGGGCGAACAACGTGTACATATTCCCCAACCCCACCGGAAATACGTTGCAGATAATGCTTGCTTCAACGGTAAGCAACGCCAACCTGCAAATAATTGCGGCAGACGGAAAAACGGTAATGACCAAATCGGGCATTAGCGGGCAAAAGTTGTCTTGCGACATTTCGGCTTTGTCCAAAGGAACATATTGGGTTGCCGTGTACACGGGGAGCAACGTTTTGTTCAAAGGCAAGTTTGTCAAATAATTTCAGGACGAGGCAGAAAGTTCCTTTTGCTTGTCTTTAAAATTTACGGCAATACTACAAGCCAAATAAACAATTGTGTCGGGTCTGATTACAATTTCGCAACCGTAATATTCCTCGCCTAAATGACACGTTGAATTATCGGGCAATGCAGTTAGCTTTACTTCAAATGGTCGCAAAACCTGTCCGTTATTTCGTGATTGCGTAACTAAATCAACTCTTGGCAAAGTTCCGATAATTAGCTGTTGATAGGGTGTGTATTGGCTTTCAAAAGAGAAAAACAAATCATCGGAAGTCGGTTTTATCCCATAGAGTTGTTCGGCCGAAATTTTTTGATGATTTATTTGGCTATAGTAAAATTTTAATGGAAATAAAATGAAGCATTAATTTGCTTTTAGTGGGAACACATCAGCCCCCAACCCCTATAAACGGTAGAAGCAAGTATGGTTTTCATTGTAAACAGTGGCTAAAGCCTTCCATTAAAATTTTAGTATAGCCATTTGTTTATTTTAAGGTCTTTGTCAAGACAGATGTAAACATTGTCAAGATTTTTAGAAGCAAGAAAGTTTGTCAAACCCGCAGGAAATGAAGAATTAAACTGATTTTTACCCCAAGTGTCGGTTTGGGTAAAATCTCTGTTTGAATGCGTTACTCCATACAGTCCGGGTTTCTGTGTTGCCATAATTTCTCTTTTTATCCAGACTTCGAATTTACGTTTTTTTCAATAAGGTCGTTCGATTTTGTCAAGAATGTTGATGTATGCACGGTCGCTGGTCGTATTGCCCATAACTCATCATTGGGTGCTATGGGAAAACAAAGGCGCGAAGCAAATCATAGCAAATCAAATCCGCAAATTCCATTTGCCATAAAAAAATCCAAAACCTTCCCCGCCGCTCGATGCCTTTGCTTCCGCACATCCCCCCCAACTATACCCGCCATTCCTTTACCTTTGTCGCCGCTTTATGAAACAAGATTATTGGCTCAAGCAACTGTTGGTGGCTGCCGTCGCGGCTTTTATTTTCATGCCTTTTATTGGCCGGGCGCACTTATTCGACTGGGACGAGGTGAACTTTGCCGAATGTGCCCGCGAAATGCTGGTAAGCGGCAACTACATGCGCGTGCAGGTTGACTTTCAGCCGTTTTGGGAAAAACCGCCCATTTTCATCTGGATGCAGGCCCTCAGCATGAAAGCCTTTGGCATCAACGAATTTGCCGCCCGTTTTCCCAATGCGCTGCTGGGCATTGTCACGCTTTGCACGCTGTTTCACATTGGCAGGAAAATAGCGAGCGAACGCATGGCTTGGTGGTGGGCGCTTTTGTATGCGGGCAGTTGGCTGCCGTCGTTTTATTTCAAATCGGCCATTATAGACCCCGCTTTCAATTTCTTCATTTTTTTGTCGTTCTATCAGGCATGGCTCATGAAACATGCAGAACGAAAATGGCTGCACGCCTTGCTGGCAGGCTTCTTGCTGGGCGCGGCGGTATTGACCAAGGGGCCGGCGGCCATACTGATAGCCTTGCTGGCCTTGGGTGTGTATGCGGTAAGCAACAAAGGTTTTTCCGGCTATAAGATTGGGTATTTCTTATTGGTGACGCTGGCTTGTGCGGCCACGGCCTTCCTGTGGTTTGGCGCCGATATGGTGCAAAACGGCCTGTGGTTTACCCGCGAATTCATCGTTTACCAAATAAGGCTGTTCCGTACCGAGGATGCGGGTCATGGCGGGCCGCTTTACTACCACTTTTTGGTATTGTTGGTAGGTTGTTTCCCGGCGGCGGCGTTCTTGTTCCAATGGTGCCCCAAGGGGAAGGCCGTGCGGGGAAACATGGTAGGCCACGTACCCGAAACGGAGGGGCAAATAGCCGCCCGCAACGATTTTGGCCGCTGGATGTGGGTATTGTTTTGGGTGGTGCTGCTTCTGTTTTCTGTAGTAAAGACCAAGATAGTACACTATTCTTCCCTGTGTTATTTCCCGCTTACCTATTTGGCCGCTTTGCAATTGGAGCGGCTGGACATGGGTTTTGAAAAAATGAAAAAAGCGGTGTGGTGGCTCAACCTGGCAACGGGTATCCTCATAGCTTTGGCCATAACTTTGTTGCCCTTGATAGGTATTCATAAAAAAGACATCGCACCTTATGTAGGAGATAAATTTGCGGTGGCCAACTTGGAAGCCATGGTTTCCTGGAGCCATACCGAATGTTTATATGGATTGGCTTATTTGGCCATTATCATCACTACGTTCATCCATGTAAAACGCAATTTTGCGCAAGGATTTTTTGTGTTGCTGGCCACGCAAATAGTGATGATACAACTTACCATGCAACATTTCGTGCCCAAGGTGGAAGCCTATACGCAAGGCGCGGCGGTCAATTATTACCAAAGATTTGCGGGCAAGGACGTATATTTGGCCCCCATCGGCTACAAGAGTTACGGTTATTTGTTTTACAGTAAAAAAATGCCTTCGGCCAATCCCGAATATTACCAAGGCGGGCTGCAATGGTTGCTGAAAGGGAACGTGGACAAGCCCGCATATTTTATTTCAAAAAACACGGACGAAAAGGATATACTGCAAACCTACCCGCAATTGGAAAAATTGAGCGACGAGAACGGATATGTATTGTACAAGCGGCGATAGCCATACGCTGCAATAAAGTGTTTATATCCGGCTTTGAGCAACGATTGGATTTAATGATAAAAAAATATTTGTATTATCTTTGTTTGAAAATTGCCTTGCATTTTGAACAGACCCTTGTGGTACACAGGCAATTACTCGTCACCTCTCTTTTCTCCATCCCAACGAGACACATCCTTTGGTGGCGTACAATGGGCCATGGCGTGCTACCTGCCCGATGGCGGTTACCGGGAAATACCGCCCGACAAAAACAGCATAAGCCTTTACCCCAACCCGGCCAACGATTGGTTGGCCGTAAAAGGGTTGGACATCCCTACGGCTGCATGGAACATAGTGGATGTTGCGGGACGTATCATAATGACACGGTTCGGGGAAATAGATGAACCAATACGCCTACCGGCAATGGCTTCCGGTGTTTATTGCCTAAGGTTGCAGTTTGCAAGTTTTAACCCTATAAGCCTACCTTTCATTATATTGTAACATAGAAAATTATATCTTTGTGGCATGTTGCCAATTAAATTCATTATATCATGCGACACAAACTATTGACGCTGGATACCGCATTTGCGACAAACAATAAACGAAGCAAAAATTCAACAAAATCTTTTTCCGAAAGGAGCCGTAGGGGAAGGTTAATGAATTTTAAACAGACTCTAAAAATTAATTTCCCTACCTTGTGAATCCAATTTCAACAACAACGATTTATAGTAACATGAGAAAAGCACTGCCCATAATACTTTTGCTGTTTATGCAAACAAGCACTTTTGCCCAACAGGTAAAAGACGCAATATCTTGGCGTTACGCTACCAAAAAAATAAACGACTCCACCTTTGACGTACAGCTTAGCGGCACCATGAAACCCGGCTGGCACATATATACGGCCACCCCGCTGGGCGACGGCAGCCAGATACCCACCACCATCCGTTTCGACAAAAACCCTGCCTTGAAACTGATAGGCAAAACCACCAACAACGGCAAGGCCATTACCGAGGAAATAAAGGAACTGGACTTCAGCATCCAGTATTACAAGGGCAAGGTGACCTACACGCAACGCGTTCAGGCCAAGCAAAACACTACCTTGGCCGGCACCATCGATTTCCAGATTTGCAACGAAGAAAAATGCCTGCCCACCACGCCCGAACATTTTAAGATAAAAATAGACGGCGTAAAAACCACGGCCGCACCAACGCCCGGCGATACTTTGCCAACGGCCAACGCCCCCGGCAACATGGCATCGCCCTACGATGATACGGGGAAGGTGGCCGCCGCCGATGCGGACAGCACACGCAAGGACTCGTCATTAATGACAGAAAGCAAAAGTGCAGCCTCGCCAACCGAAGACGGGAAGAAAGACGGTTCGCTTTGGGGCATTTTCCTTGCCGGGCTGGGTGCGGGTTTTGCGGCGTTCATTACGCCTTGTATTTATGCCATGCTGCCCATTACGGTTAGCTTTTTTACCAAAAGGAGCAAGAACAGGGCTACGGGCATCCGCAACGCCATTATATACAGCCTCTCCATAATTGGCATCTTTGCCTTGATTGGTGTGCTGATCAGCATCTTTTTCAAGGAGAATACC
The DNA here is from genome assembly GCA_047605615.1 of Edaphocola sp. Classification (GTDB taxonomy): domain Bacteria; phylum Bacteroidota; class Bacteroidia; order Chitinophagales; family Chitinophagaceae; genus Taibaiella. The sequence goes on along the minus strand of JASGFI010000061.1, from coordinate 4,751 downwards.
ATGTACTTGGTATCTACCAGTATATGGTTCAACTTGTTTGTGTTTGTGGTGTTTGTGGTGTTTGGCATTTCGCTGTTGGGTGCATTTGAAATAACCTTGCCTGCCGCATGGAGCACCAAACTCGACACCAAGGCCAATACCAATAGTTTTGGCGGCATATTCTTTATGGCCTTGGTATTGGTAGTGGTATCGTTCAGCTGCACTTCCGCATTCCTTAGCTGGTTGATAGTGCAGGTAGTACAGGCCCATAACCGTATTGGCGGCTTCGTTGGTTTCTTGGGGTTCGGCAGTGCCATAGCCCTGCCCTTTGCCATTTTTGCCTTGTTCCCGGGCTTGTTGAACAATATTGCCAAGTCGGGCGGCTGGCTCAACAGCGTGAAGGTGTGCATGGGCTTTATAGAACTGGCCATGTCCATGAAGTTCCTAAGCAACGTGGACTTGCAATACCATTGGCATTTGCTCGACTATGAGGTATATTTAAGTATATGGATAGTGTTGGCATTGCTCTTGGGGCTTTATTTGCTGGGAGCCATTCGGTTTTCGCACGATGACGGGCTGCCCAAGAATATGTTTGGACACCCATACCTATCGGTGCCGAGATTGTTTTTTGCCATTGCCTCCCTCTCGTTCATGGTGTATATGATACCCGGTTTATGGGGTGCGCCGCTCAATGGCATCAGCGGCTGGCTGCCCGAACGCAAAACCCTTGACTTCAACTTGCAGGAAAAACCAGGTGCCGCGCCGGCAGCAGGAGCAAACGTAACCGATGGCGGCCCCCAACCAACGAAGTACACCGAAAACTTGAAGTCGGAATTTCCGGGTGTCAAAACCTTTTTCGACTATGGGGAAGCATTGGCCGCCTCGAAGAAAACAGGCAAGCCCGTATTGCTCGATTTTACCGGCCATAGTTGCGTGAACTGCCGCAAAATGGAAGCTGCCGTATTGAAAAAACCGGAAGTCTTGAAGGTATTGGCCGAAGATTTTATCATTGCCAGCCTTTATTGCGACGACAAAAGCCCCTTGGCCGAAGCCGATGTTTATGCCAATAAAAACGGCGACAAGATAGACAACCTCGGCGATAAAAATGTGGACATAGAAGTAGGTAAATATGGCGAAGTGGGGCAGCCCATATACATTTTCGTAGATGCGGACGGCAAGGTGCTCAAAAATGCGGGCGGCTACGTGCCGGATGTGCCAAGGTTCCTAAATATCATGAAAGAGGCGAAGGGCAATTACGAAGAATAGCCTTCACGCCCTGCTACAATTTCAATAAAAAAGGCCCATTGTTTACCCATAACGATGGGCCTGGCAATTTCCCCAAAGCCGCACAACGGTACAAAGGGGCAAAGACGTTCATTGCACTATTGGCGAAGTGCATGTAGCATAATACACAACTGCCTGATACACACGCAGCAATCCTTACTTGAACCAACTGCTGTACAATACGTAATTGTTGGCTATGCGGCCTATTTCGCCATTGATCAATTCCTGGCTTATGTCTTTCAGTTTTTTGGCCGGAATGCCCGCATAAATGGTACCCGATGGCACTATGGTACCTTCCGGCACTACGGCCCCTGCGGCTATGATGCTGTTGCTGCCAATCTCTACGTTGTCCATCACTATGGCCCCCATGCCAATCAACACGTTATCGGCCACGGTGCAGCCGTGTACTATGGCATGGTGGCCTATGGACACGTTGTTGCCGAGCTGTACCTTGGTTTTCTGGTAAGTGGCGTGTATGCAGGCACCGTCCTGCACGTTGACCCTGTTGCCCATGCGTATGCTGTTCACATCGCCCCTTATCACTGCGTTGAACCATACGCTGCACTCGTTGCCCATCACCACATCGCCCACCACCGTGGCATTGGGGGCTACAAAACAAGAATCGGGCATTTGCGGAAGCACACCTTTTACGGGTAAGATTGTTGGCATTTTTATTGATTTTTTTCTTGGGTAAAATTCTGCTTATTTATCAAGATGCAAGGTAGGAACGAATAAAAAGGATTCCGCAGCAAACAGTTTTTCTTTTTAAAAAACATCATTTTCCCTACGGGCTATGTTCCAACGCAAGCCTGCATAAAAATATGTGGAGGCGGTGCCCGCAGTGCGTTGGTCCAAATAATTGAAGCCTATTTCGGGAAAAATATTGGGCCTCGCTTCGTAGTTGATGTTCAGGTTGAGGTAAATATTGCTGTTGGCAAGGCCATTGCCATTGATGCCATAACCATAATCGCCCATGCGATGCCACTGCCCGGCAAAAATGTTTGTACCCGAATTGGGGTCGCTGCTTTCGTCGCCGCGTTTCAGGTACATGCCCTTGGCGGCAATCGTCATTCGTTTGACAGGTTGGTACTGCACCAGCCCGGTAAGTTCCACCGTTCCCGAGCCGTATTGGTAGGCCAAGGGTTGGTTGTAATGGCTGTATTCTTCCACGCCGTCGTTGGCGCTATAAGTAAATGGCCGCACCACGTTACCCTCTATCTGCAAGTCCAAATTGCCAAGCGCAAAGGCATCGAAATATTTCAGCCCCAATTGTAGGGCATATTGATTGCCCCAATAGCTGTCGCTTATTTTGCCCAAGTTCAAGCCATCGGCATAGAGCTGCCCATATACTTGCACGCCCCTTGCGGGCAACGCTTTGAAGTTAAGCCCAAGGGATGTCTTTTGGTCGGCTCCAAGGCTGCGTGCTACGGTATTGTAGCCTATTATGGGTATCAGGTATTGTGCGCCAAAAGCATTGGTGCCGCCAAAAATAGTTGACTCAAACACGCCCAAATTTAGGCGGGGCAATACATTCATGCTAAGGTGGTGCAAGGCGGCATATTTTCGGGGCAATAGCCTGTCGCCCCCGCTACGTTGGTATGCCGCGGTCAGCTGCAGGTACAAGTTTTCGTAAACCAATTTGCCCACTTGGGTGCGCAAGCGGAGAAAGGTAGCGGGAGCCGCAAAATCGCTCAGGAGCATACTGCGCAAGCCATCGCCCTTGAATTGTTTGTCGTAGCCGAAGGTCACGTTTATGTGTTCTTGGGCAAAACCCGCATCTACGTAGCCACGAGCCATAAAGGCATCGAGCATCGTGGAGCCGTTCTGCGTGAAATAATCAAACCCGGGATAGGCATCGTACCTATTGGCCCATTGATAGAAATAGCTTTGCGCTTTTTCCTGATTGTCGGCTATCAGGGTGTAAAAACCCAACCGGTCAAGTATGCGGCCCCTTGCTTCCATGCCTCGTGTACTTATGTATCGCAACCCCGGCATGTCGCTGTCGCTGCCGGCCTGCAGGTACACTACGGGGTTGGCCACCATAAAAAAGTCGTCATTGTTTACATGGATGCAATCGGGTTGTTTGGCATAAAAACATTTCAAGATAGGCTTGCGCGAATCGAGGGTACCATCGTCGCCATCGGCGGTTTCGCTCCATTCGCCGCTAATGGACAAAGCCCGTTCCGTATTGTAATAATCGATGCTGCCCATGCCTGCTATGCGGTTATTTACATCCTGCCTTTGCCGCAAAAGATAGGTGGCGGCACCCTTGCGCGGTATGGGCTGTATGGAGGAATGGAAATCGTTGCTTAACCTGCCATTAAGGGTTTGCAACCTATCGAGCAAGTGGTATTCGTCGGTACGCAATGGCAGGTAGGTGGTTTGTGCCACCGCCGTACCCGACCATAAACAAAAAGCAAGCAGTAGATTTTTTTTCACGGACTAAAGATAGGGTATTTCTATTTGCCAATAAATGCCGTACAAGGCGATGCGTCATGGTTTACAGGGGACAAAACAAGTAAAAACACAAACACAGTACTCCCGCTTGTCATGCTGAAAGCATCTAAAAAGCAGCCAAGAAATTTGATGCATATTTTGTGTCCGATGTCTCAAACAGGCTCTTATTTTCCTTCAAATACGGCCGGCCTCTTTGCCAAAAACGCCGCAAGCCCTTCCGCAAAATCATCTGTTTTCCCGGCCATATCTTGGTAGTCTTCCTCGGTTTGCAGTTGTTGCGCAAGATTATGGTACAGGCTTTCGTTCAAGGCCAATTTGGTAAGGCCCAATGCCTTGGTGGGCAAGGCCGCCAATTGCAAGGCTATCTTCTTGCTTTCTTCCTCAAACACATCGTCGGCAAAATATTTGTAAATCATGCCCATGCGCTCGGCTTCTTGCGCGCTCACCTTGTCGCCCAGCATCATTAGCGCGCTGGCTTTTTGAAAACCTACGAGCCGGGGCAAAAAGTAAGTGCCGCCACTGTCGGGTACCAAACCTATCTTGCTGAAAGCCTGTATAAAACTCGCGCTTTCTTTGGCTACCACCACATCGCAAGCCAATGCTATATTGGCACCGGCGCCGGCCGCCACGCCATTTACGGCTGCCACCACGGGCTTTTCTATATTGCGCAACCTTTCTATTATGGGATTGTAGTGTCCGTGTACTATGGCCCTCAATTCCGGTGCGTCCAGGTCGGTGGCCTCGCCCAAATCCTGGCCGGCGCAGAATGCCTTGCCTTCGCCGGTGATGTACACGGCGCGTATGGATTCCGTACTCATGGCCACATCCAAGTGATGCTGCAAGGCCAATGCAAGCTCCCGGTTTACGCTGTTGCGTTTTTCGGGCCTGTTTAGGGTCAACCAGCTTACGTTGTTTTCTATTTTCGCTATTATGCTGCTCATGCCGTTATGTTTTTAGATAGCGCAAACTTACGAAATACCTTTGCTAACGGGTATGTAAAAAAACCGGGGGTTCGGGGCAGCGAAACTGCC
>JASGFI010000060.1:0-15713 GCA_047605615.1 Edaphocola sp. | reverse complement strand
GCAAAAAAAGGCCACCAAGAAAACTTTGAGCAAGCGGAGCTGCTTCAACTGCTGCCATACTTTTTTCAATTCGCCGAAGCCGGCAAACAAAGAACCGCGGGCAGCACCGGCTATCGGCTTTTTGTTGCGGGGCAGGCCCCTAAAGGTAATTTGGGCAAAACCAAACCACCATATACCCACCAGCAAAAACGAAAGCCGCAGCGGGAAAGTGCTTCCCGGCATCGTAAACAGCAATACAAGGCACACAACCTGCAATAACACGCTGCCCACGTAGCCGTAAGAAAATCCTTGTGCGCTTACTCTGTCTTGGTCTTCCGGCGGTGCTATTTCGGGCAGGTAGGCATTGTAAAATACGAGGCTGCCGCAGTAGCCAATGGCGGCTATGATGGACAGGACAATGCCCAACTCCACCGCCCCCCTATCGAAAAAAAACAGCCCCGCGCAAGCGGCACTGCCCATGTAGCAAAAGAACTGCATGAAGCGTTTCTTGCGCCCGCGCAAATCGGCCAGGGACGACAGTATGGGCGACACCGCGGCTATTACCAAGTAAGCCAAGGCCAAGGCATAGTTGAGCAACGAACTGTTGACTACCTGCCAGCCAAAGAAACTCACCTTGTCGCTACCATTGGCAGCAGTGGTAACATTGATGTAGTAAGCGGGAAAAACAGTGGAGGTAATAACCAAGTTGTAGGCCGAATTGGCCCAGTCGTACATGCTCCAGGCACGCTGCACTTTGGGGTTGTATGTTGCTTCCATGCGTTGTGTTGGTTTTTTCATACAAAAATATAGCCCGGATTTAACGGGCTTGCACCTATGCCGGGAAACAGTAGCGTTCCACGTCTGCCCGGGTAATGGTTTTGTCCGATAGTATTACCAGCCTTTCTATCACGTTGCGCAGTTCCCTTATGTTGCCCGTCCAATCGTGGGCCGTCAATTTTCCCATGGCGCCACTGTCCAGTGCCTTTTCGGCCATGCCGTAGTCTTGGCATATTTGCTTCAAAAAATGGTTGGAAAGGGTGGCTATATCTTCCTTGCGTTCGTTAAGCGAAGGCACGTGTATCAGTATTACGCTTAACCTGTGGTAAAGGTCTTCCCTGAACCGCCCCGCCGCTATTTCCTCACGCAAATCCTTATTGGTGGCGGCCAGCACCCTTACGTTCACGCTTATTTCTTTTTCGCCGCCCACGCGGGTTATTTTGTTTTCTTGCAAAGCCCTTAGCACCTTGGCCTGTGCCGAAAGGCTCATGTCGCCTATCTCGTCCAAAAACAAGGTGCCCCCGTCGGCTTGTTCAAATTTGCCTATGCGTTGCTTTACGGCAGAGGTAAACGAACCCTTTTCATGGCCAAACAATTCGCTTTCTATAAGTTCAGAAGGTATGGCCGCACAATTTACCTCCACCATCTGCGCCCTGCTGCGTTGGCTCAATTCGTGTATCCTGCGGGCTACCAGTTCCTTGCCCGCACCATTTCCGCCGGTTATCAATACGCGGGCATCGGAGGGGGCCACCTTGTCTATCATTTGCAATACGTTGGACAACGCGGGCGACGAACCGATTATTTCATTGGCTTTGGATATTTTTTTCTTCAAAACCTTGGTTTCCGTTACCAAAGTTTTCCGTTCCATGGCATTGCGTATGGTGATGAGCAAGCGGTTAAGATCCGGCGGTTTGGAGATATAGTCGAATGCGCCTTTCTTCACCGCCTCTACGGCGGTATCTATGTTGCCGTGGCCGGAGATGACAATGAAAGGCGTGTCGGGACTTATTTCTTTGGCTTTTTCCAGCACTTCTATGCCGTCTGCCTTGGGCATTTTTATGTCGCAAATGATGCAGTCGTAAGGGCCTTCTTCGGCTATCTTGCCCATGGCTTCGGCCCCGTCTGCGGCCTCGGCTATTTTGTAGCCTTCAAAAGTAAGTATTTCATTAAGCGTGTTGCGAATGGCGCGTTCGTCATCCACGATAAGAATTTTTCCTGTCATGTATAATAATTGATGCCGACAAAGATAAACCAATTTGAAAAGGAAGCCCTTTGCCTATTGAGAAAAAGAAAGGGCATTGTTAAACTGAGACACCTATACAGATATCTATAGTATATATAAATTTATTTTTACATTATTTACAAGTTTGTAAACTTTTAAAAAGTTGACAAAGTTTCCGAAAAGGTATTTCTGATTAACAATGCCAAAGAAAAAACGCCCCGAAATTTCGGGGCGTTTTTTTGATAATATCAGGCAGCAAACTAATGTGCTTCTTCACCGGCTTTTAAGGGTACGGTCTGCGGTATGTAGTCATTGCCTTCCCCATCATTTTTGTAATCGTAAGGCCAACGGTAAACTTCGGGAATATCTCCTTCCCAGTTGCCATGGCCGGCCACCAATTTTTCGGTAGTCCATTCCAAAGTTGTGGACTGCCAAGGGTTGCGGGAGGCAACCTTGCGGCCTTTGAAAATGCTGATGAAAAAATTGAACACAAACAACAATTGCGCAAAAAACACCACCACGACCACTACACTGATAAACGCATTCAAATCCTGGAACTGTTTGAACGATTGCCAAGCCGAATAATCGTAATAGCGGCGGGGCATACCGGCTATACCTTCGTAGTGCATTGGCCAGAATATAAGGTAAGCACCGGCCAAAGTAACAAAGAAGTGTACATAACCCAAGGTATTGTTCATATAACGGCCAAACATTTTGGGGAACCAATGGTTGATACCCGCAAACATGCCGAAGAACACGCTAACACCCATTACCAGGTGGAAGTGGGCTATAACGAAATAAGTATCGTGCAAGTGGATGTCCAAAGCCGAGTTGCCCAAGAAAATACCGGTAAGGCCGCCCGAAATAAACAGCGATACGAACCCTAAGGCATACAACATGGGCACGTTCAACCTGAGGTTGCCGCGCCAAAGGGTGGTCAACCAGTTGAACACTTTGATGGCAGACGGTATGGCTATCAACAAGGTAAGCAGTACGAATATGCCACCCAAGAAAGGACTCATACCGGTAACGAACATGTGGTGCGCCCATACCACAAACGCCAAGACCGTGATACCTACCATGGAAATAATCATGGCCAAATAACCGAATATGGGTTTACGTGCATTGGTAGAAATAATTTCCGAAGCAATACCCATACCGGGCAACAATACGATATAAACTTCCGGGTGGCCCAAGAACCAAAACAAGTGTTGGTACAATATGGGAGAACCACCGATATGGGGCAAAGCCTTGCCACCCAAGAAAATTTCGGACAGGTAAAAACTGGTGCCAAAATGACGGTCGAAAATCAGCAACACAAAACCGGAGGTAAGCACCGGGAAAGACAATACACCCAACACCGCCGTGAACAACAATGCCCAAACGGTAAGCGGCAGTTTAGTCATGGTCATGCCCTTGGTACGCATATTCAATATGGTAGAGATATAATTCAAACCACCCAGCAATTGCGACACCACGAACAAAACCATAGCTATCAGCCACAAATCCATGCCCAGGCCCGAACCAATGGAAGCCTCTTTCAAGGCACTCAAAGGGGGATAGGTAGTCCAACCACCGGCAGCCGGCCCCGTTTGTACAAACAAGGAAGCAAACATAATAATGCTGGACACAAAGAAGAACCAGTATGACAACATGTTCATGAAAGGCGATGCCATATCGCGCGCACCGATTTGCAACGGTATAAGAAAGTTACTGAAAGTACCGGACAAACCTGCCGTAAGCACGAAGAACACCAAAATGGTACCGTGCATAGTTACCAAGGCATAGTAAAATTCCGGGGTCAGTTTGCCGCCCTTGGCCCAATGACCCAAGAATTTTTCCATAACAGGAAAAGTACTTTCCGGGAAGCCTAATTGCAAACGGAAAAACACGGAAAACAATGCGCCAATAATTGCCCAGATGATACCCGAAATAAGGTATTGCTTGGCAATAATTTTATGGTCTTGGCTAAAAATCCATTTTGTAAGAAAATGTTGCACATGATGTTCGTGCGCATGAGCGTGTCCGTGGTCATCCAAATGCACCTGTGCTGCGTGTCCGGTTGTAGCTTCGTTACTCATTTTTATAGTTGTATTTTCCGCCTAAGACTAACGGTATATTTTTTTAAGTTTTACAAGCGCAACTTTGTTTAAATCAAACTATCCCAAAGCTACATAATGAGGCCAATAAGCCTTTGAATTAATTGTTTAATGTACAGCTGCAACTGTTGTGTCGGCAGCTGCCGGTGCGGGTGCTGCTTCCTTGGCATCTTCGGCAGCGGGTGCGGCCGACTTAGACACGTTGGCGTAGTAAGAAGGCAGACCGGCAAGCCAGGTTTTGAACTCGGCATCGGTTTGCACCACTACTGTTCCGCGCATGGAATAGTGGCCCTTGCCACACATCTGGTCGCATGATATTTCGTAAACAAAGTCGTTGTTCTTGGTAATGGACTTCATCTCCTCGGTGGTGAATTTTGGCGTAAACCACATGCTGGTAGTAACACCCGGAACGGCATCCATCTTCATGCGGAAGTGGGGCAAACCCACATCGTGTATCACGTCGCGGCTATTGATAACCAAATGAACGGGTTGGCCTTTCACGATGTGCATTTCGCCGCTTTCCACTATGATGTCGTCTTTCGCATAAGGGTCGTTCCAATCCAAGCCCATTACGTTTTTGGCATCGTCCATCAATCGGAAATCGGTTTTGCCCAACACTCCGTCTGGGCCGGGGTAACGTATGAGCCAGTTGAATTGTTTGCCCATTATTTGCACCACCAGCGAATTGTCGGGAGCCTTGTCGAACATGGTGAACCAGTTTTTCAAACCAATAACCACCAATACCACCAATGCAAGCGCAGGAACGGTAGTCCACAAAACTTCCAATTTATTGTTGTGCGCATAGAAATAAGCATTTCTCTTTTCGGAGGCTTGGTAGCGGAATACAAAATAAAACAGAAGTGTTTGGGTAATGAAAAACACGATTCCGGTCAGCGTCAAGGTAACCAATAACATGGTATCGTAATTGTCGCCTTGAACCGAAGCAGATTCGGGTAACATTTTATCGGACAGGTAATGATGACACTCCAAAATACCATACATCCCCAGCAGGAAAAAGACAACCATCAACCAAGCCATCAAGCGGTTGGTTTGTTGCTTCACTTTTTCCTCGCCGCGGAGGAGGGTAGCTAATTCGCTGGCTTTTGCAATCTGATAGATGACTATAAAAACCAAGATGACTAAGGCGGTAACAATTAATCCCGACATTGCTTAATTTATTTAATATACATTAACCCTTACAGGTTACTTTTTCATTTAAATATGTACGACTGATAGGGAAATACTCCCACAACATGCAACTTAGAAGCAGTATGCTAACACACTAACTTACATGAATAATAGTTTCTTTCAAGAACACATTGTTTTCCGGCACCAAATTGGCTTTCGATAACGTTTTGGACACCGACAGTATCAAGACACCCGCAAAACCCAAAAGTATGCCCAACTCGTACCAACCCAAGTGCCAATTCTCCTGCAAGGGGCCGGGCATGGTCATTACATAAAAATCTATCCAATGACCAAATATAATCACGAAAGCTATAAACACCACCAAGAAATAGTTGCGTTTGCTGGGGCGCGACATCAATATCAAAATAGGGCACAAGAAGTTGAGCACCAAATTGAACCAGAAGAAAGTAGCATAAGGTCCCTGCATACGTATCTTGAAATAAGTAGTTTCTTCGGGCATATTACCGTACCAAATCAACATGAATTGGGAGAACCACAAGTAAGTCCAGAAAATGCTGAAAGCAAACATGAACTTGCCCAAGTCGTGCATGTGTTCTTTGGTTACAAATTCGAGGTTGCCACGGTTTTTCAGGTAAATAGTCCACAACATAATCAAGGACATGCCACTAACAAACGAACTCGCAAACACATACCAGCTGAACAAGGTGGAATACCAATGCGCATCGATGCTCATTATCCAAAACCAAGGAATGGTACTCATCATGGTCAGGGCATAAACGAACAAGAACGCTCCGCTCAGGGCCACCATGCGCCAGTAAATCTTGGTGCTGTTTTTGGGTGCGGTTTCCTGGGCTATGCTCATGGCACGGAACTTGCGGCCAAAAAAGCTCCAAAACCCTACGGCCGCAATACTGAACCCGGCAAACATATATTTGTTCAGGAAGGTAGATTTTCCGGCTATTACTTCATCTATGATATTGCCCGCATGGTCCTTGCCGCCCGCAACCCAATGGTAAATGGGATTGTGGTCGCCCAAGCCAAAAACTATGGAGAACAAAACCACCAAAGCTATCAAGCCAAAAATCCAAACATTGGCGCCAATGGCCTCGGGTATGCGCCTGTAAGCTACTATCCAGCCGGCCTGCGCCAAGCCCGAAGCTGCCTGTATGAATATGGAGGCCGCGGTGATGAATAGGAAGAACACGCTATTTTGCAGCAACACAATCCAGAAATGAGCCTGGTCGTGTTCACTACCGCCCAACAAGCTTACAGCACCGCCTATTAAAGCTGCCACGCCTGCCAGTAACAATACCAAGCCGGTGGTTTTCAATTTGGATGGAACCTCAAAACGATCCGTAATCATAGCAAAAAATCCTTGAAGGAATTTATTAATTTATTTACTTGTCAACTCAATTCAACGACCATTGTCGCCAAACCCAAAATTATTTTATACTATCGGCCGCTGCCACAGTAGCCCCACCGGTAGGCTTCCCTACACCCATGGTAAACGGTGCGCCGCCATTTTCAGACTGGATTTTCTTTACATACGCAATTACCGCCCACCGTTGGTGCTCGTCCAATTGCGCCGCATAAGAACCCATCATATTTTTACCATACATAACGGCGTAGTACATTTTACCCGCCGGCATGGCCAAATAAGCGGCACCCGATTTAAGGTTGGCAGGCATCGAGGCAAACTTGCCGCTTGCATACAGCGGCCCGTTGCCGTCCAAGGCCGTACCGTGGCAGATACCGCAATAGATGTTGAACATGCGCTTGCCCTCGTCCAATTCCTTATCCGTAAATTTATAAGGCGATTGCAATGAATAATAAGCTGTGGAATCGGCCTCCGTCAAATGGTCGGGCAGGGCATGGCCGCGGGCTATGGTACCGGCCACAGGTTTTTGGCTGGTCAACCCATTGCTCGTTACGGGGTTGGTGGTGTAGGCATCGTAAGCCCTCGAATAGGTCATGTCGGGGGCGTAGGTTTTGCCCGGGTTACGACGTATGTCGCCACTATTACAAGCCGCAAACAAAGCCGCTCCGGCTACCACAGTTGTTACTAAATATATTTTCTTCATCATTGTGTTACGATAACAGGCTGCGCCTCATCTGTAATATGAATGCTTATGCAAAATGCTTTGTATAATCTTCCTCTTTATCCCAACGGCCGTACCACCAACCTTCTTCGGCTACCTGAACGTTTGTCTTTACCGGATTGGTTGTTTTCAGGAAATCCAACATTTCCGCTTCGGCGGCACCATCGGTTATTTCCAATACCACCACGAACAAATCATCGGTTTGCCTGGGGTCGAAAACGTGTTTCTTCACGCCGGGCATTATCTGGTTAAGGTAGCAATAGGTCAATACCATGCCCACGGCAGCAAACAATACGGTAAGCTCGAAGGTAATGGGAATAAAAGCAGGAAGGGAAAAGAAAGGCTTGCCACCATAATTGATGGGCCAATCTTTGGTAAAAATCCAGCTCATGAAGCCCAATGCGGTAGCAGTACCGGTAATACCGTAGCAAAAACCGGCTATGTGCAGGTCGGTTTCTTTCTGGCCCAAGGCTACATCCAAACCGTGTACCGGAAAGGGCGTATATACATCGTGCAGCTTATAGCCACTATTGCGCACTTTGTCCACTGCGGGAAACAAAACCGCTTCGTCGTCGTAACAGGCTACCGCAAATTTTTTAACTGCCATTTTCTATAAATTCAAAATTCTTAATTCAAAACTCACCAATGCACTAATGTGCGTGTTCGGCCGTATGGATAAATTCTTCAACAGATTTTTCTTCCAGCGGCAACATATCACGTTTGTAATTATCGCCCGACGTTTTCAAGGTAAACTTGATTTCGGCAATGGCAATTACAGGGAAATATTTGGTAAACAAGAAGAAACAAGTAAAGAACAAACCAAAAGTACCAATGTAAAACCCTAATTCCGTCCAAGTGGGGCTATAATAAGTCCAAGCCGAAGGCACGTAATCGCGATACAAGGTAGTAACGATGATTACGAAACGTTCGAACCACATACCAATATTCACCACAATGGAAAGCAAGAAAGTAAACACGATGTTGCGGCGCAATTTCTTGAACCAAAAGAACTGTGGCGACACCACGTTACAAGCCATCATGGCCCAATAGCTCCACCAATAAGGCCCCAGCACGCGCCATTTGAACGCAGCCTGTTCGTACTGTACCTGGCTGTACCATGCCATGAACAATTCGGTAAGGTAAGCCACGCCCACAATGGAACCGGTAAGCACTATCACCTTGTTCATGGCCTCTATGTGGCCAATGGTAATATAATCTTCCAAACGATATATCTTGCGAACCAATACCAGCAAGGTATTCACCATGGCAAAGCCCGAGAATACCGCACCCGCCACGAAGTAAGGGGGGAATATGGTAGCGTGCCAGCCGGGAATAACCGAAGTGGCAAAGTCGAAAGATACGATAGTGTGTACGGAAAGTACCAACGGTGTAGATAAGCCTGCCAATACCAAACACAAAGCCTCGAAACGCTGCCAGTTCTTGGCGGTACCGGTCCAGCCGAAAGAGGCCAAGCCGTACAAATTCTTCCTGAGTTTAGTTTTGGCCCTGTCGCGTATGGTGGCAAAATCGGGCACGAGGCCGGAATACCAGAACAAAAGGGATACGGTGAAGTAAGTGGAAATGGCGAACACGTCCCACAAAAGCGCAGAGTTGAAGTTGGGCCACAAGGCACCCCGGGTATTGGGCAGCGGCAACACGTAAAATGCGTTCCATACGCGCCCCATGTGGAATATGGGGAACTGACCCGCACACATTACGGCGAAAATGGTCATGGCCTCGGCGGCACGGTTAACGCCCGTGCGCCAACCTTGGCGGAACAACAACAAGATAGCGGAGATAAGCGTACCGGCGTGGCCTATACCTACCCACCATACGAAGTTGGTAATATCCCAACCCCAGCCTACGGTACGGTTGATGCCCCAAGTGCCTATGCCCCAATACACTTCCCAAAAAACAGAAAATGCGCCAAAACCAAGCAATACCAGCGCAAAGAACAAACCGGCGTACCAAAGTTTGGACGGTTTTTGTTCTATAGGATAGCAAATATCCTCGGTTACCTGAGCATAAGTCTTGTTGCCGTTAATGAGTGGCTCCCTGACAAACGATTCGTATTTGAGATGCATATTACTTAATTGTCGGATTTCAAACGATGACCCTTGACAGTCACCACATCGTCCATTTATGTTCTAAATATTTAAACCTATCTCTTTGACGCTACTTAAATGTGTTGTTCAAACAACTTGTCTTCCTTGCTGCCCGCCACTATCTCGTTGGTGTTCCTGATTTTGGAAAGGTAGCTAACGTTGGGCAAAATGTGCAATTGTTCCAACATAAAGAACACGCGCTCCTTGTTGTCTTCGTAACGTTGTTGGTAAATGGCACTTTCCGGGTCGTTGATGTTGCCGAAAGTGAAGCAATCGCCACCACAAGCTTTTTGGCAGGCAGTAGTGATGTGGCGGTCTTTGATAGGCGTACCTTCTTTCTTGGCCAATAACTTGGCATCTTGCAAACGCTGCACGCAGAAAGAACATTTTTCCATCACGCCGCGGCTACGCACCACCACATCCGGGTTCAACACCATACGGGTCAAATCATCGTTGATATCGTCGCGTTGGCCGTCTTCGTACAGGTTATCCTGGAACGAATCCGCACCGTTGAAGTCGAACCAATTGAAACGACGTACTTTATAAGGACAGTTGTTGGCGCAATATTTGGTACCGATACAACGGTTGTAGGCCATTTGGTTCAAGCCTTCGCTGCTGTGGTTGGTAGCCGATACGGGACACACGTTTTCGCAAGGGGCATTGTCGCAGTGCATACACATCACCGGCTGGAATATAGCCTGGATGGTATCGGGTTCGTCCGGGTCGCCGCTGAAATAGCGGTCGATGCGCACCCAGCTCATCTCCTGCGATTTCAACACTTCGTGCTTGCCTACTACCGATACGTTGTTTTCTGCCTGACAAGCCACCACGCAGGCACCGCAACCGGTACAGCTGTTCAGGTCTATGCTCATGGCCCAATGTATGCCCGGTTTTTCGTGAACGGGATACAAGGTGCCGTTTTTCTCGAATGCCTTTTCGTCAAAATCGGCATTTTTATCTTCTTCGTGATGACCTTCCCAATGCAGGTGGGTATAGTGGGCCAATTCCTGCTTGCGCTCTTCCAGCAGTTCGCGGGGGTTGGCCTTGAATTCTTCTAAAGTATATTCCCTTATGATAGGGCGATTTTCGTAGCTGTGGTGGGTTTGGGTAATGGCTACATCGTAAAAATTGTCGGTCTTTTCAACTTTACCGCCATTGGCATATACGAACGACTGGCCGTTGAAAGTAACCAAAGGATAAGTATTCTGGCCGTTTACCGATGCTTTGCCCACTTGCGGGTGGCGGCCGTAACCAACGGCTACCGCCACTACATCGTGGTGCATACCGGGCGTAACCACTACGGGCAAGCTAACCTTTTTACCGTTAACCGTCACATCCAACACTCGTTTCTTGGTCACCACTTCGTTGATACCGGTTAGTTCGGCATCAAATTGTTCTTTTGCCGTCTTGGGCGACATGCACACGTAGTTGTCCCAAGTGGCACGCGTTACGGGGTCGGGCATTTCCTGCAACCATGGGTTGTTGCTCCATGCACCACCGTAGCCCAGGGCCACGGTTTCGTAAACCACCACTTCATATTTTTCTTTGGTTGGGGATGCAGCAGTTGCCTTGGCTATGGCATCGCTTACATTGCCGGAAAAACCGGCTCCCGAAACGGTCAAGGCAGCGGGTTCGGCCACGCCGTCTTGCAGGGCTTTGTCGAAATTTGCCTGACCCCCCAATTTGCTTACCCAATATTGGTTGAATACATCGTGGTAAGTTTCGGCAACACCTGCCCATTTCAACAAACTATCCTGATAGGCGCGTGTTTTGAACAAAGGTGCAATGGTAGGTTGAATGAAACTGTAATAACCGGTTTTGGGTTCGGCATCGCCCCAGCTTTCTAACCAATGGTTGTCGGGCACTGCATAGGTACACAACTGCGTGGTTTCGTCCATACGGTCGTTGAACGATATGGAAATCTTTGCTTTCTTGATACCGCTTATGAACTTGGCACTATCGTAATAATCGTAAGCGGGGTTTACGTTCAGGAAAATGGCCGCACCTACCTGACCGGCATCGAGCGCATTTACAAAAGCCACCATTTCGCTGTCTATGCCTTGCTTGTAATTGGCCGTAGCGCCCCAATTTATGGTAGTGCCATTAGCGCCTATGGCGGCATTGATGGCGTTCACTATTATCTGGACGTTTACATCGTTGCTGCCACTTACCACCAAGCCTTTTCCTTTTTTAAGGTCGGCGGCGGCGGCATCTATCAAGGCGTTTAGTTTTTTGCTGCCCACGTCGGCCTTGGTACCGGTAGATACCGCAGCATACAAAGCAGCGGCCACCTTACCGTATTCCGACGGTTTGCAGGTAGCGCGCTCATCGGCATTGGCACCGGTCAAGCTCATGATACCTTCTACCTGATAGAGCTTGTTCATGGTAACGTTCTTGCCGTCCTTGCTCTTTATTTTCCTGTTTTTGAGGAAGCCGCCGGAATATTCAACGGGCGAAATCCAAGTACCCAAAAAGTCGGCGCCCAAGCTGAAAACGGTTTGCGCATCGCCAAAACGGTAATCGGGTATGGCACGTTTGCCATAGCTGGCTTCGTTGGCCAGCAAAAGGCCCGAATAAGAAACCGGGTCATATTGTATATGTTTGCTGCCGGGATATTTGGCAAGGAAACGGTTGATTACTTCCTTGGAAGTGGGCGACAAGATAGTACCCGTAACCAAATATACGGCACCCGCACCGGCCAATGCTTGTGCAATGGGCGCATCTACTGCTTCAAATTTATCTACCGGTTTGCCGTTGGCGTGTGGTTGGCGCAACCTCGATTTATCGTAAAGACCTAAAGTAGCGGCTATTATGCGGGCAGAAGTACCGCCTTGGGATATTGACGACAATTCGTTGCCTTCAATCATAATGGGGCGGCCGTCGCGGGTTTTGACCGTAATGGCACAATACTCGCCGTTATCTACAAAGGTAGAAGCATAATAATTGGGAACACCGGGAGTCAACAATTCGGCATCGGGCTTAAATGCGTAAGGTATGGCCTTGCGCACGGGCATTTCGCAACTGGCGGCCACGGTGGCAGCCAAGGTGCTGAAGCCCAGGAATTTAAGAAAATCCCTACGAGGAGTATTGGCCTCCAACAATTTTCCGCTGAGGTCGCCTATTACGGGCAACTCCTGGTGAAACTCGTTGTCAACAATTTGCCGATGTTCCGGAGTTTGCTCCAGTTCCTCTAAACCCTTCCAGTATTGTTTCTGACTCATAAGTCTGCTATGAAAATATGAAAATGTGTCTGGGTTTTTAGCAGGCCCAATTCCCTGCACACATTTAATAGTCCAAAAGATTTAATTCAATCCACACTAATTGTTCCGACTACGATGCAACCGAATTAATAGTGGCATTTTTGACACTCCGTGCCGCCCAATTCCGCTTCGGTTACTTTCTCGCGTTTCCCTTCCTTAATTTCTTCGTGATATTTCTTGAAAATGGTATAATAGTCGTTTTCTTGGAACTGTACCGCTGTTTGGCGGTGGCAGTTGATACACCAACCCATGGACAAATCGGCATATTGATGCACTTCGTCCATTTCCTGTATGGGGCCGTGGCAACTTTGGCATTGTACCTTGCCCACGGCTACGTGTTGCGAGTGGTTGAAGTAAACGTGGTCGGGCAGGTTATGTATTTTTACCCATTCTATGGGCTTGCCGGCTATGGAACCATCGGCGTTGCGCTTGTAGGTTTTGGTGGCGGCGTCCCAACCGGCGTAGTCGTACAGTTTTTTAATCTCGTCCGTGCCGTTCACTTCTTTTCCTTCGTAGGTTACTAATTTTTCGGTACCGGTGTATTCGCTTATTTGCTTGTGGCAGTTCATGCACACGTTGGGCGAAGGTATGATGGCTTGGCGGCTTTTCTCCACGCCTACGTGGCAATACTGGCAGTTTATCTGGTTTACGCCGGCGTGTACCTTGTGAGAGTAGAAAATGGGTTGCTGGGGCATGTAGTTTTGCTGGCGGCCCGTTTGTACGCCACCGTTCACTATCCAATAACCGGCCAAAGACAGCAGTACCACACCGGCAATGGCTATGAACACTTTATTGCGGAAGAAAGGCGTGTCTTTCTTGTTGGCTACGCCCTCTTTGTCGTTTACTACCTTGTTCAGGGTTTTGTTTACGCGCGCCAGTATCAGCACCAAAAAGGCCAATACGATAGTGATGACGGTGTATAAAACGGTATTGTCGGTTTCGGGGGCGGGGCCGCTGCCGGATTTTGGAGTTTCTGCGGGTTTTACGGTGTTTACATACTCCACTATGGCATCTATTTCCTCGTTTTTCAGGTTGGGGAAAGCCGTCATGGCCGTTTTGTTCCACTTGGTATAGAGGTCGTTGGCATATTTGTCGCCGCCGGCTATTACGGAAGCGGAATTGTGTACCCAATTGTGCAACCATTCCTTGCTGGGCACCCGGCTGTCAACGCCTTGCAGCGCCGGCCCCGTGGCATCTTTCAGGGGATTGTGGCAAGAGGCGCAATTGGCCTGAAACAGCGCCTTGCCGTCTTGGGCAGTTGCCGTATGGAAACTTACTAAAGATAATACAATAGCCAGCGCAAGCATGCTTAACCGCTGAACGAATGACCTCGACCTTAAATATTCAGACACGTGTAAACTATTTTTTATTTTACGATTCCTTTTTAGGCTAATGTGCGGGCAAAAGTACAACAGGAAAGTGAAAGTTTCTACACATTTGTTAAAAAATATTTTGCAGTAGCGGCGCGGCTTCCAGCGTTTTTAATTGTCATTTTGCAAATACGTTTGTCATAAATCTGTCATCAAATCGTCTTTTTATTGTCAGGGGAAATGGCAATTGTTGCCTTGCTTTTCACCGGCAGGTCAACCGCCACTCACCGAAAACCTGAGTACGCTCTTGGTCGTTTTGGAAATCTTGAACCGTTCGTCCATGCGCAAGCCCACTACCCACACTATTTTGCGGTCGTTTTCCACCACCCACACTTTTTCTTTTTCCACCGCATTCAACTTTTCTCCTATTAAAAATTTACTTATTTTTTTCTTTTTCCCGTTCATGCCAAAGGGGTAAAAATAGTCGGAAACCTTCCACGGCCGCAGCACCAAGGGGAACGTAAGCTGCTCCGCATCCACCCAAATTTCGCTTTTGGGCAAAGCTGGCACTTCAATTTTTTGACCAATATCAAAATTTTTTGGGCTTATCCGTAGGGAAAAATGAGGTGTTTGCAGCAAGGAACCCTCCTCTTCGACCAAAATATGGTTGCTCTCGCTTTCCTTTAGCTTGGTAAGGATGAAAAAATCTCGGTTTTTCACCAACCTAAAATCTTCCGATTGGATGTATTTGGCACTTTCGGCTTCCATCAGCCGCAAGGCATCGGGCAATTGCTGCGGGCCGAAACCATAGGGCTTTATCAATTCGTACAAAACGGTGGGCAGGGGCTGCACTTTGGCCAGTTTTTTCAGGGGAATATACCGGTCCGCGCCCCTTTGTTCTATCAGTTTGCCCCTATATTGTTCTATTTGTTGCAGGTATAGTTGTTCCGCTTCCTGCATCCGGTGGGTGTTGCCCGCTAAATTGTGCATTGCCTGCGGAAATATTTCGGCCACCAGAGGCAATAGTTTGTGCCGCACGGCATTGCGTGTATAGTCGGTTTTCAGGTTGCTGCTGTCGTCGCGCCAAGGAATACCCTTGTTTTGGTTATAAGCTACCAATTGCTCTTTGGTAAAGGGAAGCAATGGGCGCACCAAAGACCCTTGCCGGGGCAGAATGCCATGCAAGCCCTGTATGCCCGTGCCCTTGAAAAAATTAATCAGCATGGTTTCCACCGAATCTTGCAGGTGGTGCGCCGTGGCTATGCAACCAAAGCCATGTTCGCGGCATAGCATACCGAACCATTGATAGCGCAGCCTGCGGGCCGTATCTTGCAGGTTGCCGCCCTCGGCGGCCAGTATGGCCGGTGTGTCGAATTGCTGCACAAAAACGGGCACTTTGTTGTTGCTTGCCCAGTCGCGCACCAGTTGCTCGTCGCCATCGGACTCTTCGCCGCGCAAGGAAAAATTGCAATGGGCCATGGCAAACTCTTTTCGGCTTTCCAGCAATAATGCAGCCAAGGCCATGCTGTCTGCCCCGCCGCTCACAGCGGCCAGCACAGGCCGGCCATCGGGCACCAATTTATGGAGCTGCGCTAAAAATTCTTGTTCTATCACCTGTTGTGCATTTAGAAAATAATTAGAAAAAAGATTGTTCATTCGACATTAAAGTCGTATATTTAATTGGTTATCAATCGATTAAACAAATAAGCAATC
>JASGFI010000059.1:0-15836 GCA_047605615.1 Edaphocola sp. | reverse complement strand
CCATAAGGCAAAGATACAAAATATTTATAAATATATTTCCGTTTGGTTAATAATTGAATTTAAGTATGGCCTGCAATCCCTTCAGCAGCAATCGCGCATCGGTGGTAACTTTGTTCTTGAGCTTGTCGGCAAACAGATGGGCATTGCCGCCGGTAAGCAATACGTTGAGGCCGGGGAATTGTTCCTTGTAGAAATTGACCATGCCGTCTATTTCCGCGCCTATGCCCATTACCACGCCGCTGCGTATGCTGGTTTCGGTATCGTAGCCGGGTATCACCAGTTCGCCTTTTTCCGACACCAAGGGCAGCTTGTCCGTAAACTGGTGCAAGGCCCTGAAACGCATATCCAACCCGGGACTGATGCTGCCGCCACGGAAAGCCCTGTTGCGCGGCAAAAAATTGTAAGTAATGGCGCTGCCGAGGCTCACCACCAAGTTGTCGTATTCCGGGTATATTTCGTGGGCGGCTACAGCCAGGGCTATCCTGTCGGCTCCCAAGGAGTCCGGGCTGTGGTAAGCATTCAAGATAGGCAGCTTGGTGGACGAAGTAAGCATCAGCAGCTTGGTACGTTCCTGCAATAAATGTTTCAGTTCGGGCGGATGGTTGGCCACGGCGCACAATATGGCGGCTTCCGGTTTGTGTTCGCCCACCAAATCCATGATGCCCGGCAAAGCATCTTCTTCCGAAAAGTTTTTTTCCTTAACAATGGTATCGTTCTCGAAAAGTGCGGTTTTTACGCGGGTGTTGCCCCAGTCTATGCAAAGGTTCATTGCGGATAAATTTAGTTAGGGTTGATGCTCGATTTAAGGCGTTCCAAATTGGTTACTTCGGGCATTATGGAATGGAAATAGCGGCGGAGGTATTCCATACGTTGCACTTCGTTGAAGATGCACAACAACTCGTACTCCTGCCCACGGGTAAGGCCCAGCTTATGCGCCAAGTCGTAGGAAGTCCAAGCTTTTTGTTGCAATACGGGTTGCATGTTTTCGATATGGAGCCTCGTGTATAATTGTTTTACTTCGTCATAAATCAGTTTGGACAGTTCTGGTTTTACCAGCATGGTATCGTTTTCGGGGTAGTTGACGATGGCTCCCTTGAACTTTTTTTCCGGCAAATCTACCAATTGCAAAACCCTGAAAACCTTCAAGCCTTTTACCGTTATGTCCCTGCTGCCGTCTTCGTAGGGCTTGCCGCACTTGGTTATTTGTACCAATGTGCCGTATTCCTGCATTTCGCCAGTTTGCGTCACGGGCATGCCGAAGGTTTTTTTCTGCGCTATACATTCCTCTACCAGTTGCTTGTATTGCGGTTCAAATACGTGCAGGGGCAGCTTTTCTTCCGGATATACAACCGCTTCGAGCGGGAAAATGGGTACAAAATTGGTCATGGGTAGATAAATTCGTGCTTTGGCAGCCCGCAATATAAAGCAAAATACCGGATTTAAGTACCGCAACAGCCAACACTATGCCCAACTATGCCCCCCCCACAGGATTTTTCTTGAGGGGTGGGGGGATAAAAATAATTTTTCGGGGCAGGGTAGCGGAAGTATTCGCGAATTGGATTTTTTCGGTTTGTTGTTTCCGGGGCCGCTGCCACATTGCGGGCATACCTACAAATCTGCCCTTATTTTCTTGTAGCTCGTTACCACCCCGCGTATCAACGAAGAGCTGAAACCTTGGTGTTCCATTTCGTTCAAACCAGCTATGGTACAGCCTTTGGGGGTAGTAACCTTGTCTATTTCCTGCTCCGGGTGGGTGTTGTGCTGCAACAATAATTCCGCTGCGCCTTTTACGGTCTGGGCAGCAATAAGCGATGCCGTGCGGGCATCGAAACCTATCTCTATGCCCCCTTGTATATTGGCCCTTATGTAACGCATGGCGTAGGCCGTGCCGCAGGCGCCCAATACCGTGGCCGCATCCATCAATTGTTCGTCAATCAATACGGTTTTGCCCAAATGCTCGAACAAGTTGCGGGTATGGGCCACCACGGCCTCGGCGGCATTGACGTGACAGATGCAGGTAATGCTTTGCCTTATGGCTATGGCCGTGTTGGGCATAGCCCTTACCAAGGCAAATTCATTGCCCAGTATTTCTTGTAGGTCTTTAATCCATACACCGGTTACTACGCTGGTTATTACGTGGCGTTTGGCATCCAATACGGGCAGCAGCGCGGCCAGTATGTCTTTTATCTGGAAAGGCTTTACGGCAAAAATGAGGTTGTCGGCCTCTTGTGCGGCAAGGTTGTTGTCGGCGGTAACGGTTACGCCTTGTTCGGCCAAGTGCCGCAGGGTAGCGGTATTCCTTTTGGTTACGATTAAATTATTTGGCATGGCAAAACCGCTGGCTATCAGTCCTTCCGCTATTGCCATCCCCAAATTGCCGCCGCCTATTATGGCTATTTTTTTATTCATTGCAAATAAGTTGTTTATTTGTCGTGCGAAATTTATGACCAAGGATTTCCGGTACTAATTCAACCCCGGCATACGCACGCACACTATTTCCCATTGGCCATTTTCGCAACAACAAAGCAACCTGAACCTGCCGTCCACCAATTGGTCCTCGCCGCTTTCCAGGCGCACTTTGTAGCTTACTTGGCCCTCGGTGCTGCCCACCAACAGTGTTTCGTCTTCGGGGTGCGTCTTAAAATCCAGTTCATCGATACGGTAACTGGCATCGGTGAGCGAGATGTAGGCATCGAACAAATACTGCATGGAATCGAAAAACTTTTCCCTGTCCAAATCTTTGCCGTCCTTGTCCACCAGTTCCTGGGCATATAAAAAATTATCGTCGCGGGGCACGCGCAGGCCGAACCAGTGTTCCATGAACAAATCAGTGGTTTCCCTCAAGGCCAAATCGTGGTTTGGGTGAAACTCCTCGTAAATGAAATGCGACACCATGTCCGGTATGTCGAACACCTGGGTTTTGTGTTGGAAAAGCTCTTCGGTTATGAATTTATATTTGAGTCGGGCAGGGTAGTCGGTGCCGAAATCTACCTGTATCCTGTTTTCTTCCAACAATTGGTTCAATGCTTCCAAATTATGCTCCACTTGGCCATCGGTCAATGTCCCTTCGTTTGCAAATTCTTCCGGCTGCCCCAATATTTCGTAAACCGTTGCCTCTTTTACCTTGGACAATTGGCGTTCAAATTCCAATATGTTTTGCAGGAAAAGTTGCTCCACTTCGGGCGGCACCTCTTCCATGCCGCTAAACTGGGCACCTGTTTCGGCTTGCAACCTCAACCTAAGTAGTTCATTTTCAATTCGTATTTGTTCATCTGGGTCATCGCTGAACGACTCGTGTTCGTTTTCGTGCAGGTCATCGTCTTCGTATTCCATAGCTTCAAAATTTTATTGGTTGATGCGGAAAATGGGTATCGTGGTAAAGCTAATTTATTTTTAGATGCAAAAAAGCAATTGCCGCAAATAAAAAAGTGCTGCCGCTGCACCCGCCGTTTTTTGGACACCAATTTTCGTTTACGGCATTTGCACGCGAACCGTTTGAGGCAGGTTGCAAGAGGTTAAAAGGGAATGGAGGGCCTTTTTAGGATTTATGGGTTGGGGAGGGGCTTGCCCGCTTTCTATTTAACATAATGGAAATTATAGGACAAAACGGGATAACGAAAAAACACACGGCGGTCATTCGCGCGAATTTTACTTCTTGTCCACCGTTCCTTTTAGCGTAATGCTGTAGCGTTGCATGGTGGGTTTGGGCAGCACGGCATTGGACTTGATGGTGATTTCCTTTATGGCCGGGCCGGGCTTGCCTTCCGAATTGAACGTTACTTTAATTGCACCGGTTTTGCCGGGCGCAATGGGTGTTTTGGGCCAGTCAGCCATGGTGCAGGAGCAGCCCGCCTCGGCTTTCAGTATTATCAAAGGTTGGTTGCCCACATTGGTAAACTCAAAATTGTGTTCCACCTTGGCGCCTTCCTTCACCGTACCGAAATCGTAGGTATCGTTCTTGTCCTTGAACTGGAATTTCGCGCCTTGCTGTGCCATTGCCGACACGCCGGAAAACAACACAATGGCCAAGGATGCCCATATTTTTTTCATGCAAAAAATTTAATTAATCGAAACGCCGGCTAAGGTTGATACAGAGCCGGCGCAATGGTTTTTTTATACAAATCAAGGGTGTATAGCGGGCGTTCCACCAAGAATCCGAAAGATTCCGATGTTTATAGTCGAACCTACGCATTGAAGAGTTCCATAAACAATCGACCTTTTGAAAGGTCTGGTTTTACTTACCCCGAACCCTGGTTTTAGTTGGTTTTCATCATGGAACTATTCTCGGGGGCAGAGCCTTCGGGGGCTTTTTCCACGGCACCTTTTATGTAGATAACGTTGGTGCCCGCATTGGACTTAACGGTGATGGGTTTGTTGAAAGTGCCCACACGGCCCTTGGTGCCGTAAGATGCCTTGATAACGCCGGTTTTGCCCGGAGCCACCGGCTCTTTCGACCAGAAAGGAGTGGTGCATCCGCAACCGGGCTGGACGTTCTGGATGATCAACGGTTTTTTGCCGGTATTGGTGAACACAAATTCCGCCTCGGCAGGGTCGCCTTCCACCAATTTACCGAAATCGTGGGTTTCGGATTTGAATTTGATGGTAGTTTCCGGCACATCGCCCTCTTGGGGGGCAGCTACGGGCGCAGCCGCCGTAACGGTAGTTGCATTGTCGGTTTTTTGCAATTTCTTGCCTTGGGCAAAGGCTCCGTTGGCGGCTATGGCCACGAGGGCAAGGGCAATGATAGATTTTTTCATACCTGGAAGTAATTATTTTTTTACGGTCACAAAAGTAGGCGGCTTGTATATTGCCGGCTGTTAATCGCAGGTTAAGTTTATGCCCAAATACCGCAATATGTACAGATTAACAATCGTATAGGACGAAATAGCTACCGTGTTCCGGCTTTCGCTGTTCCGGTCAGGTATATGACCACCACCAAAGACAGCATCAAAAACATGGCCACCAATTGGTGCAGCTCGGCCACGGACTCGAAGAAACCCCACCTATTGGGTATTATGTGCGTGCCGTTCAATACGGTCACGATGCCCAAGGCAATTTGTACCAAGACCAATATCTGCGGCACGAACCTCCATTTTTTCCATACCGAAGCGGCACCATATTGTTTTGCGCCTATCTTTATGCTGGCAACCGTTATAAGTATCGCAAGCAAATACGCAAGGTTGCGGTGTATGAAGTGTATGGTCATTTTGTTTTCTACCAAGGGGTGGCCACTTTGCGATTGGGCCATGCCTTGGGGCAGCCAAGAGCCATTGATGGTGGGCCAGGTGGCGGCGGCACTTGCGGCCTTGTGGCCCGCCATAAGTGCGCCATACACCAGTTGGAGCATCAACAGCGCAAGGATGACCACAAAATAGGTTTGCAGCCCTTGCCCCCCCACCCTCTCTTTTTCGGGAACCAACAGCTTCAACGCAAACCACAATACATAACAAGCCAATGCCATGGCCAGCACAAAATGTATGGCCAGCCTGGTGGGGCGTACATAGATGGCGTTGCCCACCAGGCCGCTGCTCACCATTATCCAGCCAATGGCGCCCTGCAACGCCCCAAGCACGAACAGCACCACGAAAGGCACTACCATGCTTTCCGTAAAGTATTTTTTTACCAAGAAGTAAACGAAGGGAATGGCAAATACCACGCCCAACGACCGTGCCCACAACCGGTGGAACCATTCCCAAAAAAAGATGGACTTGAAGTCGGAAAGGGCAAAGTCGCTGTTGAGGTACTTGAATTGCGATGACTGTTGGTATTTGGCAAATTCTTCCAGCCATGCCTCATGGCTCAATGGCGGCAGCGCGCCCGTCACCACGTCCCATTCGGTAATGGACAAGCCCGAACCCGAGAGCCGGGTAACGCCCCCCAGCAGGGTTTGCACTATTATCATGGCAAGGCCAACCAAAAGCCAGACGGCTACCGCCTTGTTTTTTCTTCTCGTTTGTTCGTCCGACAAAACACTGCCGGATTGAATTGCTGAATTGGCCAAGGCTCAAATTTTTTCGCAAAGGTACGCCCACAAAGGAAGATTGTCGCCAAATTTTGAACTGAGAGCGTGGGGAACGGAGGAAGCCGTTACCATTCGTCGCTGCCCAAGGTGCAACCAATGCTGATGCCAAAGCCCCAGTTTTTCACTTTGTAATCGGCACTGCCGGCCACGTCGATATTGGAAAGCCCATAGTACAAATTGCCCTTGAAATAAAGACCCACATTGGATTCGTAGCCGATGAGCGCTTGCAGCCCCAAATCGAGAGGACGGAAAGTGTTCCGGCTCGCATCGTCGCCGAAAGTGATGCTGCTGTTGGCACGTACATTTTTCGTTATGATATTGCCCGAGCCGTCGGTAGTGGCCGTGGGATATTTGGTAACTAGGTTGCCGCCAACGGCGTAGGCACCGTACATGCCCGCACCTGCCAAAAAGCGGCCCATGCCTTCCATGCCCGATTTATAAAGCACCATGACCGGTACACGCAAATAATGAAGACGGTATTTGCTGGTGGCTTCGAGCGTACCCGTAAGCCCTGCCACGACCAATTCCGAATCGTACTTGATGTTTTTGAAATCGTAGAAAATGCCGGGTTGCAAATACAGGTTTTTGAGTACCCTTACGTCAAGGTTGACCCCCGCGAAGGCGGCGGGCGCAAAAAGGCCGCTGTTCTGATTTTGTACAGCATTGGTTTTGCGAACCTGGAGCGTGGCCTGCGCGCCTATTTCCGGCGCGAACTTTATTTGTCCGAAAGTTGTTGATGATGCGATACTGCATAAAATGGCTAAAAAAGGAGCAATCGGAGGTTTGGTCATAATGGGTTTGGTTAAATGGTTTGCGGTGGCAAAAGTAAAATATAAGGCGAAATTTGCAACATTGGCATTGCACATATTGTTATTGGACGCGTGCAACGGAAATGCACAAATAAAAAACATGGAAAATTATCCTGCCCATAACCCCTATTATTCGCGTACCGATACCGCGAGATTGAGCATACCCAACGAAGAATGGGAAAGAATACTTCCGCCGGGCTTATATGCCGTGGCGCGCCAAGCCGCTACCGAAAGGGCTTTCACCGGCCACCTTTGGGACAAGGAAGAAAAAGGTACCTACTATTGCGCCGTATGCGGCAACAGGCTTTTCAGGTCCGACAGTAAATTTGCCAGCAGTTGCGGCTGGCCCAGTTTTTTTGAAGCCTCGCGCCCCGATGCCGTAACGTACAAGCCCGACAACAGTTATGGCATGCGCCGGACAGAGGTATTGTGTGGCCGCTGCGCATCGCACCTTGGCCATATTTTCGACGATGGGCCGGCGCCTACCTACAAGCGTTTTTGCATAAACTCCATTTCGCTCGACTTTGTGCCGGACGGGGGCAAATGAGCATCACGTATTTCATGGCCGCTTCAACCTTCACAACAACATGGGTGCATGAACAGCAATGCTCGTGTGCATGGCTTGTGTCGGTTTCGGTCGCTTTGTGGTGCGTTGGCTGGTGGCTCTTCCCGATTTTTCGGGATATGCCACCAAAAGCGTGGGCTTATTTTGTTGTTAAACTATCAGCCAATAATTCCGCTTGTTTCAACACCGTTTCTATTGCTTTTGCTTGTTTGTCGGGTGGATAACCGTATTTGTTCAATGTTCGTTTGACCAACACCATTAACTTGGCTCTTGCACTTTCTCGGACTGTCCAGTCAATAGTGGCGTTGGTTCGCACTTTGTCGGCTATTTCTCTTGCAATTTCTTTTAACTGCTCATCGCCCAGAACCTGAACGGCACTGTCGTTTACTTCCAATGCGTTGTAAAATGCTACTTCGTCATTGTTCAGTCCGAGTTTTTCGCCTTCCTGGTCGGCTGCTTTTATTTCTTTGGCAATATTGATGAGTTCCTGAATAATTTCGGCTGTTGTGAGCAAGTTGTTTTGATAGCGTTTGATTGCACCTTCCAACATTTCTAACAGTTTCCTGCTCTTTACAAGATTTGTTTTTGCTCTAACTTTTAATTCGTTGTTTAAGATTTTTTTCAGCAATTCAATCGCCAAATTTTTGTGTTGCATTCCCTGCACTTCCAACAAAAATTCGTCCGATAAAATTTCAAGTCCCGAAATTTCGGGCTTGTCCATTCCTGCGGCTTCAAAAATATCAATCACTTTGTCGCTGCTCAATGCTTCATCAACAATTTGTTTTATGGCAGTTTCGATTTCTAAATCACTTCTTCCGCTTCCTGTTTGTGTGAATTTAGCCAAACGTGCTTTTACGGCTTGGAAAAACGCTACATCAGGTAAATGTTGCTGCACATCTTCTTTGGTAATGCAAAGCGATTGGTGCGTCGGCAATCGACCACTTTTCGTTGATGGTTTGTTGCAAATAAAAACTGCGTTCTAACTTGTCGGATATTCTCAGTAATTCTACATAATGCGACCAACTCAATAAGTCAGAAGGCTTCTGACTTATTTGGAACTCGTTGTAAAACAGTCGCATATAAATAAGATTGCTACGACTAACCCCCCTTGCCAAAAGCCAATGACAAGTCCTTTGAAAGGTTGTCAATCAATGCTTTACCGTATTCGGCTTTTTGATTTCCTTTCTGCTCAAACTCTACAATGTATTTACCAATTTGCCAATAGGTTTCTACCAAAGCGGTGTTTACGGCAACGGTTGCATTGTGCTGACCTTGCTTGTAAATTTCGGCAATTTGGCTAACCAAATTGCTGTAATCTTTGTTTATGTTTAGTTCTTTGCTCATTGTTTATTATCAAATTCAACAGGTGCAAAAAATTGTCTTCCAATTGAGTAAGGTATCAATTTATCGTGTTGCAACCTGCCAATAATAATAGCTGGGTGTGTATTAAATTTTTGGGCAAACTCAATTACATCGTCTTCGGTAATTGAATAGTGTTGCAAAATTTCTTCTTGTTCTTCTTTTGAAAGCGTCCATTTTATGGCGAAATTGTCAGCTTCTGTTTCTTTCTGCTTGTCTTTGTCGGAATATTCAATATTTTCTAAAAAAATATCTTTTTTACCGTGTAGAAGTATATGTCCTGCTTCGTGAAAAAATGTAAACCAAAAACTATCGTTGCGTTTGAAACGACCTGTTAATTGAATGAGTGGTGTATCGTTTAACCAACGAGTGCTGCCATTGATAGGTGCTTTATTAACACAAGGTGTATGCACCACTTTTACGCCAGCTTCCAAACAAATATATTGCAGTTGCTCAAAGAAATTTTCGGGGTGCTTTGCCATAATGTTTTTTATTTCGGGCAATACGTTTTTAAAGTTTTTTTCGTTGTAGGATTTGGCTTGTAGTTCGGCAGCTTGTAGTTCGCCTTTTCTCAACCAAGCCGAAATAGCATAAGGGTCTTTGGTGTGCGCTAATGATATGCGGAATGCCACTTTGAGTTGTTGATTAAAATAGTAATCTTCCCAAGCCGTGTGATTGCTGATGCTGAAAAATGCCAATAGTTCCGATGTCTTTTCCTGTATGGTGGTTTTGGTGGGTAGCCAAGTTTTTTTTACCATATCGGCAATGGGAAATTTTTTTGCCCATTCAGTAGCTTCTGCCAACAGTTCCTGCCGTTCTTCGCGGGCAAGATATTCGTCATAGCTTCGTTGCATATTCAGCCAAAAGTGGGCAGGTATTTTCAATACGTGTTCAAACTGAACCGCCATTTCTGGTGTTATGCTGCTTTTGCCTTTTAGTATGGCTATCACGGTTTTTTCGGGTTTGCCTGTGCGAATAGCAAATTCCTTTGGCCCCATACCCAATTCTTCCAACTTTTCTTCCAATGTTTCTCCAGGATGAAAGGCTATTTGCGGTTGATATTGATTTTTGATTGTTGCCATTGTCTATGAGTTAATAGTGAAAAGCGATGAGTGAATAGTTAATGTTTTATTCACTATCGCTTTTCGTATTTGAATATCCTGTTTACTTTTATTCACTTTTCATTTTTCACTTTCCGTGGTAGTTGGCTATTTCTATCACTTCCACGCCTTTTATTTCAAACCAAATGTATTTACCGCTTTCATCGGTAGGTATGGGCTTTTCGTGTGGCTGAAACACCAAACGGTAAGGTTGGTCGAGGTCGCAAGCCCATTGCCCTTTGCGGGTGCCCGTAAGTTCGTGATAATGTCCGGGCAAGTTACGCACATCTTCCAAAGTTTGGGCATTGCTAAGGTCGCCAAGACGTTTGTTGTAGAGCTTTGCACGCTGTTGTCCCATCTCTTTTTGGCATTTTTTAAAGTCGTTTGCCAATTTTTCCAACTTACTATCATCAAAGGTAATTTTCACTGCAAAGGTATGATTTTTTTAATTAACAGAAAATGTAAGCCAAAATATTTTAACTTACAACTTTAATTTCCCCACTCATCAACTTCGGCAGCAAGCTATCCCGCAGCGTTTGCAGGGTTTTGATTTGGGCGGTGTTGGATTTTATTTTTTCAAAATAGGGTTCGATTTCTTTACCTATTTGCTCCAATTCTTCTTCTGACGGAACAACAACTTTTGCTTCCGACAAATGGTGTCTTTGGATATGCCCCAGCGTCCATATTTTTACGCAGCTTGTCGGCTGCTTTCCAGAGTTTTTTCTCTAATGGTTCGTCTATATTTTCTTTTGCTTTCTTAGCTATTATATTATTTTAAATTCGTTTTCAAGTAGGTAAAGTTACAATTTTAAACGCTGGTATTTTCAGAAGTTGGCATCAAAATGTCAACAGTCCAATAGTTGGAGTGGTGGGTGCGGTTGGGCAAAATTAAATGTGCTGCAAATGCGTTGGTTTGTGTGTAGGCTTGCACCTCTTTTAATTCGGCCTGAACAGGAGCATGAAAAAAGCGATGAAACCGGTGGATAAGGCATTAAGCGCACCAAAGGAAATGTTGCAATAACGGGAAAACCACGCAATGTTTTTCCATACTGCCGTTTGCTCGTTGTACATTTGCCCGTGTTGTTACCCTATTTCAATCCCGAACTTATAGAAGCCGGCTGCGACGAGGCCGGCCGGGGCTGCATAGCCGGGCCGGTAGCCGCCGCCGCGGTTATCTTGCCCAAAGACTTTTGCCACCCGCTCCTCAACGACAGCAAGCAGTTGAACGAGGCACAACGGGAGGCATTGCGCCCCGTCATAGAACAAAACGCATTGGCATGGGCGGTAGCCTTCGTGGACAATGCGGAAATAGATGCCATCAACATCTTGAAAGCCTCGTTCAAGGCCATGCACCAAGCCGTTGACACGCTAAAAACAAGGCCCGAATTGTTGTTGATAGACGGCAATAGGTTCAGCCCCTACTTGGGCATTACGCACACCTGCATAGTGAAAGGCGATGGCAAATACGCTGCCATAGCGGCCGCCAGCATTTTGGCCAAAACCCATAGGGACGAATGTATGTTGCAACTGCACCGGCAATACCCCGTTTACGGCTGGGACGTGAACAAAGGCTACCCCACCCCACGGCACAAAAGCATGGTGATAGCCCACGGCCACAGCCCCCTGCACCGTTTGACCTTTCAAATAAGGCCGCCCAAAAAAGGGCAAGCAGTATAAAAACCAGCTTAGAACATGCCGGCAATACCCGAAAATATGAATATGAGCAAGTAAAGCGACAAAACGACTATGGCCACGATGCCGATAAACTTGTACATGTTTTTCTGGAACCTCAACCCCTCGGCAAGGGTAGCCATGTCGTTGGTATGGATGCCGGTTTTGGTGAGCGAACTGAATTTAAAAAGGCAGTAAATAGGATACAGGTACATAAAGGCCACGAATAAAAATCCGATGCCCATGCCTATGCCAACACCGGGCATGCCTGCCGCCGCCGTTGCAAAACTGCCGAAGGCCATGACTATAAAGCCCCCAAAAATCATTAAGCCTACGGAAATAATTCCCAGAATGGCCAAGAATTTGCTCCAGCGGGTAGTTTCCAGCAAATAGGCTTTCGACAATTCGTCCAAGCCGCCACCTTCGAAAATTGTGCTTTGTTCCATGTCAATGTTGTTTGTTTTTGTTTTTGAAATAATCGGGCAAAAATAGAATTTTAAATTTTAGAAAAAACCAAGGCGCTGCAATTGCCCCCAAATCCAAAGGAGTTGGAAAGCACATGGTTCACGGCAATATGCTGCACCTCGTAAGTGGGCTGCCAGCAGAATTGGGCCATGGGGGTGGCAAGGCGCAGGTGCGGCAGGGATATTTGTTCTTCTATGCTGAGCAAGGCATAAATGGCCTCCACCGCCCCCGCCGCGCCCAAAGTGTGTCCGGTAAAGGCTTTGGTGCTGCTGGCGGCAGGTACTTTGTTTTCAAACAGCGTGGTAATGGCGGCCCCTTCGGAGGCATCGTTATTGCCCGTGCCGGTACCGTGCAAGTTTATGTAATCTATTTCTTTGGGGGTAATATCGGCTTGTGCCAAGGCTCGTTGCATGGCCAACTGATTGCCCTTGCCATCGGGCGACGAAGCCGTTTGGTGGTGGGCATCGTTGGCATTGGCATAGCCGGTAACGGCAGCTTTTGCTTCCATGCCTAATTTACCATAGCTTGCTTCGTTAACCATCACTATATAGCCCGCACCTTCGCCCAAGTTCAAGCCCCGCCTATGTTCGTCAAAAGGCCGGCACGGTTCCTTGTCCAAAATCATGAGCGAATTGAAGCCGTTCAAGGTAAACCGCGACAAGGCATCGGCGCCGCCCGCTACCACTACGTCATACTTGCCCTGGCCCAACAGTTTGGCCCCCATCATAATGGAATTGGCCGACGAGGAACAGGCCGTGCTGATGGTGGTGCGCCAGCAATCCAGCCCCAGCGCATGTAGGGTAAGGTTGGTGATGGTGCCACATTCGTGGTAGCGCACGTCGTTCAGGTCTCCGCTTTGTGGGTCTTTCAAAAATTCTTTGTAGAAACGGTCGCTTATGTCCATGCCGCCCACGGTATTGGCCGACAGGAAGGCTATGCGCAAGCCTTTTGTTTTTTGCGCAACGGGTTGCCACGCCTGTTTTGCAGCTATTATGCTCAACAATGCCGTGCGTGGCAATGTTTCGGGTGCTCCGGCCATGGCCGCCAGTTCGGCATTGCTCTTTTTTATTTCGCCCACCGGCAAATGGTGTATGGTATTCAGGTATTCGGGATAGCTTATGCCCGCTTTTTTGTCCTTGAGCGATGCAAGGTTTTCCTTTTTGTCCAAGCCAATGGCCGTAACTATGCCGGAGGAAATGATGTATGCTTTACTCATTTTGACTTCAAGATTGTATGCACCCGGGTGCGGGTAAAGGGCAAGTTGGAGGGTATCTTGCTTACCCACATCAAATGGGCGAGCAGCGTGTCGTCGGTGGCATCCACGAAGCCGCAGAGGCAGGCTTGCGTACCCCTGTGTTGCAGCAAATCGGCTACGTAAAAATAAAGCCAGTCGGCATCGGGCGCGGTGGCTATGTTGCAAAGCTGTTCGCCTTTGAAGCCGTGCCTTATGCACAATTCGCCCAACATGATATTGGGCAGCGTATATACAAACAACGCCGGACTGGGCACATGCTTTCGCGTATCGTTATATCGTTTATCTACTTCCAGGCTGCCGTGGTTGGTAGTTATTACCGTGGCTATATCCATTTTGTTTTCTGCCACACGGGTGGGCACCACCCATTCGGCAGCCAGCAACGCCAATTTGCTGGCCAAATCCATTTTATGAAATTTGGGGTAAGCCACGGCCATTTTCCCATACTGGCTGTCGAGCCAATCCGATGGATTGTTGCCTTGAAGCACGTATGCCGCCGCACCATTCGCCGATACATTGTTCTGGTGCCAATAAAGGGTATTATGTAGGAACAAACTCAATGTTTTACTTTGATTGCAACAGGCGTTTCACCTCGCTTGCCGCGGGCAGTTCGCCAAATATTTTTACCTGCACTTTTTTGTTGTTGAAAAGGACGATGTAAGGCAGTTTTGAAAAGTCGAAATTACGGTGCATCAGCTGTTTGCCGTCTTGCATTACTTTTAAATTGTCGATATCCAGCAAGCCCACCATTTCTTCAAATGTGCGCAAGGTTTCCAAGGGTTCGGCACTTATCATCCATATCTGCGCGGGATATTTGGCTGCCATGCTTTTCAGCTGCTGGGCGGTATGTTCGCAATGGTCGCAGTCCGAACGGAAATACACCAGCATCAAGGCTTTTCCCTTGGGTATGCTGTTATTGGTCATTACTTCGTTCTCGGTACTTAGGAATTGCAGGGCGGGCATTGTTTGGCACCGGGCTATTTTCCCAAACAGAAAAAATAAAAAGGCGGCAACCATTGTTGTTCTGGACATATCTGCGTGCTGCTGGCCGGGTGTATTGTTTAGAGGGGGCGCAAATTTAAAATTTTCATTTTCGCGGTTTCGATGCGGGTTTCGGTAACCAACAAAATTTCAAACTCGTAATTGTCGATAATGATGCGCTCCTTCTGGCGGGGTATTTTTTCGTGGCGGGCAATGATTAAGCCCGAAAGGGTATCGGCGTCGTCGGTGGGCAACGAAAGGTCGTATTTTTCATTCAGGTAATCTACCTCCAGCCTGCCGCTGAAAATATATTCGTTGTCGCTCACTTGTTTTTCGGTTAGTTCCTCGGTATCGTACTCGTCTTTTATATCGCCAAATATTTCTTCCAGCACGTCTTCCATGGTAACGAAGCCCGCCGTGCCACCAAATTCATCTACCACCCAAGCTATGCTTTTGCGGTCTTTGGTAAACATGTGCATCAGGTCTATGGCGCTCATGGTTTCGGGCACGGTGGGTATGGGGTGCAATATTTCTTGGATGTTGGCCGGACGGCGGTTAAGGTCCAGATGATGCGTATAGCCCAATACATTGTCCAGCGTTTCGTCATACACCACAATCTTCGACAATTTGGTGTCCACGAATTTATCGCGCAGGTCTTTTATGGAAATATTGCTGTCCACGGCGGTTGTTTCGTTGCGCGGCGTCATGCACTTGCGTACTTTTACTTTGGTCAAGTCCAAGGCCCTTTCAAACAATTCGGCATTGGCTTCGTCTATATCTACCGCATTGCCGTGGGTGGCTTGTTTTACGAAACTCACCGTGTTGGTACGTTCAAAAATGCTTTCTTTTTTGGATATCCTTACGTTGAAAAGATATTTCAGGATAAACTCCGACACGGCTATGAAAATGGCGGAAAACGGAGCCGTAAGGTCGCATACCAGGTTGATGAATTTTGCCCAAGTGCTCAACTTCGCTTCGGGGTAATACTCAAAGCTCCTTTTGGCAACTACGCCTATGGTACCCAAAACAATGACCGTTCCGAGTAAAAAATCTATGACCAGGTGCAGGTAAAACGATGGGTCGCGAAAATCGGCGGAAAGAAAGTCCAGGGGGCTATGGCTCAAATAGCGGTCTTCGAGCATGGACGTGAGCTTGGACAACAGGTAGCAAAAGCACACCAGCACGATGTAAAAACCTATCACGGTAGCGCCCCAGAAGCGTTCGGGATGGTCGAAAAAATCGCCCAACAGCCTACCGGAAGCCTTTCCCTGCTTTCGTTTCAGCTCTATGGTCAATTTATTGGAAGCCAAATACGCATACTCCACCCCGGTGAAGATGACAATCAACACAAGGCACAGAAATAATAGACCCGCAGTTAAACCCATATTTTTTTACGACTGATTAGCAGCAAACAAAAATAGTTTTTTTTTGTGGGAATAGCGGAGGTTAATTAATTGGGTGTATTTCCAACGGGAAACATAGCATCCACACTGTCATGTTGCAGCAAAAATGCTTGAACGAACGCTTGAAACACACCCGAATACGGGGAATGTTCTTTGACGAATAACCCACAATAAAAAACCGGGCATATCGCCCTTGGCCGATACGCCCC
>JASGFI010000058.1:0-16317 GCA_047605615.1 Edaphocola sp. | reverse complement strand
TTCAAAATTTCGATGAGGACAAACGAAATATTGGATTTATACTGGTTGGTTCCGGCCCCTACCATGCCGGAATCTCATAGGGACATAGAATTTGACAATATAGAATAGGAATTTTATTTGTTAAGTACTCGTTTCTAAATAGTTTATTTTATTAAAAAAACACATAATATTGATTATCAGTAAAGAATATTTTTTTGTACTTAAAATGGCTATAGTAAAATTTTAATGGAAATAAAATGAAGCATTGATTTGTTTTTAGTGGGAACACATCAACCCCAACCCCTATAAACGGTAGAAGCAAGTATGGTTTTCATTGTAAACAGTAGCTAAAGCCTTCCATTAAAATTTGGTACTGATTTAAAATGTATGCTATAATAATAGCAGCGAGGAATTATCTTTGTTACTCGTTATGAGCAAGATAACGATAACGGTATTAAAAATCCTGCTGCGGTTTAAGCGGCCGAGCATTTAATCGTCACCTCCGCTCCCTGAAAAAATCTTTCATCAACTGTGCGCAGTCGTCGGCCAATACGCCTTTGGTAATCAAAGTCTTGGGGTGAAAGGCGTGCATAGGCCCCTGCCCGGTTTCTTTTACGTATTTGCGATAGCCGTTTTTGTCGTCGTCGGCGCCATATACTACCCTGCCTATCTTGCTCCAGTGCAGGGCACCGCAACACATGAGGCATGGCTCTACCGTTACATACAGCGTGCCTTCGGGCAGGTATTTGCTGCCCAGCTCGTTGAAGGCCGCGGTAAGGGCTATCATTTCGGCATGGGCAGTGCAGTCGTTGAGCATTTCGGTTTGGTTGTGGCCCCGGGCTATTATTTTTTCGCCATATACCACTATTGCGCCTATGGGTATCTCGCCCTTGTCGTAAGCCTTGCGGGCTTCTTGCAGGGCTATTTTCATAAAATGTTCATCGGTCATGATAGCATTGATTGTTCGGATAAAAATCAACAAAGCCCACCTATACGGATGGGCTTTGCGTTGCTGTTGGTTCTCGGGTATTGTTTAAGCCAATTGTACATTGACTGCGTTCAATCCTTTTTTACCTTGTTGTACTTCGTAAACTACTACATCGTTTTCCCTTACTTGTTCCCTAAGTCCGGTTACGTGAACGAAAACGTCTTCGCTGCCGTTAGATGGGGAAATGAAGCCGAAGCCCTTTGTTTCGTTGAAGAATTTTACTTTGCCTTCTTGCATTGTGTTTGTGTTTGATAATTAAAAAAAATGTTTACTTAGCTTTTTTTACGTTGTAGGCTGCGTAGCCTTTTGGTGTATATTCCTTTTCGTACACCACGCGGTCTTTTTCCGCAATGGGTTCCATTAGTTTGTTGCCGTGTACAAATATGTTTTCGCGCGTTTTGTCTTCGGTTATGAAGCCATAGTTTTTATCGGCAAAAAACAAGGATACCACGCCGGCATATTCGCGTTCTTCCGGTTTGGCGGCGGCGCCCAGCTGTATGTCTTCGGGGTTTATGGGCCTGCGCTTTTGCTTGTCGGGCGGCGTGTCTGTCAAGTTGCCATATTCATCGAGGTACACGGTCATCTCTTCTAAGCTTTTGCCTTTGTTGTTGTTGTTCTTGCGCTCTTCCTTCCGTTCTTGCTTGTCCTGTTGTTTTTTTGCCCTTTTCTGTTGTAATGCCTTCTTTGCAAAAGTGTCTGCCATATTATGTTATGTCTGTTGTTTTAAAGATTCTGTAAATCGCGGCCGGTTTTTATGGTGGCCTTGACGGGTACGTTGAAGCCAATCAGTTTTTGGATTTGGTTCAAATCGCCGGTTTCTTCCGTGTCGCAAAAAGATATGGCCACGCCCGCCTTGCCCGCCCTGCCGGTGCGCCCTATGCGGTGCACGTAGGTTTCGGGTACATTGGGCAATTCGTAGTTTACCACGTGGGGCAGTTCGTCTATGTCTATGCCGCGCGAGGCTATGTCGGTGGCCACCAGCACCCTTATCCTGCTGCCCTTAAAATCTTCCAGGGCCCTTTGGCGCGCATTCTGGGTTTTGTCGCCATGTATGGCGGCGGCGTATATACCTGTTTTGCCCAGTTGTTTTACCAAGCGGTCGGCACCATGCTTGGTGCGGGTAAACACCAGCGTGCGTTGAATCTGCCGGTCTTTCAGTATTTGTATCAGCAGGTTGGCTTTTTCCTTCTTTTCCACGAAATACACCGATTGCTGTACCGTTTGCGCTACCGACGATACGGGCGTTACGCTTATTTCCACCGGTTGGTTCAGTATGGTATTGGCAAATTTGCGGATGACCTTGGGCATGGTAGCCGAAAAAAACAGCGTTTGCCTTTGGGTGGGCACTTTTGCCAAAATACGTTTTACGTCGTTTATGAAACCCATGTCCAGCATGTGGTCGGCCTCGTCCAATACCAATGTATTCACGGTAGCCAAATCGATATAGCCCTGCTGCATCAAATCGAGCAACCTGCCGGGCGTGGCTACCAGCACATCTACGCCTTTTTTAAGGGCAGCGGTCTGTTTGCCTTGGGGTACGCCGCCAAAAATCGAAAGGACTTTTAGTGGCAAATACTTGCTGTAGGCATCGAAGTTTTCTTCTATTTGCAAGGCCAGTTCGCGCGTGGGGGTCAATACCAATGCGGCTATGCCTTTGGCGGCGGGTGCGGCTTGCAGTTTCTGGATAATGGGCAGGGCAAAGGCGGCTGTTTTGCCGGTACCCGTTTGGGCGCAGCCCAACAGGTCTTTTTGTTCTAAGACAATAGGTATTGCTTTCTGTTGTATCTCGGTGGGTGCATTGTATCCTGCATCGTTCAATGCACGCAAGATAGGTGCAGACAAACCCATGTGGGCGAAATCCATAATAATCGTGTTTTTCGGTATTACCGTCAATGCCGTTACCTTGTTGCGTTTGCAGCAATGGGCAACTCAATTAGTAAAAAAAAAATGTGGCAGCCGGAAAAGCGAAAACTGAGAGAGAAAAAAATGGGTATTCTTAAACTATGCCAGATGATGCAAAGACAGGTGCCTGTCATTATAAATGTGGTGCAAAGGTAGGGGAAAATATTTATGTTCCTGATTTTATTTTTCCGATTTACGAACAGGAAATAAATATTTTTCTATATAATATTGATTGTCAACTTTTTAATTTTTAGTAAAAAACAATATATTGTACAGTTTTCGATTAAAAATTAACGTTTTGTTTAAATAATTGTTCTTTGGGTCAATGCCGAAACAGTATGTTTTGCGGTGCAATACCAAGCCGGAATGAGTAGGCAAGGTGTCGCCACCGGGCGCGGAAGCCGGTTAACGGCGACACTACTATTTTTGGCAGCAAGTTTAATTTTCCGCTTCCAAAATCTTTACGTCTTCTATCAGTTGCGCCACGGATTTCTCGTTGGTGCCGTCGTATGCTTGCGCGTCGCCCGTGGTTTTGTCTATGCGCATCCGCAGCCTCCCCTTTTTATCTACCAACACAAATTTTTCGGTGTGTATGAAGTCTTGGTTTATGTCCGGGTTGCGCTCTTCGACGGCAGTCATCAAATAGCTGTAATATGCTTGGTCGTAAAGTGCTTTTTTTGTACCGGTCAAAAACAACCAATGCTTGGGGTCGGCATCGAAGCGCAGGCTGTAAGCCTTCATGGCCGCCACGGTGTCGCGCAGCGGGTCCACCGTATGCGACAGTATCACTACATCGTTGCTGCTGCGTATGGCTTGATATACTTTGGCCATGTTTTCGTTCATTTTGGGGCAAATGCCTTTACACGTGGTAAAAAAATATTCCACCACCAATACCTTGCCCAATACGTCGTTGAGCCTTACGGTATCGCCCTCTTGGTTGGCAAAAGCAAAGGGCCTTACTTTCTGCCCGGGTTGGCCGATTACTGCCAGTTCGGGCTTTTTCATGCCATTGCTCAAGGAGTAGTAATAGAACGAGAAACCGGCGGCAAGCAGTATAAAGAAAGTTACCACTACAATGGTAAGCGTCTGTCTTTTCATTTGAAAACACCAATAAGGCGGCGAAGTTACAGGCCGAAAGAGGATAAAGTTGGTAAGCGCATGTTAACTGAGCGTAGCCGCTATGCTTAAATAGCTGTCGTAACGTTGCAAGGGTATTTTCCCGGTTGCCACGGCTCCTTTTACGGCGCAACCGGGTTCGTTTATGTGCATGCAATTGTTGAACTTGCAGTGCGGCAGCCTTTCTTTCATTTCCGGAAAATAGTGCGACAGTTCCGCCGTATCCATATCCACGATGCCAAATTCCTTTACGCCGGGCGTGTCTATTATGCGGCCGCCGCCGGGCAGGTCGTACATTTCGGCAAAGGTGGTAGTGTGTTGCCCCTTGCCGCTCCAGTGGCTTACCTGCTGTATCTTGATGTCTTTTTCGGGCAAAAAATGACCGATGAGGGTACTCTTGCCCACGCCCGAATGTCCGCTGAACAAGGTGGTTTTATCTTGCAACAGGTTGCCCAGTTCGGCCAGGCCCGCACCTTCGGTGGCCGCCACCTTCATTATCTTATAGCCTGCTTGTTCATATACCCCTTTTTTTTCCAGCCATTCGTCCACTACCTTTCCGGCAATCAAATCGGCCTTGTTCATCACTATTGTTACGGGGATATGGTAGGCTTCGGCAGTTACCAAAAACCTGTCTATAAAACCGAAACTGGTGCGCGGGTTTTTCACCGTAGCCACCAGCAATGCCAAGTCTATGTTGGCCGCCACTATGTGTTTTTGGTGCTTGTTGTGTGGCGATGTGCGCACCATGTAGTTGTGCCTGTCGCCTATGGCCGATATTGTTGCCTGCGACGCATCGCCGTCTTCCGTTTGCAGGGTTACGGTATCGCCTACGGCTATGGGGTTGGTGGAAGAAATGGCACCGTCTATTTTCAACCTACCCCTTATGCGGCATTGCCACATCTTGCCCTGTTCGTCGCAAGCCAAGTAAAAACTGCCCGTGGATTTGTAGATAGTAGCTTTCAATACTTACTTGGGGCTTATGCACGTTTGCGTATTAACAAAAAACGGGTGAGGCCGGTAAACACCGCTACCAAAGATGCAAAGTACACCACGTCGCGCGTGTCTATTACCCCGCGGCTCATGCTTTGGTAGTGGTAATCCAAGCCGATGAGGCCAAGGTAAAAATCGGCGCCGCCCCTAAAAGCCGCCAACCGGCTAAAACTTTCAAAACCGAAATACAACAAAAAACAAAGAAACACAGAGGCCAGGAAACCCACTACCTGATTGTCGGTAAGTGCCGAGGCAAATATGCCAATGGCCGTAAAAGCCGCCGACAGGCACAACAAGCCAATGTAGGAACCGGCAATGCCGCCCCAGTCCAATGCCGCATTGTCCATGGCCAAATAGTTGATGCTCACGAGGTAAATGCCGGTAGGAAGCAACGCAACGAACACCAACGTACAGGCCGCCAGGAATTTTCCCCAAATTATTTGCATCAACGTCAAGGGTTTGGTGCACAGCCATTCTATGGTGCCCCCCTTGAACTCGTCGGCAAAGGAACGCATGGTAACGGCCGGTATGAGCAACAGCAAAAGCCAAGGGGCGATGCTGAAAAATTGATACATGGAGGCGTAGCCAAAATCCAAGATGCTGGTATCGGTAAGTACCCAGCAAAACAAACCGGCAGCTACCAGAAAAACCAACAGCACCACATAGCCCACTATGGAACTGAAAAACGACCTTAATTCCTTACAATAAATGCTTAACATCAACAGAGGTTAAAAATGCCCGATGCCACGAACAATTTGGCAAATGTACAGCGTTTGGGTTGTTGTTTTGGGTAAAAAAATACTTTTACCAAGCAGCTATGCTGCACGCCGGATAGTTTTGCGCAATGAATGCCCAACAAGGGGGAGGGGGTGCGTTTTAGATTTTCGTTTTAATACGAAAGTGGCATTTATAATAGACCAATCATTATTGTTTGTCAATTCATCTTTGCCCCCCGCCCCACCGAGGATGGTGCGCTGAGTGATGATGGGGGTAAAAATATTTTTGGTCTATTTTGTAATTCACTTTCGTATAATAACACCACGGCATTGCCGAACCAAGATGGCCGCACCCATACAAAGCGATTATATAAATGTGTTTTTAATTTATTTACAGCTTTGCAAACATTTTACAGATTGGCAAAGTTTCTAAAAACTATACCAAACCAACAATACCGCAATTACTACACCGCCACCTGCGCCTTTATATGCGGATGTGCTTGGTAATTTTCCAAAGTAAAATCTTCAAACTTAAAATCGAACAGGTCTTTTACCCCGGGGTTCAGGCGCATG
Organism: Edaphocola sp.; assembly: GCA_047605615.1. Taxonomy (GTDB): domain Bacteria; phylum Bacteroidota; class Bacteroidia; order Chitinophagales; family Chitinophagaceae; genus Taibaiella. Next base: position 10,053 of record JASGFI010000058.1, on the reverse strand, counting down.
GCGGGCAAGGGGAACGGCATGCGGCTTAGTTGCAGTTGCGCTTGCTCCACATGGTTGCTGTACAGGTGCACATCGCCAAAGGTGTGCACAAAATCGCCGGGCTGCAAGCCACATACCTGCGCCATCATCATGGTAAGCAGGGCATACGAAGCTATATTGAAGGGTACGCCCAAAAACACGTCGGCACTGCGTTGGTACAACTGGCAGCTCAACCGGCCATCGGCCACATAAAACTGAAACAAAGCGTGGCAGGGGCTTAGGGCCATCTGTGGCAGGTCGGCCACGTTCCAGGCATTCACTATCATGCGGCGGCTGTCGGGGTTGGTTTTTATCTGGTGCAGCACATCTTTTATCTGGTCGTGTACCTGCCCGTCCGCACCCTGCCAACTGCGCCATTGCTTGCCATATACAGGCCCCAGGTTGCCATCGGCATCGGCCCATTCGTCCCATATACGCACGCCGTGTTCTTTCAGGTAGGCTATATTGGTGTCGCCCCGCAGGAACCACAGCAGCTCGTGTATGATAGATTTCAGGTGCAGTTTTTTGGTAGTAACCAATGGGAAGCCCTCTTGGAGGTCGAACCGCATTTGGTACCCGAAACAACTGATGGTACCCGTGCCGGTACGGTCGCTTTTTACATTGCCGGTATCTAAAATATGACGGAGTAATTGTTGGTATGGTTGCATGGGCAATTCAATGTTTCGGAGGCGAAATTAAATAACAGTTTCCAGAAAAATCGATTTGGCCGAAGCCATTGGCCTGAAAAGCAGGGCAAGCGAGATTTTGACCAAAAAGAGAAAATTGTCGCTGGGCACGATAAGAAAGCTGGCGGAAAAGCCGCACATCCCCTTCAACCGTACTAAGATTTTTGGGGCAAGCCGCCCACCTTTAAAACCTCGGGCAATTGTACATCGTCCTCCTGCTGCCCGAAAGGCTGTTGTACAGGCCCATGTAGGTAAGCGAAAATTCAAATGCACCATTGCCGCCATTGGCCGGGCTGATGCCCGACATGCTTACATCGGTAGTGACCGTGGCGCGCAGATGTTTCCATTCCAAGCCTACCATGGGTATCATGGCATCGTTGAGGCGGTGGTACATGCCAAGCAGCAAGATGTTGGGCGATTGTTGCGACCTTGGCGTAACGTTGTAACTGGCCATGGCCCCGAACACCGTTTCGTAAGCACCCTTTTGGTAAGTGCAATAACCCGACACGTCTATAATCAACGCATCCGACCCCCTGAACAGCATATCCAGGTTTGCCGTGGGGCGCATGCCCAGCCTGTTGTCCATGTTGTAAAACGATTCCTTGGGTTGGTTTACGTGCAGCAAACCTATGCCCAGCTTGAAATACACGTTTTCATTGGGGAAAAGCGCATAGTTGATGCCCGCCGCAATATCGGCATAACTCGTTTTTTGAACCAAGTTGGTTTCTCCATTGGCGTTTTGCGGGTTAAAGGTAAAACCATCCCATTGGGTATCGAAAGTGAGCTTGCCAAAGTTGACGCTGCGCTGCACAAATGCCGCGCCAAGGCCAATGGACAACATATTGTAGTCGCCCATCTGCAAATGGTAGGCCGCGCTCACCTGTGCTTTGAGCAAAGACAAATCGCCGTTGCCCGAACGGTCGTTGAACAAGGCGCCGCCCAAGCCCAGCCAGTTATTGGCACTTATGCTCTTGAACAATTGCGCATCGCCATAGGCCGCCATGGTATGGAAGGGCGAAGGTATATTGCTCCATTGGTTGCGGTAATTGACCCCTGCCCTAAAGTCGTTTTCGGGCATCAAGCCGGTATTGGCCGGGCTAAGCAGCATGGGCGCATTGTAGTATTGCGAAAAATGCAAATCCTGCGCCATGACAGTGTTACAGGTGCAGCCAATGGCGAACAAGGCAATAAGTACATTTTTCCGCATTTATGGTAAATTTTAAAGACACAAAGTAAATTTAGGCCAAAAATTGGTTTTTTCATAAAGTTGATACAGAAAAAGCACCAATAAGCTATCTTCGTTACATGAAACGTTTTCTTAATAAAACATTGCTGTCCCTATTGGCTGTTTGCGCCTTTTCGCAATTGCGCGGCCAAGACACCATTCGGGTAATGTCGTACAACCTTTATCGGTTCCCGGACAATCCGCCGGCCAATAGGGAATTGATATTGAAAGAAATATTGGACACCTACACGCCCGATATATTCATGGTGTGCGAACTCATATCGGAACAGGGCGCTACCCTGATTAAACAAAATTCGCTACCGGCAGATTACGGTTCGGCCCAATTTGTGCTTAACCAATCCAACCAAGAAGACACTTTGCAGCAGCTTATTTTTTTCAACAATAAAAAATTCAGGCTTACCGCCCAGCAATCGTTCCCTACCGCCGTGCGCGACATCAACCATTACCGGCTGCAAACCCTGAATGCCGACTCCACCATCATCCACGCATTCGTGGCGCACCTCAAATCGAGCGAGAGCGTGGCCGACAGGAACGCGCGTGCCGCCATGGTTGACACATTCCTGAAAGTACTGGATACGCTGCCCGCCAATAGTTACGTGCTGATGGGCGGCGATTTTAATTTTTACAACTCGGCCAACGAAGGGGCTTGGCAAAAGATAACCGCAGCTACCAACCCAATCATAATGGTGGACCCATTGAACCAACCCGGCAAGTGGCACGACGACAGTACCTTTAGCTACCTGCATACGCAGGCTACCCGCACATCGGCCACCGGCTTTGGCTTGGGTGGTGCTACCGGCGGCATGGACGATAGGTTCGATTTCATTTTCATGTCGCAGAACTTTACCCAAAACGGCGAGTTGGGCTTTGTGCCCGACAGCTACCTGGCCTACGGCAACAACGGCAATTGTTTCAACAAAAAAATATCGGACAGCACCTGTACGGGCCCCTATTCCCAAACACTGCGGCAATACCTGCACGACATGAGCGACCACCTACCGGTAGTGATGCAACTGGTGACGCAAAAGCCATTCGTAACCGGCATTGTACCGGGCGAAAAAACCAATAACACCGTTCGTTTTGCCGGTGCCAATTTGGTGGCGCAAACAATATCGCTCCAAGCCTCTGATGCCAATATCTGGCAAAAAGCGCGCATTGATATTTACGACCAAGTAGGCGTGGCGCGGCCATTGCAGTTTTCGTTTTATGGCAATCGGGCAGAGGCCGATGCCGCAGGGTTGCCTGCCGGTATCTACAATATGCGGGTAATATTGCCCCAAGGAGTGGTATTGTTTCGTTTTTTGAAGATGTAGCACCCCATAATTGACAAAATGATGACACAGCTTTGGCCGCCGAAACGGAACTTTGCCCACCTATGAAGAGTGTTCCGCGCAATTTGATACCGGTAGTTATGCTGGCTTTGTTGTTTTTTGGCACTTCGTGTTTCAAAAATGAAGGTAGCTACCCCCTGCCCGAAATAGATACCACCGTTCAATCGGGGTCGGTGTCTATGGGCGAAGATTACAGCACGCAGATTTTCTTCAGCCTAAAAAACGGCCAAGTATTGGCCAACGAGTACAAAAGCTGGGACATAAGCTTTACCACCCGCGCCGACAGCAACGAACTGTGGATGAACGGCGGCAAAAACGTATTGATTTACCCAACGGGTACTACCGATTTTGCGGCAGTGACCACTACTACGGGCATATCGTCCACGGATTGGAAATACGATGCACCCGGCGGTTTGATAACTACCAGCGGCTTGGGCATATTGGGCGACAGCAACCATATAGGGGAAGTGTTGATTGCAGATGACGGCGCGGGAAACTACTACAAACTGCAAATCGAAGAAAATACCGCAACGGCCTATACCATAAAAACTGCGGCCTTAACAGCCAATACCGGCACCGAAATAACATTGCCCAAAGACACTAATTACAACTATGTATTCTATAGTTTTGCCAACGGCATAGTAGCCGTGGAGCCACCCAAAACCGACTGGGACTTGCTTTTTACCCGCTACAGGCACGTGTACGTTGGCTTCAACAACGATGGAAGCGATATGCTGTACATAGTAAACGGCGTGCTGGCCAACCCATACAACACCCAAACCGCCTCCGACACGTCTTCCGGCATTTCATTTGAAGCCTACAGCTTGGACAATGCACTGTTGGACACGCTGAAGCCCAATAGGGACGAAATAGGATTTGACTGGAAGTCGGTAAACATCAATACCGCGACCTACACCGTATTGTCTAATTACATCTATTTGGTCAGCGACCAGGAAAGCAGCTTGTGGAAGCTGCATTTCACCAATTTTTACGATGACGAAGGCCACAAGGGCACACCCAAATTTGAATATCAACGACTGAAGTAGCCATAAGTTTCTTTTTTGTTTTGTAATGGGAGCGGGTTGTCTATATGGCAGCCTGTTTCTTTTTATTGCGCTCCAAAAGAATCGTTTATTTTTTCGATAGTGGCGCAGCAGCAGGAGAGATGCGCTTCTTGTCAATATTCTTGCTACATTTAAACTTTCGCCTCCCTATCAACCGCCAACCACACCTTTTCTTCTATGGAAAAAATTGACGTACTCATAATAGGCCAAGGCATAGCCGGCACATTGCTTGGCCACGAGTTGTTGAAAAAGGGATTAACAATAAAGGTGGTGGACAATGGCGCGTCCCATACTGCCAGCAAAGCTGCCGCGGCCATCATAAACCCCATGGCGGGCAAGCATTGGCGCATGGCAGCCGATGCAGCCTCGTTATTGCAAACAGCAACGGAAACTTATGCGGAACTATCCCATTTGTTGGAAATACCCGTATTGGAAGCTATGCCCATGTGGGTATTCCCCCAAGGCCATGGCGAACTGAATGCCTTGCAACTTGCCGCCAAAGCCCACCCGGCAATTGTACATTTCGATGAAACCAAAAAGCCGGAACCTTGTTTCCATTCCGAATTTCCGGTAGCCGTTGTTTCCAAAACCTTTAGGGTAAACAATGCTGCGCTGTTGGCATCGTGGCGGCAATTTTTATGCGCAAGAAATTTGTTGTTACCGGAATATTTCGACATCTCCAAAGCCGAAATCGGCAACCATGAAATAGTGTACAACCAAATAAAGGCAGCTAAAATAGTCTTTTGCGAAGGGGCGGCTACACAAACGCAACAACTTTTCCCTTCCTTGCCTTTTACCCAAAACAGGGGCGATGTTATGCTGTTGGATATACCTAATTTACCTAAGCATTGCATCTATCAAGGTGCTGCCAGATTGGTTCATTTGCATCAAGACAAATGGTGGTGCGGCAGCAATTATGCTTGGCAGTTCCACGACTTGAAGCCGGATGTTGCCTGGCGAAACAACACAATGGAAAATTTGGGAAAATGGCTGAAACTGCCTTTTCAAATAACGGATCACCGGGTAGCCCAACGACCCACCACGGCAGGCCAAAAGCCTTTGCTGTTGCGACACACAGCATACCGCAACGTGCTTTTGTTCAATGGTTTGGGTACACGGGGCTTTTCGGGCGGCCCCGCTTTGGCCAAACAAATGGCCGCAATGGTAATGCGCTAACTTGCTACTCTGTTATGCCTATCACCCACATAGCATATATCGCAAGGGGCAGACCGCTGTAGTTGCCGTTTTTTGCCAACACTTGTGCATTATCTACATTGCTTTGGCAGTTGCGCACATCCAGCCATACGTTCCTTGTTTGGCCATCTTGCAGCAAACGTTGTATCCTAATGGTGTTTTCTTGCTTTAACGCACCCTCGGCATATTGGCGCAATTGCAGCATAGTCATGTCCCACACGCCCCATTCCTTTTGGCCTATATGCACCAAAGCCGTAGCGCGCAGCCATTTGTATTTTCCTAATTTTTCGGCAGGTACGTTTACCAGCAAACTATCATGGCCGCTTACAACAATTGGTTTGTTTGTAAAGTCCATGGCCAACAAGGTATCAGCTTTGACCACGGGTTGATTGTAAAAGTCTTTATTATCGCGCAACATCTGCATCTCAACAGGCACATCGTAACGAAATATGGTATGCCAATAATACTTGGAAGTAGTAGGTGCCGACCCCGTTAATCCTCCTTTATGCGCTTGGTAAGTCCACCATAGATTGAAATAAACCGTAACCAAAATGAAGGGCGAAACAACCACTAACCACCGCCGTTTTTGTAACAACAAACCAATCAACGATGCCAACGGAAAACTGAATACCGCATAGCTCTGCACCATGGCGCGGCCACCATATTGCCACAAATCCCAAGAAGCAACTACATAATAATTCAACAATAAAAACAGCAACACCGCCACTTTATTTTGACCATTTTTGAAAAAAGGGACCATGCCCGCCAAAGCAAAAAACATCAAAGGCGTATAGACCAACCAACCACAATCGTAATTGAATGCGTAACGCCACAGATGCGGCTGTAGCCACACAAACCGTTGGTCGCCGTAGGTGTAAACAAACCAACTGCCGCCCGCCCATTTCCAATAAATCAATTGCAGGCTCGCCAATGCGGCAAACGCCACCAGGGCCACCACCGCATCGCCAAAATGTTTTTTCCAAAGCAAGAACCTTTGCCCGATGGCCTCTTTGCGCATACTGTCCATTCCCCAAAGGAGCGGCACTACGCCCATGATTATTTCCGGTGGGCGCACCAATGTAGCCAGCCCCAACAGCAAGCCAATTAAAACAGCATATTTCCTTTTGAAGGTTTTGAAATAACTGTCGGTAACGTACAGCAACATGGCATGGAGGCCGAAAAGCCAGCAGTGGCTCATGCCGGCATCTATGCCCGCATAGTTGAGGTAATTGGTGCCCCATACAATCAACAGCAGGGTGGCGCCGGTAGCCATATCGCTATAGTACCGGCGCAGCACCAAACATAAAAACCACAGGCCAATTGCCGAAAACAATATGCTGCCCACATACACCGCTATTTGGTAAGGCAGCGAAAAGCCATCGGCCGGGTAGCCCAGCTTGGCCGCCACGGCGTGGGCCACGAGGAACGTGGGCATTTCCAGCAAAGCCGTGCCCATGGTGTATTTCATTACATAATTGCCATTGGGTGCCTTTTGGGCATACTGGAAATCGTGGGGCGGCGTGGGGCTATATTTTTGCACCACCGTATCCTTGAAACCCATTTTTTTCATGTCCCGATAGGTGAACGCCGAAGGCAAATACCAATAGTAGCCACCGGCATCCCACGATATTTGCGCTTCGGTAGTTTGCTGTTGCCACTTGGGATAAAATAGGCTACCCGAATACAACAACAGCAGGCAGGCCAATACATAGCATAGTCTTGAAAACTTCATTTTTGCAATTAAGAGGGTAAGGTAAAGGTTTTTGTCCAACAAAATGGTGGTTCCATTTGTAAGGGGAATAAAGTAATTTTACCCAAGGAATAAAACGCCGTAAGATGAACAAAATAACGCTAAGACTAACCGGAATGGCCTTGTCCGCAATGGTAATGGGTTCTTGTGTTTCCAATAAAAAATTCAACCAATCGCAAGCGGCCCTGGGGCGTGCCAACCGCCAAATAGCCGAACTGAACGACGACCTGGCCAATACCAAAAGCAGGCTACAGCTGATGGAAGAAGCCAACGCATCGGCTGCCGACCAAATAGACCAACAAGACAAGCAACTAAATGCCAACCAGCAAGCCATAGCCGAACAGCAAGAGCGGTTAAGGCAACTGCAAGCCTTGATAGACAAGCAAAAAGCCCAAACCGAAGCCTTGAGGGCCAAGATGGCACAAGCATTGGGCAATTTCACTTCGGATCAATTGTCGGTATTTACCAAAAACGGCAAGGTGTACGTAAGCCTTTCCGAAAAATTGTTGTTCCCCTCGGGCAGCGCGGTGGTGAACCAGGAAGGCAAAGATGCCCTTGCGCAAGTGGCGCAGGCGCTCAACGAAAACAAAGAGATAAACGTAAACATAGAAGGCCATACCGACAGTATTCCCATCAAAATAAAATTTGAAGACAACTGGGCGTTGAGCGTGGCACGCAGCACGGCCATAGTCAGGTTGCTTACCAATGCTTACGGCGTGGATCCCGCACGGTTTACCGCCAGCGGCCGCAGCCAATACGAACCCATAGCCGACAACGGTACGCCCGAAGGCCGTGCCAAGAACCGCCGTACCGAAATAATATTGGCACCCCGCTTAGACGAACTGATGCAACTTATAGGCGCGGAGCAAGGGAGGTAGGTTTTGGATGTTAGGCGTTAGATTTTAGACCTTGACCCCAAGTATCGGAAGACAAAAATGTTCAACAAATGCTTTTTTATCCACCCCCCATTTTACCAGGTGAACACCTCCTAAAGATAATATTATTGGCTGCAACGCCCTTGGGCTTGTGGGCACAAAAGCCCATCAACATAGCCGGCAATTAATATCGCTGATAAATGGTTTGTTGCAATAAAGCCTTGGGAGACGGCAATCGAAATGAGTAGCATGAAAGCGGGCAAAAGAAAAATAGTAAAACCCATGTTGGCCTGTGCCGCCGCAGGCCTTGTGGGCTTGAATGTTATTGCTTCGTTTCATGCTTATAGGTTTACACATTTCTCTCTAGGGGATGCAACAAAAACAGCCAACCCGAACGAATTGGGATTTTGGGCAAAAATAAGCACCTTGCTAACCGGCGTTCGCAACCCACGGCCTCAAAACAAACAATTGCCTGCGGAAAATTATGGCACCCTCGTGTTGCAAAGCAATGTTATGACGGAATGTTGGTGGCTGCCTGCATACGCAAACAACGTACCACAATCCAAGGGCAGCATAGCGTTATTTCATGGTTACAGCGGCAGCAAAGCCACCATGCTCGACAAGGCGGCAATTTTCAGGAATTTGGGCTACAATGTGTTGTTGGTAGATTTTATGGGCAGCGGCGGCTCCGAAGGAAACGTAACCACCATAGGCTACAAGGAAGCCGAACAGGTACGCACCGCATTTGAATACCTGAAAAACAATGTTGCGGGGAAAATATATTTGTTCGGCACTTCCATGGGCGCGGCCGCAGTAATGAAGGCCATAAGCGACTATCATTTGCAACCCCGGGCCATAATGGTAGAATGTCCCTTTGGCACCATGTACGGCACGGTGGCGGCGCGTTTCCGCCAAATGGGCGCACCTGCTTTCCCATTGGCAGGGCTATTGGTTTTCTGGGGTGGCGCAGAAAATGGCTTTTGGGCTTTTGGCCATAACCCGGAAAATTATGCAAGCCACATAGACTGTCCGGTATTGCTGATGTATGGTGGCAAAGACCCAAACGTAAGCAAAGAAGAAACCGAGGCTATTTTCGATAACCTGAAAGGGCCCAAAACCTTAAAAATATACCCCGAGGCCGGCCACGAAAATTACCTATTGAAATACCGGCAAGACTGGAGCAATGACGTAACCAAGTTCTTGAAAAGTTATTGACTTGAAAAAATGTGGGTGTTTTCCACACACGAATCGGTTGTTTTTCCGCAATTTTGCGGCTGCCAAAAATACGCTATGGAAAAACACGCGATAAACATCAATGTGGTGCTCGACAATGAACGGATGCCCGAACACATAGACTGGAACGCCAGCGGCAGCAACAGCGAAAACGCACAACCGGCCAAAGGTGTACTGCTGTCGCTATGGGACGGCAAGGAGAAGACCGCCCTGCGCATAGACCTCTGGACAAAAAAAATGATGGTGGACGAGATGAACGACTTCTTCTTCCAAACCCTGATGACCATGGCCGATACCTACACCCGTGCTACCCGCAACGAAGACTTGTCGGAAGAATTGAAGACCTTTGCCCGGGATTTCAAAAAGAAAGCCGACCTCAAAATTATCGACGAGGAAAAGAAATAACATTGGGCAAATTGCTGTTACCGTTGTTTTTCGGCAAACATGCAAATCGGGTATAGGCTTGGCGAAGGTGGCTTCTGTGCGTTGGCTTTGTGCGCCTTGCCAATGTGCCTGCCAGCTTGGTTTTTTCACTGAAGTGATTTAAATTTTTTTTTACTAAGAGCCATAAGAAAACGAACGAATGAATTTTAAACAGGCTCTAAGTACACGACAAAAATTTCAAACAACTAATATTAAACCGATTATATCCTGAA
>JASGFI010000057.1:0-16340 GCA_047605615.1 Edaphocola sp. | reverse complement strand
TACTCTTCGACAACCCCCTGGGCATAGAACCGGTGGCGGGCAACAGCGGGTACCAGTGGTTGCTGTACCCGAACCCCGCCGCGGAGGTGCTGCACCTCCGCGGCGACTATACCGGCATGTTGAGTGTCCGGATATACGATTTGACAGGACGTGTGGTGCTGCGGCAAGAAATACAGGGACAGGATGGCAATATTGATGTAAGTGCCTTACGCCCCGGCCTCTTTCTGGTCAACATATACGACCATGTGGGGCAAAGGCTGGCAACTGTCAAAGTACAAAAGGAATGAAACAAGTTAAGGGGTCATATCAAACACGATATAACCCCCGATTTTATAAGGAGCAAGAAAACATTGCCGCCAGCACCATTTTTTAAAAGACTGCTTTGTAGGTCATTACCAAGTCCTCGTTATGCGCACCGTTTTGCACGGTTACGGGGTTCAGGCCGCCGGTGCCGTCCATGGATACTACGTGCAAGAAACCGGCTTCCAATATCACCACGGAATATTTGCCGGGGGGCAGGCCAACCTCGTAAAAACCCTCCGCATCCGTTCGTACTTCGGCCACCAAGGCCGCCCCGATACTTTTATACCAACCGGGGCTTACCGGCGTAGCGTTTTCGGCCAAAGCATATTGGTAAATGCGTATGGTGCGCCGTACGGGGCAGTGGGTGCAAACCTCCGGGTTGACGATGGGCATACAATTGCCTTCGATAGACGATACGGTGCCCCAAATACCCTTGTCTATACTTACTTTGAGTGCGTTCTTGGCGCGGGTGGCCACTATGTCGCAGGTACTGCCGTTGGTACCGTTGTTTTTGTGGCAGCCCATGAAAGGCAATACCCAGCATACAATAAGGAGTAGTTTTTTCATCGTAAAAATAGATGGAGCGAAAGAAAGATATATTTACGTTTTAAAGACGAATGTAACCATTTAAAAGATTGGGCGCATCTACTGCACAACAACTTATCTTTGCCGCATGGATAAAGCCAACTTCGTTGACTACATACGCATTTTCTGCCGCAGCGGCCACGGTGGTGCGGGCAGCATGCACTTCGCACACACCAAGTTCAATGCCAATGCCGGACCCGACGGCGGCGACGGTGGCCGTGGCGGCCACATAATTTTAAGGGGCAACACGCAACTGTGGACACTGCTGCACCTCCGTTATTACAAGCACGTACACGCCGAAAATGGCGAAAACGGCAGCGGCGACAACTGCTCCGGCCGCAGCGGCAAAGATGTGGTCATAGAAGTGCCCTTGGGCACCGTGGCCAAAGATGCGGAAACCGGTGAGGTGGAAGCGGAAATATTGGAAGACGGGCAAGAGGTAATATGGTTACCCGGCGGTCGTGGCGGCCATGGCAACAACTTTTTCAAGTCGCCTACCAACCAAGCTCCCGAATATGCACAACCCGGCGAGGAAGGGCAGGAAGGCTACAAGTTTTTGGAACTGAAAGTGCTGGCCGACGTGGGTTTGGTGGGTTTCCCCAATGCGGGCAAAAGCACCTTGCTGTCCAGCATATCTGCCGCCCGCCCCAAGATAGCCGATTATGCCTTTACCACCCTCACCCCACAACTGGGCATGGTGGCCTACCGCGATGGTTTGTCTTTTTGCATGGCCGACCTGCCGGGCATCATAGAAGGCGCGGCAGAGGGCAAGGGCTTGGGTCACCGCTTCCTGCGCCACATAGAGCGCAATTCCGTTTTGCTTTTCCTCATCCCTGCCGATAGTGCCGACCATAAGCGCGAGTTTGAAGTGCTGTACAGCGAACTGGAACAGTACAACCCCGAACTGCTGCACAAACAAATGATAATTGCCATAAGCAAAAGCGACATGCTCGACGATGAACTGAAAGAAGCCATAGCCGCCGAACTGCCCCAAAATATTCCACATTTATTCCTGTCGGCAGCAACCAACAAAGGCTTGCAGCCGCTTAAAGACCTGCTGTGGCAGGCACTGCATACAAGTGCCGGCCAATAGTTTTCCCGATTTTGAAACCCGCCCACAATCTTAAACCCTACATTTGTCACACAAGGCATGACAATAATATGAAGCAGTGCTGCAAGGACGCGATGGAAAAAGAGCAAGGCGACAATCGACCGCCCCCGGCGGGTTGGTTGCACCGTTTGCGCGAAAAATGGCAGGTAAAAAACATACTGCAAGTATTGCTCATACTCTGCACCTTTGCGCTGGGCGGCTCGTTGTGCGGCTATCTGGGGCGCAAGGCCATGCACGTCATCGGCCCCGACCATAAAGCACTATGGACTGTGATGTACATACTAATGGTCACGGTATTGTGGCCGCTTTGCGTGTTGCTCATCAGCATACCGCTGGGCCAGTTCCGGTTTTTCGCCAAATACCTTGCGCAATTGGGCCGTAAGATAAGCGGCCGGCGCAAATAATCAATTGCTTTTTTTGCGGCATAGTTTCTTCCAGGCACACTATCGCCCCAGCAATTGGCATTTACTGCGGTACTTTGTTACTTTTGCCCGCTCAATAAAATTTTCCCCAAATGCCTGCACCTACAAAACCGGCAAGGGTGGTACCGGTAGCCAGTTTGGTACTATGCCCCGACTATGTTTTCAATAACCACAGCATCCTACATTCGTTGCACGTGCGTACAGGCAGCACGGTGCCTTTTGAAATGTTTCCGCTCGACGAGCCTCAAATAGAACGCTACTACAAACACTTTAGCGCAGGCGCCAAAGAATTGTTGCCCCGCTTCAACGACGATGATGTGGCTTTTGAAATAAGCCAATTGCGCAAAAAACATGCCAAGGAAAAATCGCACATACCCTTGGAAAAATATCTCGCAAAAACAGTAACACGCTACCAAGCAGACCTATTGCTGCAATTGTTGGAAGCCCAGCCCGACTTGCGTTTGTACCACCGAATACAAAACAAAGCACATGGCAATTATCTTACCAGCAAATGCACGCTACATGCCGAAAACCCGGTATTGCATTTTGAAATAGTAAAGAACGAGCAAGGTTGCTTGCAAGCAAAACCAATGGTAAGCATACAAGGCCGGCATATTCCCTTGGCCGATTTCAGGCGATACAGGTTTTTGATAGCCGACGCCGAACACCGGTACTATATGCTCAAACAAACCGACTACCTAACCTTGGATTGGCTGGAAGCCTCTACCCAAGAGCAATACGGACAAAATGTAGTGCAGTTTATGCAACGCATAGTGCTGAAATTGGAAGAAGGACATAAGGTAGTACGCAATAATCATTTTGCCAAGAAAGAAATAGCCGCCGAGGCGGCAAACTGCCTGTACCTAAGCGAGATTGGCGATAGCATGTTGATGTTGACCCCACGCTGGCAATACGAAGGCATAACCGTTGACGGCCCTTGGAAAGCGCAACACGAAACCATTAGGAATGGCGAAGCCTATACCGTATTGCGGCAAAAAGAAGCCGAAGATGCCTTTGTGCAATATCTGCAACAGTTGCACCCTTCCTTTGCCAAACAACAACAAACCTTTTTCTATATCAGCTTTGCCGAGGCCAAGAAAAAGCAATGGTTCCTGAAAGTATGGCACCAATTATTGGAACAAAACGTAACCATCATAGGCCTGGAATTGTTGCGGCATTTCAGGTACTCGCCCTACAAACCAACGACCGACATAAGCATCCTGCATCAAGAAGGGGAAAAGGTGCAGCTAAAGTTGACCGTAAAATTCGACAAGGAGCTTATCAAACTTAGCGAACTACAAAAATTGCTACTGGCCGGCCAAAATTCACTTCTGCTTAAAGACAGCAGCATAGCACTATTCGACGATGAATGGCTGGAACAATATGCGGCCATCATTAAACACGGAAAATTGAAGGAACAAACACTTACGGTACCCTCTTGGATAATGCTGAGCCTAAGCGAAGGCAGCGCACAACGGGCATTGCAACCGGCATTGCCGCAGCAATGGCAACAAAAATGGTTGCAATGGCAACAAGCGGAGGCAGCTATCTTGCCCATGCCTAATTTACTTAGGGCTACGCTACGTCCTTATCAACAAAAAGGATTTGAATGGTTGAGCCTATTGGCCGAAATAGGAGCGGGGGCTTGCTTGGCCGATGATATGGGTTTGGGCAAAACCTTGCAGACCATTACATTCATCAGCCATCGTGCCGAACGCAACCCCCAAGCCCGATTCTTGATTACCTGTCCGGCATCTCTAATATTCAACTGGCAGCAAGAATTGGCTCGTTTTGCGCCGGAACTAAAGGTGTTGGTACACAATGGTACGCAACGCAATTTTGCCGAGTTTATCAATGGCAGTTACCAGATTATCATCACTACTTACGGCACGTTGCGCAGCGACATAGAAAGCATCTGCGTGCCGGACTGGGACACCGTGGTGGTAGATGAAAGCCAGAACATAAAAAACATTGGTGCATTAACTACCAAGGCCGTAATGAGGCTCAAAGCCACCGCCCGTGTATGCCTGAGCGGCACCCCCGTCATGAACAACACTTTCGATTTATATGCGCAGCTCAATTGGCTGTTGCCCGGCCTCATGGGTGGACAAGAATTTTTCAGGAAAGAGTATGCGCAACCCATAGACCGCGATGCCGACAATGACAAAATGAAGGCGTTGCAACAACTCACCGCACCGTTCATTTTGCGCCGTACCAAGGCACAAGTAGCCACCGACTTGCCCGAAAAAACAGAGTCCATTTTGTGGTGCCAAATGAAAGAAGAACAGCAATTGGTGTACGAACAAATACGAGAACAGATAAAGGGGAGCGTTTTCCTGGGCATACAAAGCAATGGCCTGGAACGCAATAAACTCGACATACTGCAAGGAATAATGAAGCTGCGCCAAGTCTGCGGTTCGCCACAATTATTGGACGAAAGCAATACGAAAGAGGCCGTAAAAATAGAAACATTGCTGCACGAGTTGAGCCAACTGAACGGCCATAAGGCACTTGTGTTCTCACAATTCAAAGGTATGCTCAACTTAGTAGCGGCCAGCTGTAGCGAACGGGGCATTCCGTATTATCATTTCGATGGCGACACGCCGGTAGCCAAGCGCCAAGAATTGGTGGCGGCCTTTCAGCAGCCGGACGATACCACGCCGGTATTTCTCATAAGCCTTAAAAGCGGCAATGCGGGGCTGAACCTCACTGCCGCCGATTACGTGTTCCTGCTGGACCCATGGTGGAACAATGCCGTGCAGCAGCAAGCCATAGACCGCACGCACCGCATAGGCCAAACCCGAAATGTGTTTGCCTATAAAATGATATGCAAAGACACCATTGAAGAAAAAATCATGGCCTTGCAGGAAAAGAAGCAATTTGTGTCCGAAGAGTTGGTAGCCGCCGAAGACGGCTTTGTCAAGAACCTGAGCGAAGATGAGGTAGCATGGTTGTTTAGCTAACAAATTCGTGGACAAAAGGAGCAAGGCATTTGTGCTTGTGCGCTGCCAACGAGCTTTACCCGGAAAAGATTTTTTCAACAAGAGCCTGTTTGAAATTCTTGTCGTGTATTTAGGCTACAAATACAAAAGCCGACTGCGCATAAAGGCAGTCGGCTTTTTATTATTGATGATATACTGACAATTGGCATCAGGCTGTTGCTTTTTCCTTGAGTATTGCCCTGATTTTTTCTTCTATTTCGGCGGCAAACTCGGGATTGTCCAACAGGAAATTCTTGACCGAATCGCGGCCTTGTCCTATGCGTTGTTCGCCGTAGCTAAACCACGAACCGCTTTTGGTCAATATGCCCATTTCCACGCCCATGTCTATTATTTCGCCTATTTTGCTGATGCCCTCGCCAAACACAATGTCGAACTCTACCTGGCGGAAAGGCGGTGCCACTTTGTTCTTCACCACTTTCACACGGGTACGGTTGCCGGTGGCGGTATCGCCGTCTTTTATTTGCGATATGCGGCGAATGTCCAAACGCACGGAGGCGTAAAACTTCAAGGCATTGCCGCCGGTAGTGGTTTCGGGGCTGCCGAACATCACGCCGATTTTTTCGCGCAATTGGTTGATGAAAATACAGGTACAATTGGTGCGCGATATGGTAGCCGTAAGTTTGCGCATGGCCTGGCTCATGAGGCGGGCCTGCAAGCCCATTTTACTTTCGCCCATTTCGCCTTCCAATTCGGCCTTGGGCACCAGCGCGGCCACGGAGTCTATGACCACCACATCCAACGCGCCGGAAAGTATGAGGCGTTCGGCTATTTCCAACGCTTGCTCGCCATAATCGGGTTGCGAAATCAGCAGGTTGTCCACGTCCACGCCCAGCTTGCGGGCATAGTTGGCATCGAAGGCGTGTTCGGCATCTACGATGGCGCATATACCGCCTTTCTTTTGCGCCTCGGCAATGGTGTGGATGGCAATGGTGGTTTTGCCGGAAGATTCCGGCCCGTATATTTCAATGATGCGGCCACGCGGAAAGCCGCCTATGCCCAGGGCAACATCCAAACCCAAGGAACCGGTAGAGATAACGTCTTGTTCTTCCTGGTGCTTGTCGCCCAGCTTCATTACCGAACCTTTTCCAAAATCTTTGTCTATCTTGTCCAGCGTCATCTTGAGCGCCTTCAGTTTTTCTTCCGACATTTTTTTCTTTTAATTATTGGTTGTAAAATTTTATTGCTGATGCTTATTTCAAAAACCACTCCAGGCAATCGCCCAGTTTTTCTTTCAGGTTTTTCCTTTCCACCACAAAGTCCAAGAAGCCTTTTTCTTGCAAAAATTCGCTGCGTTGAAAATCGGGGGGCAAATCTTTCTTAATCGTTTCCTTGATGATGCGCGGCCCGGCAAAGCCTATCAGTGCCTTGGGTTCGGCTATGTTGATGTCGCCCAGCATGGCAAACGAAGCGGTAACGCCGCCCGTTGTGGGGTCGGTCATAAAGCTGATGTAGGGCAGGCCCGCAGCCGAGAGTTGGTTCAGCTTGGCAGAGGTTTTGGCCATCTGCATCAGCGAAAACGCGCTTTCCATCATGCGCGCCCCGCCCGATTTGGATATAATCATAAAGGGCAGCTTGTTCTTAATGGCATAGTCTATGCCGCGGGCTATTTTTTCGCCCACTACCGAACCCATGGAGCCGCCTATGAAATTGAAGTTCATGCAGGCTATCACTATTTCCCTGCCGTCCAGTTTGCCCACGCCCACCGTCATGGCATCGAGCAGGCCGGTTTGTTTTTGCGCGTTTTTCAGCCGGTCGCCGTAGGGTTTCACATCCACGAAATGCAGTGCGTCTTTGGGCGCTATGTTGGCAAAAAGCTCCTTGAACTGCCCTTCGTCAAACAATATGTCGAAATATTCCACCGCATTTATCCTGTTGTGGTAGCCACAGTTGGGGCATACGTACAGGTTTTCTTTCAATGCCGTGGTGGTGTAGGTGTTCCTACATTCCGGGCACTTGTGCCATAGCCCGTCGGGGGCTTCTTTCTTTTCTTTTGTTTCGGTAGATATACCTTGCTTTATGCGTCTGAACCAAGTAGAAGACATTGTTTTGATTTCTTTTGTAAAAATGAGCAATGGTGTATCTGCCATTGGGGGGAAACACACATTTTCCATCGTGTTAAATAATGATAATTTCAGGTGCGGGGCTGGCAAAAGTAGGCAATCGTGTTTAAATAAATTACAGAAAGCCTAATTCCAGTTTTGCCTCTTCGGTCATCATATCCTTGCTCCATGGCGGGTCGAAGGTCAATTGTACATGTACGTCGCTTACGCCCTCCAAATCTTCCACTTTCGATTGCACCTCAAATACTATGTCGCCGGCGGCGGGACATGCTGGCGCGGTAAGGGTCATCACTATGGTTACCTTGCCGCCGTCCTCTATCTTTATTTCATATACCAAGCCCAGTTCCACGATGTTTACCGGTATTTCCGGGTCGTGGACGGTGCGCAGGGCATCTACTATGCGGTCGTACAGATTTTCGGACATCATCATCCCTTTTATTGTTACAATATTTTTACCCCACCGTGCTTAGTGCCAAGGCATACAATTTCATTTGCTTCAACATGGCCAGCAAACCATTGCTGCGCGTAGGCGACAGGTGGCTGCTCAAGCCTATTTTGTCTATGAAATAAATGTCGGCATTGGCTATGGCTTTCGCCGGCTGGCCGGATAGCACGCTAATCATCAAGGCTACCAAGCCTTTGGTAATAATGGCATCGCTATCGGCGGTAAAAACCACCTTCCCGTCTTGCTGCCCGGCATGTAGCCACACCCGCGACTGGCATCCTTTTATCAGGTTTTCGTCTTTTTTGTACTGTTCGTCAATCAGCGGCAATTCTTTGCCCAGTTGAATAATATGTTCGTATTTCTCCATCCAATCATCGTAAAAAGAAAAATCTTCGATGATTTCATTTTGCTTTTCGTTAATGGTCGCCATAAACTTTGAAACATCTTCTTGGGTCAAAGGTACGATTATTGCCAGTCAATCAATTTAGGGCTTACCCACGCTTTGCGTTTTTATCTATATTCGCCAAATTTTATGGAAGAACCGATGCAAAACAAAACCACAGGTACGCCAAAAGGTGGCGCAGCAACAATATTTTCTTGTCGGGCTATGCTCTTGGGCTTGTGGTGGGCGGCGCACCTGCTGTTGCCATCGTCTATTTTTGCCCAAAAATATGGCCATCCGGGCAGTGGCAACACCCAACCCATACTGGCCGGAGCCGACCAAACCGGTAAATATTTGCCTTTATTGAACGGCAAAAAAGTGGGCATCGTGGTCAACCAAACATCCGAGATAAATGGCACCTTGCTACCCGACACTTTGTTGAGATTGGGGATAAAAGTGGCAAAAATATTCTCGCCCGAACATGGCTTCAGGGGTAGTGCGGACGCGGGTGCCAAGGTACAAAACGGCGTGGACGAACAAACGGGGTTGCCCGTAATATCGCTCTACGGAAAAAACAAAAAACCAACCGCCGACCAACTGAATGGCCTGGATATTTTGCTTTTCGACCTGCAAGATGTGGGCGTGCGCTTCTACACCTACATTTCCACCCTGCAATATGTAATGGAAGCCTGTGCCGAGCAAGGCAAGCCACTCATTATCTTGGACAGGCCCAATCCGCTGGGCTTCATAGTAGATGGCCCCGTGTTGGAAAAAGCAAACACTTCCTTTGTGGGCATGCAGGCCATTCCGGTCATTCATGGCATGACCGTGGGCGAATATGCAAAAATGCTGATTGGCGAAAAGTGGCTGGGCAGCAAAGCTCCTGAAATAACCGTTGTTACCTGCCAAAACTATACCCACCAATCGCATTACGAACTACCCGTGCCGCCCTCGCCCAACTTGAAAAATATGGCGGCCATATACCTCTATCCGTCCGTGTGTTTTTTTGAAGGTACCGCAATAAGCCTTGGCCGCGGTACCGACAAGCCTTTTCAACAGTACGGCCACCCATTGCTGGAAGGCTACGGCTATTCGTTTACCCCACAAAGCATGGCAGGCGCTACCGACCCGCCCCTGAAAGGCCAAGTGTGCCACGGCCGTTTGCTCGCCACCGAACCAGAGGAAGCACTATTGCTCGGCCAAGGCAGGCTGCAAATAAAATGGTTGCTGGAGGCTTACAACCGCTTCCCGGACAAGGCAAAATTTTTCAATAATTACTTTGTAAAACTAAGCGGCACGGCTTCGCTGCAACAACAAATACAGAGCGGCAAAACCGAGGCGGAAATTCGTGCAGGCTGGCAACCGGCATTGGATAATTTCAAGAAGATACGCAAGCGGTATCTGTTGTATGCGGAATGATGTTTTTCCCGCAACGAACGCAAAGAAACCGCTGCGGCCAATATTTGCCGCAATTAGTACTGCCCCGTATGCAGCAATACCAATGTGCAGGCTTCCATTATTTTGATGCCTTTGGCTTCGGCAAGCTGCCCCAGTTCTGGGTTTTCGGTACCCGGGTTGAATATGATGCGCCTTGGTTGCAGGCCCAAAATATAGTCGTAATATTCTTTTTGCCTTGCCGGGGCCAGATACAGCGTAACGGTGTCTATATCCCTAACGCCGGGGCGTTCCTTGGTGAAATGCACATCGGCAACCGTACCCGTTCCGTTACCTATCGCAAGCACTTCATGTCGGTGTTGGCGGAGGCTGCGTATGGCCATATTGCTGTAACGTTGCGGGTTTTCGGAGGCACCGATGAGCAGTGTTTTTTTGTTGGGCATTTTTTTAGGGAGTTTTGGTGGAGCGATGACAAGCCGGGCATTTTTTTGTTGACGGCATTTGCTTTGCAAAAACTGTATTGGGTAAAAATCTTCCCCCAAATAAAGCAACGCCCTTACCCGGAATAAATTTGGAGGTTGGGTTTGCCGATAATTCTCATCCCTTACAAAGCCGCAACAACCGAAATCTCCACCTCCACGCCTTTGGGCAAGGCAGCCACTTGTACACATTCGCGGGCGGGTGCGGCGTTGTCGAAATATTGGCCATACACTTGGTTCACCGCCCCAAATTGCGCCATGTCGGTAAGGAAAATGGTAGCTTTTACCACGTTGCCAAAACCGGCACCGGCAGTTTTCAAGATGGCTTCAAGGTTTTGCATTACCTTTTGCGTGGCATCCTGAATGCCGGTGGTCACCAATTGGCCCGTGGCGGCATCCAAGGGTATTTGGCCCGATACAAACAGCAGGTTGGCCGTTTGCACCGCTTGGTTATAGGGGCCGATGGGTGCGGGCGCGGCATCGGTATTGATTATTTTCTTTTCCATCTGGCAAATGTAATACTTTTGCACCCTTGTCATCAGGCATCAAAAAATCGCAATGCCCCAACTGTTATACATAGATACTGCCGGCTCGCAAGGCATGGCTGCCGCAAGCGTTGATGGCACCGTAATGGGCATCGGCCATTTGGCGGACGCACACGAGCAAGCAGCCAAAATCAATTTTTTGATTGAAGATGTACTGCGCCAAGCCAACACTGATTTCTGCAACCTGAACGGTATCTGCGTTTGTGCCGGGCCGGGTTCTTATACCGGTTTGCGCGTGGGTTTAAGTGTGGCAAAAGGCATAGCCTTCGTGCGGCAATTGCCTTTGATGCTGTTCAACACATTGGACCTGATAGCCGCACAACTGGCTGCCGACACGGCTTTTGCGCTGGCTATAAAGGCTCGAAACGGAGAATTTTTTTTTGCGTCCTACCGGCAAGACAAAAAGCCGATAACAGCACCCCGCCATATATTTGAACACGAGTTGGGCGCATTGGCGGGCGGACTTGCGCTCTACACCGACGACGAACTGCTGCATGGCGACAACAAACAGATGCTTACCGCCAACGATAAAATGATAGCGGCCGAACATTGGTTGCCCCTGGCAGAAGAACGGTATGCGCTGCAAGCCTTTGACGACCTGGCCTATTCCGAACCTTTTTATTTAAAAGCAGCCTACACCACCACGCCCAGAAAGCCATAACCACACAACAATAAACATGAAACCCGTAGCCAAAAAAGCAGCAGAATCGCACACGATAATGACCGAATTGGTGTTGCCCGGCGAAACAAATACCTTGGCCAATTTAATGGGCGGCAAACTGATGTACTGGATGGACATAGCTGCCGGCATAGCTGCACAAAAACACTGCAACACCATAGCCGTAACCGCTTCGGTGGACAATATTTCCTTTGCCAACCCCATAAAATTGGGCGATGTGGTCACTATCGAATCGAAAGTGACACGGGCGTTCAACACCTCGATGGAAATATCGCTGAAAGTGTGGGGGGAAGATTTTAAATCGCAACACAAATACCTGAGCAACGAGGCATTTTTCACCTTCGTGTCGCTGGGAGCCAATGGCAAACCCTACACGGTGCCGGAATTGATACCCGAAACAGAAGAAGAGCTAACCATGTACGACGGTGCGCTGCGCCGCCGCCAACTACGGCTGTTGCTGGCCGGAAAGTTGAAGCCGCAAGATGCAGGCGAATTGAAGGCACTGTTTGGTTAGGCTCTAATAATCCAACTGCATGTTCAGCCCGTCGCGCAAGGCTTTCAAGGCCGGGTTGCGCAGGGTCATCTGTTCGTATATTTCCTGTTTGGTCAATACTTTTTCGGCGGGCGTTTTCGTCAGTGCGTTTTCGTCCAGCGTAATTTTTATGCGCAAGTCGGCGATGCGGGTATATTTTTTGCCAAAATCAAGGAACAAGCCCTGCTGGCTGTTGGCATATATCTGGTTTAGTTCGCTGGTGCATACCAACCGCAATTCGTTGGCGGAAACGTATTCAATGTTCATTACGTCCAGCTGTGCGGCCATGGGCAACTGTTTCAGTTCTTCGCGTACATGTTTCCTGAATTTTTCCAACAACAAATCGGCCTCTTGCTGGTTCAGCGTTACCGGTTCGCCTGCTTCTTCGCCCGATTGGCTGTTTTGCTCCTGTATGTGCCGCAACAGGTTGCGCCCCAGCTTGGGACGTTTGCCGGGTAGGGTTGCAGACGTATTGGCATAAGGCTGCATCGGGGCGGCGGTTTCCTGCGGGGCTGTCCCAATATTAGGCGGGTGTGCAGGTAGTCCTATATTTTCCGGTGTTCCGTTTATGCGGACATTTGCCATTTCCGGAACCGAAGGCACGTTGTCATCCTGCCGCAGAGTTTCAAAGGCTGGAGGCGGTGTGCCGGCCACTATTGTTGGTTCGGTAACGGGTTGGGGCATTGTTGCCTGCAAGGGCTTTGCCGCTGCTCCTTCCGGTACATCGGGGGCGGCTATACTTGGGGTATCAGGTTTTTTTTTTAGTTCGACACCTTGCGGTGCCAATGTGTTGGTGTCGAGTACATCGTTGAGGTAGCAAAGCCTTATGAGGCATAGCTCCAGGTGCAGCCTTTTGTTCAAGGCCGTGCGGAAGCCCAGTTCGGCTTCGTTCAAAATGCTTAGCCCGCTTAGTATATAGGCCGAAGGTACCATTTGCGCCTTGTCGAAATATTGGCGGCGGTGTTCTTCGGGAACATCGAGCAGGCGCGCCATGCGGCCGTCTTTGCTCAATAAAAGGTTGCGGAAATGTTCGGCAAAACCGTTCAGTATCACATCGCCCTCAAAGCCGCGTTGCAGTATATCGTCCAGCATCAGCAGGGCCGCGCCAATGTCCTTGGCCAGCAATATATCGCCCAATTTGAAGTAAATATCCGCATCCAGTATGTTGAGGTGTTCTACCGTTTGGGTATAGGTAAGTTGCCCGTTGGTAAAACCCGTTATCCTGTCCATCATAGACAAGGCATCGCGCATGCAGCCTTCGCTCTTTTGGGCTATGATGTGCAGCGCGCTCGGCTGGGCCGCTACATTTTCCTTGGCGCAAATATTGGCCAAATGGCCCGCTATGCCCTCAGTCTGTATTCTTTTGAAATCAAAGATTTGGCAGCGGCTCAGGATAGTGGGCAGTATTTTGTGTTTTTCGGTAGTGGCCAAGATGAAAATGGCGTAGCCGGGCGGTTCTTCCAATGTTTTCAAGAAGGCATTGAAAGCCGCGGTACTGAGCATGTGCACCTCATCTATGATGTATATTTTGTACTTGCCGTGTTGCGGGGCGTAGCGCACTTGCTCCGTAAGCGAACGTATATCGTCCACCGAGTTGTTGCTGGCGGCATCGAGTTCAAAAATATTGAAGCTGGTATTGTCTTTGAACGAAAGGCAGGTGCCGCATTGGCCGCAGGCTTCCATATCGTCGGTAGGGTTTTCGCAATTGATGGTGCGGGCCAATATGCGGGCGCAAGTGGTCTTGCCCACGCCACGCGGGCCGCAGAACAGATAGGCATGAGCCAGGTGCTGGGTCTTGATGGCGTTTTTTAGGGTAGTGGTTATGTGCTGCTGCCCCACCACGGTATCGAAGGTTTGCGGGCGATACTTTCGGGCGGACACTATATACTGTTCGGACATGGTTGCAAGTTCCGAAAAAGAGCGCAATCGGCAAAGGGCAACCGGGGCAATTTTTATTCTTACCCAATAGTCGGGCATGGCTTGTTTATCCGGCTACGTTTTCTGCTTCTATATTCGGCGGCACATATAACGAACCCTGAAGGTTGCAGTGCCAATCCCTGCCAAATTTACCCCTGCCGCCCGCCCCACCAGCAAATTTGGCGGTCAACCCTTACCCGATTATCATCAATACTTTGCCCCCAACTGCAAAATTGTCCTTTTTGGCCGTGTGGCATATTTTTAGCTGCCCAAGCAATGTTTTTACGCAGTCTTGCTGCGCAAATTCATTGGTGTAATTTTTAACGATAAAATTTAAATACTCAATTTGACTATGGCTAAGAAAGCAAGCATCATGCCCCTGCACGACCGGGTAATAGTGAAACCGGCCCCCGCCGAAACCAAAACCGCCGGCGGCATCATCATCCCCGATACCGCCAAGGAAAAACCGCAACGCGGCACCGTAGTGGCTGCCGGTCCCGGCAAGAAAGACGAACCCGTAACGGTTAAACCTGGCGACACCGTATTGTACGGCAAATATGCCGGCACCGAAATCAACATAGACGGCGAAGACCTGCTGATCATGCGCGAAAGCGATATTTTGGCAATAGTGTAAGTATAATTCAAAACTAAAAATTCAATAGCAATGGCTAAACAAATTCTTTTTAACATAGATGCCCGCAACAAAATGAAACGCGGCGTGGATACCCTGGCCGATGCCGTGAAAGTAACCCTCGGCCCCAAAGGTCGCAATGTAGTGATAGAGAAAAAATTTGGCGCACCTGCCGTAACCAAAGACGGCGTAACCGTAGCCAAGGAAATAGAATTGGAAGACCCCATCGAAAACATGGGTGCCCAAATGGTGAAAGAAGTGGCCAGCAAAACAGCCGACATAGCCGGCGACGGCACCACCACCGCTACCGTGTTGGCCCAGGCCATCATAGGCGAAGGCGTTAAAAACGTAGCCGCCGGCGCCAACCCCATGGACCTGAAACGCGGCATAGACAAAGCCGTGACCGCCGTAGTGGCCAACTTGAAAAAACAAGCGCAAAAAGTAGGCAACGACAACCAAAAAATAGAACAAGTAGGTACCATATCGGCCAACAACGACAGCGAGATAGGCAGGTTGATAGCCACCGCCATGGCCAAGGTGGGCAACGAAGGCGTTATCACCGTTGAAGAATCGAAAAACACCGATACTACCGTAGATGTGGTGGAAGGCATGCAATTCGACCGCGGTTACCTTAGCCCTTATTTCGTGACCAATACCGAAAAAATGCAGGTGGAGCTGGACAATCCCTACATCCTGATTTTCGACAAAAAAATCAGCACCATGAAGGACATTATCGGTATGCTCGAAAAGGTAGTGCAACAAGGCCGTCCGTTGTTGATAATAGCCGAAGACGTTGACGGTGAAGCATTGGCTACTCTGGTTGTCAACAAATTGCGTGGCTCGTTGAAAATAGCCGCAGTAAAGGCTCCCGGCTTCGGCGACCGCCGCAAGGAAATGTTGCAGGATATAGCAGTGTTGACCGGCGGCACCGTTATCAGCGAAGAACAAGGCTACAAATTGGAAAATGCCGAATTTGCTTATTTGGGCCAAGCCGAAAGCGTGACCATAGATAAAGACAACACTACCATAGTAGGTGGCAAAGGCAAGAAAGCCGACATCGCCGCCCGCGTAAACCAAATAAAAGCGCAAGTAGAAACTACCACCAGCGATTACGACCGCGAAAAACTACAAGAACGCTTGGCTAAATTGAGCGGGGGCGTGGCCGTGTTGTACGTAGGTGCTTCTTCCGAAGTGGAAATGAAAGAAAAGAAAGACCGCGTGGACGATGCCCTGCACGCTACCCGTGCCGCCGTGGAAGAAGGCATAGTAGCCGGTGGCGGTACTGCCTACATACGTGCCATAGATGCCTTGGCCAAATTGGAAGGCGACAATACCGATGAAACTACCGGCATAGCCATCGTGCGCCGTGCTTTGGAAGCCCCCATCCGTACCATAGTTGAAAATGCCGGGCTGGAAGGTTCCATCATCGTACAAAAAATAAAAGAAGGCAAAGCCGACTTTGGTTTCAATGCACGTACCGAGCAATACGAAAAACTGATAACTGCCGGCGTGATAGACCCAACAAAAGTAAGCCGCGTAGCTTTGGAAAACGCAGCGTCTATCGCATCCATGTTCCTGACTACCGAATGTGTGATAGCCGACAAACCGGCGCCCAAAGAAAGTGCAGGCCATAGCCACGGTATGCCCGGTGGCGGCATGGACATGGGTTACTAATAACCCGGTTTTTGCCAACACTGTCATTTATCATAGCTCCCCGCCAAAGTGCGGGGAGTTTTTATTTTGTTGGGGGGAGATAATGATTGATGCTGCTAATGCCACTGCGGTAAAGCAAATAAAGGAGCAATGGACGAAAATGACGCTATTTTTTGGACGATGTGTTGTAATGGACATT
>JASGFI010000056.1:0-16367 GCA_047605615.1 Edaphocola sp. | reverse complement strand
GCTTCAGTATCTTCGCCTTGGACGATTTGTCCCTTGTCCACTCGCCCAGGTCGAAGATACTGAAGCTGATAAAGGACGAGAACCCCGACATACTGTGCTTAGAAGAATATTATTGGGACACGCAAGACAACGCCGAACCTTATACGGGCATATTGCAGCAATCGGGTTATCCCTTCGTGGCCTTTGCAACGGAATACGAAATGGCCAAGGGAAACATTACCTCGCACGCGCTGCCGGGCGAGAAGATAAACGTGGGGCAGGCCATTTTCTCCAAGTACCCTTTGAAGAACACCATTGACTACGACCTATACGCCGACCATTACAAAATGTTGAAAACGGACGTAGTGATAGACAGCAACAATGTTTTTTCGCTCAATGTGGTGCACCTCACCTCGGTAGGCTTTGGCCGCAAGGAAATGGGTTACATAAGCGACATAAAAAAAACAGGCGTGGATGCCGAAAACAACAGCCGCTCCAAGTCGTTGCTGAAAAAATTGGTGAACGCCGCGGCCAACCGCAGCCTGCTGGCCAACAAAATAGACTCCCTGCGCCGGGAAATGGACTATCCGCAGGTTATATGCGGCGATTTCAACGACATGCCGGGGTCTTACGTCTATGCCAAAGTAAAGGGGCCGCTCAAAGATGCCTTCGTGAAGAAAGGCACCGGCCTTGGCCGCACCTACCGCTTAATATCGCCCACCTTGCGCATAGACTATATACTCTACGACGACAACGCCCTGAAAATAGAAGGCTACAGAAAACCCGACGTGGATTTGAGCGACCATTACCCGGTCATGGCCAACTTTTCCATAAAAACGACAAAGAAATAGTGGCAGATTTTGATATTGGAACGTGTCTTTGTTCAAGCCGTGCGCAAGCCGTGCAATACGCACAAAACACACCCTCACTTTTTTTCCGACAGAAATGCCGTTGCCATCCTTGCGATGGTGGTTTCTATGGGCGTGTAGGTAAAGGAAGGGAACTGTTCCAAAAATTTTTCGTTTCCGTAAAAGCACTTTGTTTGTGCCGTTCGGGCAGTTTCCTTGGTCACGGCGGTTTTTTTGCCCGTTAGCCACGCCTTGAACACTTCCGTGCGCCACACTACCTCCGTCATTAGGGGCGAGGCCAATTGCGAGGGAGGTTTGCGCCCCAAGGCATGGGCCATGAGGGTAAATATTTCTTTGTAGGAAAAATTGCCGGCACTAAGTATGTAGCGTTCTTCTACCACGTTGCTGTACATCAGCAGCACCAATGCCGCTGCCACGTCTTGCACGTCCACCCAGCCGGTAACGCCCGTGGTGTACCAGGGGAATTCCTTGTCAACTACCCGCATCAAGTTGGCCGAACCTTTGTCCCAGTTGCCTTCGCCCAAAATTATGGAAGGGTTTACTATGGCGGCATTCAGCCCCTCGGCCATGGCGCGCCACACTTCCATTTCGGCCATGAATTTGCTTTGGGCGTAGGCGGTGTTGGCCTTGCTTTCCGTCCAATGCGTGTCTTCTGTAATGATGCCGCTGTTTTCATCGGCCACCGCCCTGCCCAAGGCCGCTACCGAGCTTACGTGTATCAGCCTTGCCACGCCAAATGCCACAGCCGTGTCCACCACATGTTGCGTAGCCAGCACGTTGTCGTCAATCATTTTGGCGGCTTCGCTGCCGCTGAACGATACGGTGGCGGCGCAGTGAAACACCTTGTCCACACCTTGCATGGCTTCTTCTACGGCATAAACATCCAAAAGGTTGCAAGCCTGCCAGCTAACGTTGCTGTATTGAACGGTGGGCGGGGTGCTGTGGTACAAGGCACGTACCGGCTCGGCCCCTTGGGCAAGGGCACGGAGCAGGTGCAAACCTAAAAAACCGCTGGCGCCGGTAACGAGTATCAATTGGTGCTAAAAAAATGGGTGGGCAGCAAGTCCTACCTTGATGGTTGATAAAATTATGTCCTAACCGAAAATTGGCGCAAGAAACGCACGTCGTTTTGCGAATAAAGCCGCAAGTCGTTTACCTGGTACCTTATTTGCGCAATGCGCTCCACGCCCATGCCAAAGGCAAAACCGTTGTACTCGTTGGGGTCTATGCCGAAGTTGCGCAACAAGTCGGGATGCACCATGCCGCAACCCAATATTTCTACCCAACCGGTATGCTTGCACAAGCTGCAACCTGTGCCGCCGCATACCGTGCAGCTTATGTCCATTTCGGCACTTGGCTCGGTGAAGGGGAAATAAGAGGGGCGGAAACGCACCTTGGTATCGGCACCAAACATTTCGGTAACGAAGTAGTACAACGTTTGTTTCAAATCGGCAAACGACACGCCTTTATCTATGTACAAGCCTTCGCATTGGTGAAAAAAACAGTGCGCCCGCGCGCTTATGGTTTCGTTGCGATATACCCTGCCCGGGCAAATTACCCTCACCGGCAGTTCGGTACTTTCCAATACCCTTGCCTGCACCGAAGAGGTATGTGTGCGCAGCAGCCAATCCGGGTTTTGCGACACGTAAAAAGTATCTTGCATGTCGCGCGCGGTGTGGTCTTCGGGCATGTTGAGCGAGGTGAAGTTGTGCCAATCATCTTCTATTTCCGGCCCTTCGGCCACGCCGAAACCCAATTTTTCAAAAATGGCCACTATCTTGTTTTCCACCTGGCGCAGCGGGTGGCGCGTACCGGCGGGCATGGCCGCACCGGGCAAGCTAAGGTCTTCGGTAGCTTTGCCGCTTCCGGCTTCTTGGGCCAAATGGGAAAATTTTTCGTAATGCGCCTCGGCCATTTGCTTGAAGGCATTCAACATCTGGCCGGCTTCTTTTTTTTGCGGCCCCGGCACGTCTTTCATCGCGCCAAACACGTCTTTCACTATGCCTTTGGTACCCAAATATTTAATGCGAAACGCCTCCAATGCTTCTTTGTTGGCAGGTACGACAGCTTCTATTTCTTGTGTTAACGCCTCCAAACGGGCTTTCAACGATTCCATAAGGTTGCAAATATACGCAGGGGCAGGGATAATGGGCATTTCGATTTTCCAAAGGGGTGCATTTAAAATTGTCGTAGCACAGTATGTCCCGATCGCAGCGAGGGAGCTCTTGTCATCCCGAACGCAGTGAGGGAACTCAAAGAGAGGGAACTAATAGAGATGCTTCCTTCGTCAGCATGACAATGGGGAGTATAGGCATGACAAGCGGCGGGTGTCATCCCGAACGCAACGAGGGAACTCGTGTCATTCCCTTTAAGGCGACAATTTTAAATGCACCCCACCTTTTAGCGAAGCACCAAGTTTTGCTCGTTTATCATCCTGCGCATATTGATGAGGCCATAGCGCATACGGCCAAGTGCCGTGTTGATGCTTACACCGGTAAGGTCGGCTATTTCCTTGAAGCTCAATTCGCCGTATATCCTCATAATGACCACTTCGCGCTGCTCGGCCGGCAATAGGTCTATCATTTGCTGCACGGTATGTTCTGTTTGGCTGCGAATCATTTTTTGTTCGGCATGTTCGTAGCCGGAAGGCAGCAGACCCAGCAAGTCCGTGCCATCGGACAGGGTTACGCGGGTTTGCTGTTTTACTTTGCGGAAATGGTCTATGCAGAGGTTGTGGGCTATGCGCAACGCCCAGGGCAAAAAACGGCCTTGTTCGCAATACCGGTTGTTGCGTATGTTGTTTACTATTTTCAAGAAAGTGTCTTGAAACAAGTCTTCGGCCAGGTATCGGTCTTTCACCAACATATATATGGTTGTATATACATTGCTTTGATAACGGTTTATTATTTCGGCTATGGCGGCGTCGTGGCCGTCGCGAAAGGATTGTACCAAATCTTGGTCTGAAAACTGTTTCAGGCTCTTATTCATAATTCTACTGTTTTTACAGACGGCCACAAGTACGCACCGTTGCAGGTGTAAATATTTTTTTGACCTGCGTTAATGTTTAATCAGCTAAACGTGTAGAAAAATGTTCTTATAAGCACTATATTGAGGGTGGCAAAAATAACGATTTACTTAAAGGAAACAACAAAACATTTCGATAAACTTCAGCGTTCCTTTTCGGTTCGTTACAATTATAGACGATAATGGAGCCCCGTTCGTTGGGTATTAAAATCTTTTTTTCCTAAAAAGCAGGAATGATCGCTCTCGAGTTATTATAGCAACCCCAAAAAGTTGCTCGCATAAATAAATCGGGGCTGCTACATCCAACCATAGACATAGCAGCTCCCGTTTTCTGTACAACTATCCAACAAACTTACGCTTCGGCATTGTCGCTACCGGCATCTATATTTACGGCGGCCTCCAGCAATTCGCCTTGTTCGGTTACTACCAATTGGCGTTGTTTTTCTTCGGGTATGGCCTCCTCGGCATTGGTGGGCACCACTATTTCCACGCTGGCTATCTCGCTCAACTTGGGCAAATCGGCGGGCGAGTTTAGGCCCAAATAATCCATGAAGTGACGGGTAGTGGTGTACAACAGGGGTTTGCCCACGGCATCTTCGTTGCGACCGGCTATTTGTATCAACTCTTTTTCCAGCAATTTTTGAATGGAATAATCGCTGCTCACGCCCCGTATGAACTCTATGTCCGACTTGGTAATGGGTTGCTTGTAGGCAATGATGGAAAGCGTTTCCATGGCTGCCGCCGACAGCTTCTTTATGTATTTGTCGCCATTCAGTTGCAACACGGTTTGGTGGTACGTTTTCTTGGTCAGGAACTGGTAGCCGCCGCCAGTTTCCCTCAATTCAAAGGGGTAATAATCCGTATTGTATTTTTCCTTTACGGCCTCTATGCACACGGCTATTTTGTCGTTGCCCAATTCTTCTTCCACAACATTCGACAGCAATTCCGCCACTTCCATTTGCGGCAGGGGCCTTTCGCTCGCAAATATCAGGGCTTCTACGTGGGGCATCAATTGTTCCAGTTCCATATAAATGTACGCTTCGTATTTCTAAGCCGAAATTACCGCAGGGGGCACACAATTTCTTTGAAAGAAATACACAGCTGTGGGAAAAATTACGAACCCAATATTATTTAGAGCCAATTTTTGTTAAAAAACGGCAAAACATACAACTGCGCTGCTATCGTTTATTTGGAATAAACTACCTTTGCGGTGGCCTTTAAAGTTATTGACTCAATTTTTTTTTTAAATAAAATCACATATACAATCTTAAAAAATTTAACACCGTTACTTTTTGTTGCTTTTTCTTGCTCTGTTATTTCATGTCAAAAATCCAACGATGTTGCCTCGCAAGCAGAAAACCAGCAACATAGCACAATGTCTTCTTATGCAGACAGTTCATCGATTTTATATTCCGAATTGATAACAATTGGCAATAGGCATAATGCGTCTCTTGACTATGTCCTCCCTTATCTACCAGTAAGAGATTCATCAAATTATTACGAAGGAGTGGACATAATTAAAGAGTCCCTTACAGATGAGTACCAAAATGAACAAGATTGGGATTCTGCCGTCCAGCTTGCAGTAGCATGCAGTACCGAAGTGGCCAAAAACATCCAACTTGGTATATTGGAGCAAGGTGTGGCAAATTCAGATTGTGGTGATGCTTATAATCAAATTAAAGCTGCAATTTTGAATGAAACGTATAGCTCAAGTGATTTTCAATCAGCCGTTTTAGCAATTTGTGAATCTCAAATTGCCCTTCACCCTACCTCTGCACAACGGATAAAAAACATGGGCGGAATTGCAATAGGGTCGTATTTGTATTGGACAGACGAAACAAATTTTGACAACTGGATGAACAAGGTTAATCCTCCTGCGTCATTGGAGATGGGCAAATGGGAGAAGGGGTTGAGGTTTGTTTGTGCAGATTTCATAGGAAGCACAGCGGGTCCCGCTATGGCCGTGTTTGCTTCTGGCTTTGAAGCATGGGGATGGGATTAATCACGATTTTAGAGGCATCAACCACATACAACATGAGAATAATTAGGACATTCGATTTCTATGCTTGTTTCATACCGCTAAAAGTAAGAAAAGGTCGGAACGATATAGCTACTGTTGGGTCATTTTCACGGTCATCCCCAATAGAAATTCCTGTTATAGAGTCCGAAGTTGAATTGGAGTTCAGGCTGCAATTTTTCAAGACAAAACGTGTGTGCCATCCTAACTCTTTGATTATTGTAGGACAACCGAAATTTTTGGGTGCCATCTTCTTCCCCCTTGCGGTAATTTCGCTGCTTGCATACTCTTTGTTAAGCGCAAAAAATGATTTATGGTTTATTCCGCTCATAATTTTTCCCTCGTTGTATCTGCTTACCATTGTTTATTACCTGCTTTTTGCACGGAATACCTTTTTGCAAATTACAGAGGTAAAGGAACTGACCCATAGCAATTAGTGAGTATTTTTTTGATAAAAAGGCTATTGTTTCCGTACAATAGCCTTTTTATCTCAAGGCTGCAATGGCGGCTATCGCAAAGCTTCAGGTATAACATGCCCCACTAAAAACAGATGAAAGCGTGGCGTGGCCCACGAATGTTGACTCATGGCTTGCCGCTCTTTTACCGAAAATGTATGTCGTTGTGATTTTATTGCTACACAACGTAAGAAAAATTGCGAACCCGCCATGATACCCGGAATTGTTGACAACATGTGCATTTTACGAAATTATAATATAGCAAGCCTGCAAAGATTTCCCGGCAATGCTTAACTTTAAGGAATTTTAAAATCAACACCTTTTCGTTATGCGTTGGAGAACTTTTAAGGGCGACACCATAAGCCAGCCCATCAAAACCGCCGTGGAGCAAGCCATTGTACGCGAAACCCAGGCGGGCTACAAGCTGAAGGTTTGCATAGGCACCGACTCGCAGGTGCACGGTGCTTTTACCGATTTTGCCACCGTCATAGTTTTCCTGAGGGAAAAAAGGGGCGGCTTCATGTTTATCCACAACGACCGCAGCGCGCACCCCTATTCCTTAAAGGAGCGTATGCTTACCGAAGTGGCCATGAGCATAGAAACGGCCTACGAACTGTGCGATTTGTTTACCAAATACGATGTGGACATGGAGGTACATGCCGACATCAATACCAATCCGCAGTTCAGGAGCAACGAAGCGCTGCGCGAGGCCACTGGCTACATCTTGGGCATGGGCTTTGCCTTCAAGGCCAAACCCGAGGCATTTGCCAGCAGTTGCTGCGCCGACAAGGTGGTGAATTAGCAAAACCTCGTGGAGCCGACAATCCGTAGATGACATGGCCACCAACCATGCCAAGGGATGTTTTTCCCCTTGTGCTTCCCTTTCGGCACAAAAAAAGAAATACCGCGAACTTCTTTGTAATAGAAGCCCGCAGTATATCGGTATCTTTTCAAGTTGTTGTTTGTCGTTCCTTAAAATCGCCGGGGCCGGATACCTCCCCAATGGGCAACGAACTATTCGTCATCATCACCGTCGGCGTCGGTGGCCTTGGTGGCGTTCTCCTTCACGGCTTGCATAAACTCTTTGGCCGGTTTAAACGCCGGGATAAAATGTTCGGGTATTTCCACCGCTACATTCTTCTTGATGTTCCGGCCCACCTTGGCGGCCCTCTTCTTAACGATAAAGCTGCCAAAGCCGCGCACATAAACGGCTTCGCCGTCGGTTAGCGAGCCTTTCACTTCCTTGAAGAAAGTTTCCAGCGTTACCAATACGTCCACCTTGGGGATTCCGGTTTTGTCGGCTATGCGAGCTACCATATCTGCCTTTCTCATACTTTCGGAATTTTGTTTTTGATTTTAGGTTAGATACTATTTTTTACTTAAAAGAAGAACGGTTTTCCTGGTTGTCTTGCCGTTTTCGCCACCAAATTTACGGCAAAAAGACATTTAAGCGCACAAATTGC
Source organism: Edaphocola sp. (assembly GCA_047605615.1). GTDB lineage: Bacteria > Bacteroidota > Bacteroidia > Chitinophagales > Chitinophagaceae > Taibaiella. The sequence goes on along the minus strand of JASGFI010000056.1, from coordinate 8,560 downwards.
CAAACAATCTTTTGTTAAGGAGTGCGTTACGCGTTACGCCTGATTTTATGGCATAAAATGCAAGCGGTTTTCGCCCATCTTTGGCGATGTTTTGCCCCATTAACGTAAAAAATCCGTGATTATTGTGAAAAGGCATAAGGCAACTATTTGAATACGGGGCTGTTGTATGTTCGGCTACACGCTGGGCACAACTATATTTCCGCGCCCATGCCAAAATCGACATGGGAACAAAAGCCAACCTTTTCGGCATCTTCGGACTCCGCCCATCCTCCCCCCGAAAAACAATCCCGCCTTTTTATTGCTTATTTTTGCGGCCTAACTATAAAAGATAAAAACTAACCATGCCGGGATTTGAATTTTTTGGCGACGAAGAGCGCAAGGAAGTCAACGACGTGTTGGCCACGGGTATCATGATGCGCTACGGCTTCGACGCACAGCGCAACGGTATCTGGAAGGCCAAAGAATTGGAAGCCGAACTGTGCCGCCGCCTAAATGTGGGCCACGCCCAGCTTACCGGTAGCGGCACCAGTGCGCTTACCACCGCCATGGCCGCACTGGGCATTGGCGCCGGGCACGAGGTCATCATGCCCACCTTCACCTTTGTAGCCAGTTTTGAATCGGTAATATCCGTAGGTGCCATACCGGTATTGGTGGACATAGACGAAACCCTGACCCTCGACCCCGCCGCGGTGGCGGCAGCCATCACCCCGCGCACAAAAGCCGTGATGCCCGTACACATGTGCGGCGCCATGGCCAATCTGGATGCCCTGCAAGCTATATGTGCGCAACACAACCTGATATTGCTGGAAGATGCCTGCCAGTCGTTTGGCGGCAGCTACAAGGGCAAGGCCCTGGGCACCATTGGCGATGCCGGTACCTATTCTTTCGATTTTGTAAAGACCATTACCTGTGCCGAAGGCGGCGCCGTAGTAACCAATAGCAAAGAGGTATATACCCATTGCGATGCTTACAGCGACCACGGCCACGACCATTTGGGCGCAGACCGTGGTGCCGACCAGCATCCTTACATGGGCTACAATTACAGGATATCCGAGCTACATGCCGCCGTGGGCCTGGCGCAGGTACGCAAGCTCGATACCTTTTTGGCAATACAGCGCCGGAACAAGAAAGTGTTGAAAGATGCCTTGCGCCATATACCCGGAGTTGCCTTTAGGCAGTTGCCCGACGAGGCCGGCGACAGTGCTACTTTCTTATGCTTCTTTTTGCCCGATGAGGTGGCGGCCAAAGCCGCATCGGCCAAATTGAAAGAGGCGGGCATAGTCAACTTCTATTACTACGACAACAACTGGCACTACATACGCAACTGGCACCATTTCAAACAAAGCCGCTCGCTGAGCCGCCTTGCGGACGAACTGCGCGAAGCCATGGCCGAATATGCCACCAAGGAATTTCCGGCTTCGGATGCCATCATTAAACGTTGCATAGCTACGCCCATCAACTTGGGCTGGACCGATGCGGAACTGGCAGACCGCGCACAAAAATTGGCCAATGCCGTAACTGCCGCCGTCAAAGAAGGAGCGGCAACATCATAAACAACAGCAAGAGGCTATGGCATTGACATTGAAAAAGGGATTGGGGCAGCATTTTTTACACGATGAAAATATGTGTAGAAAAATAGTGGGCCAAATAACGCGCGAAGCCGGAATGCAATTGCTGGAAATAGGCCCCGGCGGCGGTGCCATCACCAAATATTTGTTGCAATGGAAAGACGTGCAATACAAAGCCATCGAAATAGACGATGAAAAGGCTATCTTTTTGAAACAAACATACCCGGACATTACGGACAAGCTGCTGCACGTAGATTTCCTCAAAGCACCGATACCTTTCGGGGGCAGGTTTTCGGTAATCGGCAATTTTCCGTACAATATTTCTTCGCAGATATTGTTCCGCCTGCTCGATTGGCACACACAAGTGCACGAAACGATAGGCATGTTCCAAAAAGAAGTAGCGCAGCGCGTGGCCGCGCCGCCGGGCAACAAGGAATACGGCATTTTAAGCGTATTGGTGCAGGCCTATTTCGAGGTGAGCTACCTTTTCGATGTACCGCCGGGCTGTTTCAACCCGCCGCCCAGGGTAATGTCGGGCGTTATAAGGTTGGCCAATAAGGGCAATCCTTACCAAATTGAGAACTACAAAGCCTTTGCGCTGGTAGTAAAAACAGCCTTCAACCAACGGCGAAAGATGATGCGCAACGGATTGAAGGGATTATTTCCAGCCGATATATTGACGCAAGAAGTATTTTCAAAACGGGCCGAACAATTGTCCGTGGCAGATTTTGTGGCTTTATATCGCTTATACCTGCAAAGTAAATCATGAGCAAAAAAGTATTGATTGCCGCACCCGTTCACCAAGTGTTGATAGATGTATTGCTACTGCAAGGATATGCCATCGACACGCAGTTGGCCATCGAGCAGCAAGACCTTCTGCCCAAATTGCCACAATACGAAGGCATCGTTACCTCGAACAGATTGGATATAAATGCCGCCTTTTTAGATGCGGCCACCGGCCTGAAATGGATTGGCCGCATGGGGTCGGGCATGGAAATAGTGGATGTGCCCCATGCCGAAAAAAAGGGCATAGTTTGCGCCAGCAGCCCGGAGGGCAATGCCAATGCCGTGGCCGAACAAGCGTTGGGCATGTTGCTGTTGCTGAAAAACAAATTGCACACCGCTTTTGACGAAATAAAACAAGGCTTGTGGCAGCGCGAAGAAAACAGGGGCACGGAAATTGAAGGATTGACCGCAGGCATAGTAGGCTACGGCAACAATGGTTCGGCCTTTGCCCGCAAGCTGCGCGGAATGGGCGTAGAAGTATTGGCTTTGGACAAATACAAAACCGGCTTCGGCGAGCAAGGCATTTGCGAAAGCACCATGGACGAAATAGCCTACCGGGCCGACATCCTGAGCTTCCACCTGCCGCTCACGGACGAAACCCTCCATTATTTCGACGAACAATTACTGGCCAAAATGCGCAAACCATTTGTGCTGCTCAATTTGTCGCGCGGCAAGATAGTGAACCAAAGCACCTTGCTGGCAGGCATGCGCGAGGGCAAAATAACCGCAGCCGCCTTGGACGTTTGGGAGCAGGAACCCATTGCCAAGATGGAAGGCAAGGCACAATTGGAAGTGTGGGAATTATTGCAAATGCCCAATTTTGCAGGCACGCCACACATAGCCGGCTACACCGTGGAGGCATTGTACAAAATGAGCTGGTGGCTGGCTTTTAAATTGGGAAAAGATTTGGGCTGGCAATTGCCCGCACATTTTTTGGACAAAAGAAAGTAAACACTTACCTTTGGCAGACGCACATGCAACGCATCCCCCCAAAGGGTGCGTTGTGTGTTTTCTTATACTATACATAGAAACATTTTAAACAATCACAAGACATGCCAGAAGTAAATTATGTAACGAAAGACACGCTGGAGCAAATGAGAGAAGAGCTAACCCGGTTGAAAACAACAGGCCGTGCCGAAATAGCACATGCCATAGCCGAAGCTCGCGAAAAGGGCGACTTGAAAGAAAATGCGGAATACGATGCCGCAAAAGAAGCCCAAGGTATGCACGAAGCCAAGATAGCCCAGCTGGAAGCAGCGGTAATCAATAGCCGCATCATAGACGTAAAAGATATAGACACCAGCAAGGTATCTATACTAAGCAAAGTGACCATTACCAACGCAAAGACCAAAAAAACGGTTGCCTACCAGATAGTTTCGGAAAAAGAAGCCGACCTGAAAGCCGGGAAAATATCGGTAGGCTCGCCCATAGCCAAAGGTTTGTTGGGCAAAAAAGTGGGCGACAAAGCGGAGATAACCACACCGGCAGGCACCGTAAAGTTCACCATAGACGACATTACCGTGTAACGTGCCGAAAGCAGGGCGTTAGGCCCCGGATTTCGGCTTTCAAACGTCGAACTTTAAATTTTTTACTTAGCTTAAACAATGGGTGCATTTGAAATATGCGGCGGCAACCGCTTACAGGGCGAAATAACCCCGCAAGGTGCCAAAAACGAAGCCTTGCAAATATTGTGTGCGGTATTGATGACCGAAGAAAAAGTGACCATCTCCAATATTCCCGACATTTTGGACGTGAATATGTTGATAGAACTGCTCGGCGACTTGGGGGTAACGGTAACCCGCATCAGCCGCGACACCTGCACCTTTGAGGCAAAAGATGTACATATCGGGTTTCTCCAATCGGCGGAGTATAAAAACAAATCGGGCAAGCTGCGCGGCGCGGTAATGCTGGCCGGCCCCTTATTGGCCCGTTTTGGCCGTACCTATTTGCCCCAGCCCGGCGGCGACAAAATAGGCCGCCGCCGGTTGGACACGCACATTCGCGGTTTTGAAAAAATGGGGGCCGATTTCCGTTACGATGCCGACAATAAGGAGTTTGTGCTGTCGGCAGAAAAATTGAAGGGCACCTACCTATTGCTCGATGAGCCATCCGTAACCGGCACCGCCAACGTGGCAATGGCAGCGGTATTGGCACAAGGCACCACCACCATATACAATGCCGCTTGCGAGCCTTACCTGCAACAACTATGCAAAATGCTGAACCGCATGGGCGCCAAGATAAGCGGCATAGGCAGCAACCTGCTGGTGATAGAAGGCGTTGCGTCCTTGCATGGCTGCGAACACCGCATGCTGGCCGACATGATAGAAACCGGTTCGTTCATAGCCATGGCCGCCATGACGCAAAGCGAATTGACCATCAAAAATGCCGATGTAAACGATTTGGGCCTGATGCCCGATACCTTCCGCCGGTTGGGCCTGGCCTTGGAAATAAAAGGCAACGATATTTATATACCACGGCAAGACAATTACAAGATCCAAACCTTCATAGATGGCTCCATATTGACCATCTACGACCATCCCTGGCCGGGCGTATCGCCCGATTTGCTGAGCGTGATATTGGTAATGGCCACGCAAGCCAAGGGCAATGTGCTGGTACACCAGAAAATGTTTGAAAGCCGCCTTTATTTTGTCGATAAATTGATAGAAATGGGTGCGCAAATAGTGCTTTGCGACCCGCATAGGGCCGTGGTAATGGGCCTGAACCGTCAGGCCAACCTGCGCGGCATACGCATGTCCAGCCCCGACATACGGGCAGGCGTGGCCTTGTTGATAGCCGCCCTCTCGGCCGATGGCAAGAGTGTCATAGAAAACATAGACCAGATAGACCGCGGCTACCAAAACATTGACGGCAGGTTGCTGGCCTTGGGTGCGGACATAAAAAGGGTGTAGGCCAATTAAATTTTCGGTTGGCGCTACCAGAGGGGTAAATGTTTTTTTGGCACGATGCCCCGGCTTTCCAACAAAGTCCTTAATTTTAGCCTGTTGGGCTTGGGCATAATATGGATGGTTGAGCCAACCAGACCGCTTCTTAAATACCAATTGTGTTATCCTTGAAACACCATGCAAATACCTAACCAATCTGCCGTAGAAAATCTGGATTTGCTGGCCAAGCAGGTAGTAGAGGGTTTTCTCATAGGCTTGCACAAAAGCCCTTTCCACGGGTTCTCTGTCGAGTTTGCCGAACACCGGCCTTACAACCAAGGCGACAACTTGAAGTACGTAGATTGGAAAGTATATGGCCGCAACGACAAGATGTTTGTCAAGAAATTTGAAGAAGAAACCAACCTGCGCGCCTGCATAGCCATAGACACTTCGGCCTCCATGTATTATCCCGAAAATGGCGGCACGAAGCTGCAATACAGTTGCGTGGCGGCGGCTTGCCTGTTCTATCTGTTGAAAAAACAATTGGATGCCGGCAGCCTGGGCTTATTCGATACCGGCGTGTATAAATTGACTCGTGCCAAAACGGGTACGGTGCACTATCGCAGCTTGGTAAACGAGCTGCAAATGGTATTGCAATCGCCCAAAGGCGATACCCGCACCGATGCCCCCAAAGCCATACACCAACTGGCAGAACGCCTGCACCACCGGTCGCTGGTTGCCCTATTCAGCGACATGCCCGAAACGGAACAGGAAGGCGAAGATTTGGTAGCGGCATTGCAACACCTGAAATATAAAAAGCACGAAGTAATCGTGTTTCATGTGGTGGACGGGAAACATGAATTGAACTTCGAGTTCGACAACCGCCCCTACGAATTCGTGGACATGGAAACCGGCCAAACCCTAAAAATGAACCCGGCAGACATGAAAGCAGCCTACATAGACCGGATGAATAACTACAGGAATAGGTTGAATGGAAATTGCAGGCAGCTGGGCATAGACATGATAACCTGCGACCTGAACGAACCCGTGGAGCAGGTACTGTACCGATACCTATTGAAAAGAAATAAAATGATGTAATTTTAATGAAAATCTATACCTTTGCAGCCCGAATTTGCAAACTGGGCGAGTTAAGGTTTTGCTTAACGCCGGTTATCGCAAATTGTGGGGGAAGCGGAAAACTGTAGTAGCTATGAAACATCATCGAGAATTTGAGATTCCCTGGCTGGGCTTGAAAGATGGCGTACATGAATACAAGTTTGACGTTGACGATAAGTTGATTGAAGCATTGGGGCACGGGCAAGAAAGCTTTAGCAACCTCGATGCCGTGGTTGCCTTGAAATTGGACAAGCATAACGGCTTCCTGCAGCTGCGCTTTGACGTGGACGGCAGCATGGACGTGGCCTGCGACCGCTGCGGCGATGTGTTCGCCCTGCCGCTGTGGGACGAATTCGACCTGATAGTTAAGTTCACGGGCGATGCGGACGAAAACAGCGGGGCAGAGGAAGGAGAGGCCGACATCGTGTTTTTGCCGCGCAGCGAAACCATATTGGACGTGTCGGACTGGGTGTATGAGTTCATAATGTTGAGTATGCCCATGCAGCTGTTGCACCCCAACAAGCCGGACGGCACGTCGGGATGCAACCCCGAAGCGTTGAAATTACTGGAGCGCATGAACGGCGCCGAAGAACAAAAGAAAACCCTTTGGTCGGGCTTGGATAAATTCAAGGATTTGGGCCACCCGGAGGATAATTGATAAATATTTATTTTAATTCACAATCCATAATTTTTTTAAGTTATGCCAAATCCCAAACGCCGCCATTCGGCGCAAAGAGGTGCCAAACGTCGTACACACTATAAGGCAGTAGCGAGCACCATTAGCATAGATGCAGTAACAGGCGAAGCCCACTTGCGCCACCGCGCGCACTGGAGCGAAGGTAAGCTCGTGTACAGAGGAAAAACCATTATAGACAATACACCGGCAGAAGACACCACGGCTTCGGCAGAGTAATGTAAATTTAATAGCCGGCAAGGTATAGGACACCGTAACTTGCCGGCAGTTTTTCGTGTTTCCACCACGGCTTAGCATTAGCCAATTTTTGCAACCAAATGAAAGTAGGGATTGATATTATGGGCGGCGATTACGCACCCGAAGAAGCAATCAAAGGCGTAGCAGCATACTTGCAGGCATCCGGTACGTTACGAACCGACGTGCATTTTGTGTTGATAGGAAACCCCGAAGCCGCTGCCCCCTACTTGGCCTTGTTGGCCGAATGGCCCGAAAGGTTTTCCTTGGTAGCCTCGGCTTCCGCGATAGGCATGCACGAGCATCCTACCAAAGCGCTGAAAGAAAAGCAGGACAGCAGCATAGCCATAGGCTACGGGTTGCTGTTAAAGGGCAAAATAGACACGTTCTTCAGTGCCGGCAATACCGGCGCCATGCTGGTAGGTGCCATGTACACGGTAAAAACCATACCGGGCGTATTGCGCCCCACCATTGCTTCGCCCATACCCAAGTTGGACGGCAAATACAACTTTTTGCTGGACGTGGGCGCCAATGCCGATTGCAAGCCCGAACACTTGGCGCAATTTGCCGTAATGGGTTCTTTGTACGCCAGGCACATACTGGATTTGGACAATCCACGGGTAGGTTTGTTGAACCTTGGCGAAGAAGAAGGCAAGGGCAATATCTTGGCGCAGGCCACTTATCCGTTGCTGAAGCAGCACGGCGGCATCAACTTCATAGGCAATGTGGAAGGCAGGGACGTGTTTCTCAACAATTGCGACGTAATAGTGTGCGAAGGCTTCACCGGCAACGTGGCCCTAAAAATGGCCGAATCTATCTACAACATCTTTACCGAAACACGCGGCATACACGACGGTTTCCTGGAGCAATTCAATTACGAAATATACGGTGGCACGCCTATCCTTGGCGTAAATGCGCCCATATTGATTGGCCACGGCATTTCCAATGCCCGGGCGTTCCATAGCATGATAAACAATAGCATTAAATTGGTAGATTCCAACTTTACCAGCATCTTGCGCAATTCGTTTGCCGAGAATGCGGTGGCTTAATAAATTTCCCTGAAAAAAATTTGTTGGAGGCTATAATTGCCCCCAACCTTGACCGGCTGCACGGCGTGGCGTATAACCCCAGCACCCCCTAATACTATTTCTTATCCAAAAGGCATTGTTGAAATAATATTATTTTAAAAATAATAACATTATTTAGTGTTATGCGATTCATTTTTTTTGCATTCTTAAACTAAGGTACATTTTGTATTTTTTTTCCATGAAATGCTACAA
>JASGFI010000055.1:0-16454 GCA_047605615.1 Edaphocola sp. | reverse complement strand
CCATAAGGCAAAGATACAAAATATTTATAAATATATTTCCGTTTGGTTAATAATTACCATAGCTGCTTGAAGCAAGCAGGAAGTGAAATGATTGAAGGGAAAATCTGAAATACCCCTCGCAATATTGTGGGTTAGGCTATATTTGGTAAAATACTTACCTTTGCACCCATTTTTGGGGGGCCGTGGCCTCTTTTTGAACTAAAAATTGTAAAAAATCATAACAATGAGCGTTACTATAACCGCTGCAGACGTAAACAAACTGCGCCAAATTACCGGCGCCGGCATGATGGATTGCCGAAAGGCGTTGGCCGAAAGCGAAGGCGATTTTGAAAAAGCAATAGACCACCTTCGCCTGAAAGGACAAAAGGTTGCCGCCAACCGCAGCGACCGCGAAGCCAAAGAAGGCGTGGCCATAGCCAAAGCCAACCCAGACGGCAATTTCGGCATTATATTGCAACTTTCTGCCGAAACGGATTTCGTGGCGAAAAACCAGGAATTTATCGACTTCGCCAACGACATAGCCGAAGCCGCCATCCAAAATATGCCCGATACCATTGATGCCCTGAAAGCACTTTCATTGGGCGGTGCCACCATCAACGACAAATTGTTGGAAATGGTAGCCAAGATAGGCGAAAGAATAGACATAGTCCGCTACGAACAATTAAACGCCGATGCCGTAGTGCCTTACATACACGGCAACTACCGCATAGGCGTGTTGGTGGGCCTGAACAAACCCGAAAGCGAAAAAGTAATAGCCGCCGGCAAAGACGTGGCCATGCAGATAGCCGCCATGAACCCCTTGGCATTGGATGCAGACAGCGTGGCTCCCGAAACCATCGAGCGCGAAAAAGCCATAGCCGTGGAGCAAATAATAGCCGAAGGCAAACCGGCCGATATGGCCGAAAAAATAGCTGCGGGCAAATTGAATAAATTCTTCAAGGAAAACACCTTGTTGGCGCAGCCATTCGTAAAAGACAACGCCATATCCGTGGTCGATTATGTAAAAAGCGTAGAAGCAGAATTGACCGTGACCGGCTTCCGCCGCGCCGCCATAGGTTAATAGCATAACAAAGTTAGGCACAAACAAATCCCGCTGTACTAAAGGCGGGATTTTTTATGAACACAAGAAAATCTTGCTGCTTTTTTGCATAAATTTGTCGTGTATAAGTCTTTAAATAAAAAGCAATGAGTTACGAAAATAACGGGCGCAAGCCCAGGAGCAATTTTAATAAGACAAGGGGAACCTCAGGTGCCTTCATGGGTTTGCTGTATTGCTTGTTGGCCTTGTTTTTTGCTTTTTGCCGTTTCGAGGGTACGCTCAATTTTATAGGCGGCAATAAAGCGTTGGCCTATATACTGTTGACGCTGATGTTTGCCTACGGCGTGTTCCGCATATACCGCGGCGTGAAAATGATAAAGGAAGAAGAATAAGAAATGGCCATACATTTTTATGAGGTGGAAACGGCCTCGGGCTTGAAGCAAAAACGAAAGCTGGTCACGTTTTTGAACAATTTGGCAAAGGAGCATTTGGCCGTTGAAAAAGTAAACGTTGCCTATGTGTTTTGTACCGATGCCTATTTGTTGGAAAAAAACCTGCAATTTTTGCAACACGATACTTATACCGACATCATTACCTTCGATTTAAGTACCGACAAAGCCATATTGGAGGCGGAGATATACATTTCGGTGGAAAGGATAAGGGAAAATGCCCAAAAATTCTCTGTCGGCTATCAACAGGAGCTGCATCGGGTTATTTTTCACGGCATGTTGCACCTATGTGGGTTCAAAGACAAGAAACAAGAAGACAAAGAAACAATGACCGGCATGGAAAATAAATGCCTGGCAGCCTATTTACGACATGAAGTATGATATTTTATTTGAAGACGACAATCTGATAGCCGCCAACAAACCATCGGGATTGTTGAGCATTCCCGACCGCTACAATGCCGAGATACCCAACCTTTTTCACGAAGTGGCCAAAAATCACGAACGCCTGTACGTAGTGCATCGCTTGGATAGGGACACTAGCGGCATCATCATTTTTGCCAAGAACGAAGCGGCGCACAAACACCTTTCTCAATTGTTCGAGGGCAGGGAAGTGGCCAAATATTACCAAGCCATAGTACATGGCCGACCCTTTAAAGATGCCGGCAGCATAAAGGAACCAATAGCCGAGCATCCGGTTCATAAAGGCAGGATGAGCGTGCAGAAAAAAGGAAGGTTTGCCCATACCGATTATGAAGTACAGGCCACTTGGGGCAATTATTCCCTGCTGCGCCTGCAAATACACACCGGCCGCACGCACCAGATACGCGTGCACCTGCAACACTTGGGCAATCCCGTGGTGTGCGACCCTTTTTACGGCAGCCCCCACCCCATTTTGCTTTCTTCCGTCAAGAAGAAATTCAAGCTGGGCAAGGATGCGGAATTGGAAGAACGCCCCTTGTTGTCAAGGTTGGGCTTGCACGCCGCCGAGCTGCGATTTGCCGACATGGGGGGCAAGCCGCAAACCATAACCGCGCCCTTGCCCAAGGACATGACAGTGGCGGTGAAGCAACTGGATAAATGGGGAAATCAAAGACAATTAACCAATGCGAATTAAGGGTTAATAATCGGTTTTAAAAAACATGCGGCCAGCTTTCCGAATACATGGACTAGCAAACCTTTAGTTGACCTTACCTTGCTGGCATTTTGAATTTGTGTTTTTTCATTTATCCAATTAAAAAACGCTTCAATTGGCTGTCTGACTGTCGACACAGCTTTGGAAAACAAATCTTTGTGCGCCCGGTCTCTTTCTTTCGGCTCCTGAGATTTTCCCTTTGTTTCTTTGATTGGGGTGAATATTATGGAGTTTTTTCAGATATAAGATGTTGAAAAATGGTTCGTCAGAATAGATCTTGTCTCCAAAAAAGACTCTTGAACCAATAGCAGCCCAGCTTTCCTTAAAAATGTTCAGGTCATTTTCAGATGCCTTACTGATAACGATACTTTCCGGGTGGGGTAAAGCACCTTTGTTGTAACTATTCAGGCTGTGTAATTTTTAGCCCGAAATACCATAGGTTTTTAGTGGAACAGAAGCTTTTGTCGGTTAGCCCCAGCGCTACTTTTGCCTTTCGCTTTCCGCTGCAGGTTATTATTGGCATTGAGTGCAGAAGCGAAAACCCACTTGAACATTCTTTTGGCACAGAGGCTTCAATAACAGACTGGCTTAATGCTCTCAAGGCTTCGCAAAGGCGGTTGATACGGGTGTTGAAGGCAACGTACGAGGTAAGCTTTGGAAACCAGCTCGGCAAATAATCGGAAGCAAATCTGTGGATCTGCTTTATTTTGAACCGTTGCTCTTCGTGGACTACAAATAGATAAATGGTCATGGTTTCTTGGTCTGTAAACCCCGGTCTGTTGTTATTGCTGAACCGCTCACAATAGTACTGCAATTCATTTTCATATTTATCACATACATAGTGGTATAATTTTATTAATTTGAATTTGGTTATACTAAATTTTTAATTACGTCACCAAAGGTAGGCGATACGACAATATTTACGAATTTAAATATACTAATTAATAGTTAATTAAGCAATATCATTAACTCACCTTACGCACCATGAAAAATAACATTGAAAATAAAATAGTTATATTTTGGTGTGGCAGCTTAATTTGTCATTAAATTGTTAAAAAATGCCTCTTGGGAAGTCAAAATGTGGATAACTTGACCATTTTGAGCCATTCTATCCCCTTGTCATGCGTAAGGTGGGTCATTAACTTAACGGAAAAGTCATCAGATTTTGCAATTACCCTAAACTGCCAAAACGAAAGTTTCACATGAACTATAAACAAACTTAAAACCTTAAGTTAATGACATTGGGATGGCTGCCTTAATTTCGTGGCATGGGCAAGGCTTCACAAGTTGTTTTATTGGTTCTATCGGTGTTTGTTTACGTAAGCGGATTGCTGTTTTCGTCAAACCTGCAACGCCGTACCGGCATGGGCGACATGCGTTCGAGGGTGGTGGCGGCAAGGCTGGTGAACGAAGGCAGGTCGCCTTATTTCTACAATTGGTACCCGGGCGACGATATGCGGTATTTCGATGGCTGGTACGTGGACTCCATAAAGCCAAATAAACCTGTACCTGCCAACATGACTTCTTCCCCTGTTTTAATACACGTGCTGCAACCTTTTGCCGAAGCCAATGAATGGGATGTGGAGCGGGGATTTTTCCTTTTTTACCAAGCATCATTTTTATTGGTAATGGTGCTGGTTGTGTGGTGCGCGCCGCGCAGCCACAAGCTGTATAGCTTATTGCCCTTGGTTCCCTTTGTATGGACGGACGGCTGGCTGTACCACACCCTCATGGCGCAACTGTACATGCTTTTGGCTTTTGTGTTTGCGCTGGCTTGCATGGCCATTGTGCGGCAAAAACAGGTTTTGGCGGGAATATTGTTGCTGGTACTAACTTTGCTCAGGCCCAATGGCATAGTGATGTGCCTTCCGTTCATGCTTTGTTGGCCCCAATGGCGCAGCTTGTTGTTTACCTACCTAAGTTGCGGAGCGGGCTACGTTATTTTTTGCTTGCTGAATAGTTTTGAAAAAACTTTGTGGCAAGATTTTTTTGCTTCCCTGAAGCTGCACCAAGCCAGGCAAATGATACCCAACCAAAGCCCGATATACGGGAATTGGTACGTCCACGATATGATGCCCCGACCTTTTGAAGGCGCAGATTATATTGCCATAGATGCTGCCTTGGAGGCAAGGCCATTTGAAATAAATACCGAAAACACGAACGTCAAAGATGTGTACCGGGCATTTGCCCATAAGTACCCGCCCGCTTGCCTATTACAGGCTTTGTTTGGAGCATCGGTAGTGGTGGTGATGTGGGTAGCGCACAAGGTGAACAAATTGCGTAGCCTTGCGCCGCACCAATTGGCCATAACCGGCATGTTGTTGTTTTTCCTGAGCAATTTTTTTTCAACGGTAACAAGCAACGCCTATCAGTGGCCGCAATGGTATGCGGTGGCCGCGGTGTATGGTATGGCCATGGACAAAATACAGAAGCGGGCTTTGGTATTTTTTGCCGCCGGCTTGGTAGTGAACCAATACTTTTTTCCCGACTTTAGGGGCAAGCATATCGTGGCCGAAATGCTGTTGTTGGCCTCTTGCGTGCTTACTTTGGTATTGCCGCCAAAAAGCAAGATAAATGAATAAACCAAGCCACTGTTCAACGGTTGGGCAGCTATTCCTACAAGTTCAAACTACGGTTACACCCTACCAACTCAGCTCCGCATATACCGGGCAGTGGTCCGATTGTTTTACGTTGGGATAAATGGCCGCATCCTTCAGATTGGCTTCCAAGTTTTTGCTCACGCTTATGTAATCTATGCGCCAGCCTTTGTTGTTGGCACGTGCATTGGCCCGATAGCTCCACCAACTGTACTGGTGCAGATGCGGGTTGAAATAACGGAAAGTATCTATGAAGCCGCCATCAAACCATTTGTCCATCCAAGCACGCTCTTCGGGCAGGAACCCGCTGCTGTCTTTGTTGCTTATGGGGTTGTGTATGTCTATGGCTTTGTGGCAAATATTGTAATCGCCGGTAATTATCAGCTTGGGCCTGTCTTTCTTTAAGATGCTGATGTACTCATAAAATTCATCGAGCCATTGGTATTTATATGCCTGCCGCTCCTCGCCACTGGAACCGCTGGGGAAGTAGGCGTTGATTAGGGTGATGTCGCCAAAATCGGCCCGTATCACGCGGCCTTCGGCATCGCTTTGCATGATGCCATTGCCGTACCGAACATTGTCGGGCAATACACGAGTGAAGATAGCCACGCCGCTATAGCCTTTCTTTTGGGCCGGGTAGAAAAACGTGTGGTAGCCCAATGCCTCTATAGCCGCATAGTCCACATTTTCTTTATGTGCCTTTACCTCTTGCAGGCAAATAACATCGGCCGGATTGGTGGCCAGCCATTCCGCGAAACCCTTGGTGATGGCGCTTCGCAGCCCGTTTACATTGTATGATATGATGCGCATAGCTGTTTTGGACTTGGTTGAAATGGTGGCTGTGTTTTTTATTTTATCGGTGGCGAAAAAGCAAGCAGCAATGATGTTTCGGTATCGTCATTTCCCTTTGTCGATACCGTTAATAAACTGCCGGAACCAGTTCGCGGCCGTTGTACACCGGCACTACGGGATGCTGGTCGGGCAGGGTACAATATTCCATGTCGCGCAGCAGGCCATAACCCGATAACCTATGGTAGTGCGAACTAACCCTTAGGTAGTCCAACAAACTGGCGCCTGCCGCGGCTTGCCGGTACATGTGTTGTGCCATGAAGGCACCATCGCATTTTACCTCAAAATGTTGCCGCACGCTGTCCACAACCGCACCGGCAAAAAGCGTATCTTCCATGTTCACCTTGTCTTTCCAAGCGGCGCAGGCCAACAGTACTTTTTTGTTTTGCTTTATCAAATAATGGGCCGTGGCCGAAAAGTTTAGGAAAGAACCGGTAACTATGGCGGCCGCATTGGTGACCATGTGCAACAGCTTGGTGCCGTTGGTAGTGGTCAGGGCCAGCGTTTTGCCCCTTATGAAATCGGGCGAATATTCCAAGGGCGAATTGCCGTATTGCAAGCCAGGTGCTACCTTGCCATCGCGTTCGCCGGCCGTAATGCAATTGGGTTCAGTATCCCTCATGTCTATGCAAGCCTGTACCGATGCTACGGGAATCACCATTTTGGCGCCGTTGTGCAAAGCCGCGGCTATGGTAGAAGTAGCGCGAAAAATGTCGATAATAACCACGATTGTTTCGCTTGTATCGTAGAGGTGGAGCAAGGCCGGCGACAGGCATACCTCCAGCAGGGGCTTATTTGTCATGGCGCAAAAGTAATCATTCGGGGCAATGATTTGTATAGGGCAAAAGCAGCTGAGGGAGAAGATGGCCCCGATGGCAACAAAGGTTTGTGACAACGAACAGGCGAAGGCATGCGCCCCGTAAGGGCGCAACAAAAAACCCCATAGCGCACAAAAGCCGATAGCCCCGTGTTAAGCGTTCTGTAAATATACCATTTTACCACAATAAAATATAATTGCCAAAAGTGATTACTTACGTTTGTGGCGGAAACCAAAAACAAACGTCCAATCATGTCGTATCCATACCAAATAAAGACAATTGAAGAGTACAAAGCGGCCTATAACAAGAGCGTAACCGACCCGGAGGGCTTTTGGTCGGACATAGCCGGCAATTTCCTTTGGCGCAAACGCTGGGACAAAGTACTGGAGTGGAATTTCAAGGAGCCAAAGATTGAATGGTTTAAAGGCGGGAAATTGAACATTACGGAGAACTGCCTCGACAGGCACCTCGGCACACTTGGCGACAAACCGGCCATAATCTGGGAACCCAACGACCCCGAAGAACATTACAGGGTATTGAGCTACCGCGACCTTCATTTCAAGGTAATGCAATTTGCCAATGTACTCAAAAACAATGGCGTCAAAAAAGGCGACCGCGTATGTATATACATGGGCATGGTGCCCGAACTGGCCATTGCCACCTTGGCTTGTGCCCGCATAGGCGCCGTTCATTCGGTAATATTTGGCGGCTTCAGCGCACAGAGCATTGCCGACCGCCTGCACGACGCCCAAGCCGAATACATAGTAACGGGCGATGGGGCTTTTCGCGGCAACAAAGACATTCCGCTCAAAAACATCATAGACGATGCACTTATACAGTGCCGTTTCGTGAAAAAAGTAATAGTGCTTACCCGCACCCATACACCTATAAGCATGATAAAGGGCCGCGACGTATGGTGGGAAGACGAAATCAAGAAAGTAGAAACCATGGGCAATCCCTATTGCCCGGCAGAAGAAATGGATGCCGAAGCCCCTTTGTTCATCCTCTATACATCCGGCTCCACGGGCAAGCCCAAAGGCGTGGTGCATACTTGCGGCGGCTACATGGTGTACACCACCTACACTTTCGTAAACGCCTTCCAGTACCAGCCCGGCGATGTATATTTCTGTACCGCCGACATAGGTTGGATTACCGGCCACAGCTACATAGTGTACGGCCCCATGGCGGCGGGTGCCACCGTCCTGCTGTTTGAAGGCGTGCCCACCTGGCCCGATGCCGGCCGTTTTTGGGACATAGCAGATAAGCACAAAGTGGCCATTCTGTACACCGCGCCCACGGCTATACGCAGCC
Source organism: Edaphocola sp. (assembly GCA_047605615.1). Taxonomy (GTDB): domain Bacteria; phylum Bacteroidota; class Bacteroidia; order Chitinophagales; family Chitinophagaceae; genus Taibaiella. Next base: position 8,259 of record JASGFI010000055.1, on the reverse strand, counting down.
TGATGAGTTTCGGCGATGAATTTGTAGAGAAATACGACCTCGGCAGCCTGAAAGTACTGGGCTCAGTGGGCGAACCTATCAACGAAGAAGCATGGCATTGGTTTGACCAAAAGGTAGGCAAAGGCCGCTGCCCCATAGTGGACACTTGGTGGCAGACCGAAACCGGCGGCTTCATGATATCGAACATGGCGGGCGTTACCCCGGCCAAGCCGTCTTACGCTACCCTGCCTTGGCCCGGCGTACAACTGATTTTGGTAGATGAAAACGGCAAGGAAGCCCAACCCACCCAAAACGAACAAGGCGAAACCATAGTGGCCGGCAACTTGTGCATCAAATTTCCATGGCCGGGCATGTTGCGCACCACCTATGGCGACCATGAACGCTGCCGCACCACCTATTTTGCCACCTACGAAAACCTATACTTTACCGGCGATGGCAGCTACCGCGATGCCAACGGCAATTACCGCATTACCGGCCGTGTGGACGATGTGCTGAACGTGAGCGGGCACCGCATAGGTACCGCCGAGGTAGAAAATGCCATCAACATGCACGCCGGCGTGGTAGAGAGTGCGGTGGTGGGCTACCCGCACGAAATAAAGGGACAGGGCGTATATGCTTACGTAGTGCTGGAAGGCAGCCATTATGCCGACAACGACCTTACCCGCAAAGACATATTGCAAACCGTAACCCGGCTGATAGGCGCCATAGCCAAACCCGACAAAATACAGTTTGTAACGGGGTTGCCCAAAACCCGCAGCGGCAAGATAATGCGCCGCATTTTGCGCAAAATAGCCGAGGGCGAATTGAACAACCTGGGCGACACCTCTACCCTATTGGACCCCGCAGTGGTTGACGAAATAAAAAGCGGGAAATTGTAACAAAATACCATTACCGCCACACCTTGGCAAGCCCGCCAATGGCGGGCTTGCCAAGGTGTGGCGGTAATGGCGGCTCTCAGTTCTTTGAGGGGTTTCTGTAACAGGAATGTATAAAGCGTACGACATGATGATGAAGGATATTACAGACCAATAAGCAGTACAAAAACCATTGCGCCAAATATTGGTGTAATTATACTGCACGCCGCATAGTTTTGTGCATTTTTATACCCCCAGCCCGCCCCCGAAGGGGGCGGGGACAGGAGTGCTGGCGGGAAATGGTGGTAATGGGTTTGAATTTGGAAGATGCCCATTATTGCACATTTTTACCCAATGCGAAGCATATTTACCACATTCGTATAACCAGCTTTTTTGCCCACCAAGGGCCATAAAAAAACAACAGGTTGCCTATTTGAAATTCAAAACAGACCTTTTAATTTTTCCTCTTGCTAACCTTTACCTCCATGCCTTCCTTTACCTGCATGATGCCCGTTGTCAATATCGTGTCGCCGGCTTGTAGGCCTTGGGTTATTTCCACGTTGGCTTCCGTCCTGATGCCGGTTTGCACCGCCGTTAGGTGTACTTTGTTGTCGCGCAGCAGGGCCACTTGCTTTTCGCGTGTGGTGGGGATGATACATTGCGAGGGCACCATCAAGGATTGTCCGGGTTTGCGCAGGGGTACATAAACATGTGCAAAAGCCCCCGGCATCAAGCTACTGGCCACATTAGGCACCAATGCCCTCACGGTAATGGTACGGGTGGTTTCGTCGGCTGCCGGTTGCAGGGCTATCAATTTTGCGGTATTGGTATCGGCATTGCCGTCCACGGTAAAGCGAACCGATTGGCCCAAGGCCACATCTTGTTTATATTGCTCGGGCAAGGGAAAATCGAGCTTCAACGTATTTATTTGTTGGATAGTGGTAATCAGGGTAGCAGTAGCTACAACTGCCCCCACGCTGATGTTGCGCAAACCAATAGTGCCATCGAAGGGCGCCCTTATTTGCAACCGGCGCAACAAGGCTTCGTTGTAGGCTATATCGGCATCGGTAGCGGCTATATTGGTAGCTGCGGCATCGTATTCCTGCCTGCTGATACCGTTGATGTCCAATAGTTGTTTGTAGCGTTGCTCGGTTGTTGCTTGCAGCTTGCGCTGCGCTTGCAGCTTTTGTATCTGGGCTTTTATGTCGCTGTCGAAAAGCTGCACCAGCAATTGGCCTTTGTGCACCCGGCTGCCTTCCTTGAAGTGTATGGCCGTAATGCGCCCCGCCACTTCGGGATAGACGTTTACGGCTTCGTTGGCCAATAAGTTGCCGCTGCTTTCGTAAACGGGATTAAGCGTTGCCGCACGAACTACGAATACCTCCGCAGCCAATTGCTGCTTGTCCCCGCCTTTTTTCTTGCCATCGCCGGCGGACTCTTTTTTATGGCCACAGGCCGCAAAAAAAGCAAGGGCGCAAGGCAACAAGCCCCAAAGGGGATTTATTTTGAGAGAAGTAAAAGAGTGGCGCATAAATATTGGTTGGGGGGACAAACGGCGTTAGGACTAACAACTAAGCAAAAGGTTTAAGCACATACGCAAAATTAATGCCTGGCACCGAAAAGCAGGCTGCCCACGCGCACCAGGGTACTGCCTTCTTCCAAGGCTATCTTATAATCGCCGCTCATGCCCATGGAAAGTATATTAAAATGTTGCGCACCTATGAAATAAGACCTTTTGGCCACCTCGAAGCATGCTTTCAGGTTGCGAAATTCGCGGGTCACTTTGTTTTTGTCTTCGGTAAAAGAAGCCATGCCCATCAAGCCGTCTATGCGGATGTGCCGCAACGATTCTTTTTGCGCTTCGTAGGTTTCCAGCAAGGCTATCATTTCTTTTTCGTCCAACCCAAATTTCGTTTCTTCTTCGGCTATATGCACCTGCAACAGGCACGGTATTACCCTATTTGCTTTGGCTGTCTGTTTGTTTATTTCCTGCAACAATTTAAAGCTGTCCACGCCATGAACCAAGTGTACGAAAGGCGCTATGTATTTCACTTTGTTGCTTTGCAGATGGCCTATGAAATGCCAACGTATGTCGCCCGGCAAATTGCCGTGTTTATCTACCAATTCCTGCACATAATTTTCGCCAAAATCCCTTTGGCCCAAATCGTACAATGCCTGGATGTCGGCTTCGGGTTTTAGTTTCGATACGGCTACCAAGGTAGCTTTGGCCTGCTTCGCCTCGTTTTCAACGATGCGGTATGCTTCGGTATTTATCATTTTTACGATGTCTTATGTTGCCATGCTATTTCCCACGCGAAGACTCTATTACCAATAGGTTGGCCGTTATTTTGTCGGACAGCATAATGGGCGTTTTTTTGTCTATGCTAATCATGACGCTCCCATCGAAAGGCAAATGTTCCCGCACGGTCAAGAGGGTGCCTATTTGCAAGCCAAACCGTTCGAGGTGCTGCAAGAAAGCTGCCGAGGCATCTTTAACCGCTACCAGTTTCAATTTCTTTTTGGGTTCGGCCTCCGAAAGCGTGAGGCTGGATGCGGGTTGTATCTCGCCTTCGGCATTGGGTATGGGGTCGCCATGAGGGTCGAAGCGCGGGAAACCCAAATAGGCATCCATCCGTTCAATCAATTTTTGCGATTTGATATGTTCCAGTTCTTCGGCCACCTCATGCACTTCGTCCCATGAAAAACCCAACTTATCGTGCAGGAACACCTCCCACAACCTATGCTTGCGCACTACCTGCAACACCGCTTCCAGTCCGGCTTTGCTAAGGTGGGTCTTTTTGTATTTTTCGTAATTGATTAATTGCTTTTCGGACAATTTGCGCATCATGTCGGTAACGGTAGCAGGGCGCGTGCTCATGCGCTCCGCTATGTCATTGACCGACACGTCTTGGGTATTGCTATCCTGTTGCAGGTAGTAAATGGCTTTGAGGTAGTTTTCTTCGGTGAAGCTAAGCGCAAGCATGATGCGAAAGTAACAAGTTTGGCAAGCATGGCCAAAAACCGAACACCCATCCAGGGAAGGTAATTTTACCGTGAAGAGCGACGGCTGCCTTTCGCCTTCCCGCTATTTTGCGGGCTTATTTTTCTAAACCTTATTTTTGCCGTTCATTACCGCAAAAAGAACATGTCATACCTACAATTATACAATTCCTATACACGGCAAAAAGAAAAATTTGAACCCATTACCCCCGGCCATGTGGGCTTATATGTATGCGGCCCCACGGTGAGCGGCGAATCGCACTTGGGCCATGCGAGGCCCTACATAACCTTTGATGTGGTGAACCGATACCTGCAACACCTGGGCTACAAAGTGCGCTATGTGCGCAACATAACCGATGCCGGCCATTTTGAAGAAGAAGGTCGCGAAGCAGAAGACAAGGTGGCCAAGAAAGCCATTTTGGAAATGCTGGAACCCATGGAACTGGTACATAAATACACCAACCTGTTCCACTGGGGCATGCGCAAGTTCAACAACCTGGAACCCTCCATAGAACCCACCGCCACCGGCCACATAATAGAGCAAATAGGCATGATTGAAGACATCATGGCCAAAGGCTATGCCTATGAAGTAAACGGCTCCGTTTATTTCGACGTGAAAAAATACGCCGCCAATTATCCTTACGGCAAACTGTCGGGCAGGGTATTGGAAGACTTGCTGGAAACCACCCGCGACCTGGACGGGCAAGAAGAAAAAAGGGAAAAAGTGGATTTTGCACTTTGGAAAAAAGCACCGGCAGAGCACATCATGCGCTGGAAAAGCCCGTGGGGCGAGGGTTTTCCGGGCTGGCACATCGAATGTTCGGCCATGAGCAGCAAATACCTGGGCCGGCGGTTCGACATACACGGTGGCGGCATGGACTTGCAATTTCCCCACCACGAAAGCGAAATAGCCCAAAGCACCATAGCCCACGATTGCGCACCGGTCAACTATTGGATGCACAACAACATGATAACCATCAACGGCAGGAAAATGGGCAAGAGCTACAACAACGTAATAAAACTTACCGAGTTGTTCAGCGGCGACCACCCCATGCTGGAGCAGCCATACCACCCCATGGTGATACGCTTCTACATTTTGCAAACCCATTACCGCAGCACCCTCGACTTTTCCAACGAGGCATTGCAGGCTTCCGAAAAGGCATTCAAACGTTTGTGGGAAGCCTACGAAGTATTGCAAAAATTGGACGCAGGCGGCCAAGCAGCCGATGCGGCCTTGGACGAGAAAGCGAGGAAGTTTTGCGCAGATTGCGCCGATGACATGAACGATGATTTCAACACGGCAAAAGTATTGGCCAATTTATTTGAAATGGCCCCCGTTATCAACGGCATCAAAGGCGGCCAAATACCCGCCGACGCGCTGGGCAAGGATACTGTCTCTTTGTTGAAAACAACCTTCAAAACCTACCTGGAAGATATAATGGGCCTACGAGCCATGCAACAGCGAGACGACAGCAAGCTGGGCGTGGTGCTGCAGTTGGTGATAGAAATGCGCAAAGATGCCAAAGGCCGCAAAGACTATGCCACCTCCGACAAGATAAGGGCCATGCTGAGCGATGCCGGCATTATGCTGAAAGACGAAAAAGACGGTAGCGTTAGTTATACTATTGGATAGTAAGAACGATTTAGGATAAAGTGTGGCCTTAAAATCCATACCCACCCATTCTTGCATAAGGCCACGGAAAATATAGGAATAACATTTGCGGTTCGCGCGGGAAAGTTGTGTTGGCGGGCGCAAGCCGGGGACACTTCGTTTTTATGCCATTCGACTGCAAAATTTTCAAGATTCGGGAATCCTTGTTGGTGCCTTAATGTCATTTTGGCAATATCGGGCCGAAAGGAACATTGTTTGTTGCTTGTTTTCCAAAATCCACAAAAGCAATTTAGTATATGCAAGAAAAAGGCAACATTTCGATTCATACGGAGAACATATTCCCGATTATCAAGAAATTTCTTTACTCCGACCACGAAATATTTTTGCGCGAATTGGTGTCCAACGCCGTGGACGCTACGCAAAAATTGAAACGCCTCTCTTCGCTGGGCGAGTTCAGGGGCGAAATGGGCGACCTGACGGTACAGGTAGCCTTCGATGCCGAAAAGAAAACCATTACCATTACCGACCGCGGCATAGGCATGACCGCCGAGGAAATAAAGAAATACATCAACCAAGTGGCCTTCTCTGGTGCCACGGAGTTCGTGGAACAGTTCAAAGAGGCCAAAGATGCGCAGGAAATCATAGGTAAATTCGGTTTGGGCTTCTACTCTGCCTTTATGGTGGCCGACAAAGTGGAAATCAACACGCTTTCTTACAAGGAAGGCGCACAAGCTGCCCGCTGGACCTGCGACGGCAGCACCGAGTTTGAAATAACCGATAGCGACCGCACCGAACGGGGTTCCGAAATCATCCTCTTCGTCAATGCCGATTCGGAAGAATTTTTGGACGAATACAAACTGCGCGGCATATTGGACAAGTATTGCAAATTCCTGCCCGTACCCATTCAATTCGGCACCAAAACAGAGCGCGAACCCGATGGCGAAGATGAAGACGGCAAGCCAAAATACAAGGAAACAACCGTTCCCGACATCATCAACACCACCAAGCCTATATGGGCCAAAGCACCAGCAGACCTTGCGGACGAAGATTACCTGAAGTTCTATCGCGAGCTGTACCCCATGCAGGAAGAACCCTTGTTTTGGATTCACCTGAACGTAGATTACCCGTTCAACCTTACCGGCGTGCTTTATTTTCCCAAGGTGAAAAACGAATTCGAGTTGCAACGCAACAAGATTCAACTGTACAGCCGCCAGGTATTCATCACCGATGAAGTGAAGGATATAGTGCCCGAATTTTTGTTGTTGCTGCAAGGCGTGATAGACAGCCCGGACATACCGTTGAACGTAAGCCGCAGCTTTTTGCAGGCCGATGGCAACGTGAAAAAAATAAGCAGCTACATCACCAAAAAAGTAGCCGACAAACTGCACGATTTGTTCAAGGCCGACCGCAAATCTTTTGAAGAAAAATGGAACTACATTGGCCTGTTCGTAAAATACGGCATGATAACCGAAGAAAAATTTTACGACAAAGCCAAAGACTTTGCCCTGCTGCAAAACGTTGCCAAAAACTACTTCACGCTTTCGGAATACCGCACCAAGGTAGCGGCCGAACAAACCGACAAAAACGGCAATGCAGTATATCTGTACAGCAACGACCCCGGCAAGCAAGACACCTTCATCAAAGCTGCGGAGCGCAAGGGTTACGACGTATTGGTGATGGACTCGCCCATAGACAACCACTTCATAGGCCAACTGGAACAAAAACTGGAAAAAACCACCCTGAAACGTGTAGATGCCGACGTGGTGGACAAATTGATAGAAAAGGACACGAAGATAGAAAGCGTGTTGAGCGAAGACGAAAGCAACACCGTGAAGGAACTATTTGAAAAAGCCATCAACAACAACGCCACCATGAACGTAGCGGTAGAGGGCCTTAGCCCCGATGAACTGCCCGTAACCGTAACCATGGACGAGTTCATGCGCCGCATGAAAGATATGGCCAAAACCGGCGGCGGCATGATGGGCTTCTACGGCAACCTGCCCGACAACTACAAGGTATCGGTAAACGGCAACCACAAAGTGGTGCGCCACATACTGGAAGAAAAAGACGAAGCTACCCGCGAACGCTTGGCGCGCCAGGCGTTCGATTTGGCCTTGTTGTCGCAAGGCATGCTTACCGGTGCCGATTTGACGGCCTTCGTAAACCGTTCGGTAGATTTGATTGGGGCTTGATGAAACCTTTTAGCATCAACAAAGAAAGGCCGCCCGAAAGGGTAGTTATGGTCGGAAGAAACCTCCGACCATTTTTTTGTTTATGTTTTAAAGGCTTTATCCGGATTTTCCTCCTCGCCCAAACCGAACAGTGCTTTGAATCCGCTGCTGTTAAAGGAATCTTCCAATGTTCTTTGGCTTAGTCTTTCGTTGTCGAAAATGCAGAACAGAAGAAGGTAAAACATTTTTCTTCCGTGAAGAACCTTGCTGTAATAATCCACTTTGGTGGTGGCGGAAAGATGGCTTAAAAGTGCTTCGGGAATAAATTCCAACACTTGTTTAAGGGAAATTTTGTGGTCTTTAAATACTGACATAAATAATTGATTATCAGGCATAAAGATACAAAATTAAAACCAGACACACAAGTAATTATTTGATATTCAATGTATTATATTGTGTTTTTCAGATTTTTTAAAACAAAAAAGTCGGAAGAAAAAATCTTCCGACCATAACTACCCGAAAGGGCGGTTTTTTTGTTTGGTATAGCTTGTTTAAAAGGCATTACTGAAATTTTAATGAAACAAAGTTTAGTTTTCCGAAGTAAAATAGGGCATTAATTCTA